>CAZMLG010000167.1:0-7119 GCA_964566985.1 uncultured Intrasporangiaceae bacterium
CGAACATGTCGCGCGCTTGGTATTCAAATAGATCCACGGGGAATCCGTCCTCGCCATCGAAGGGATTGTCCGTCAGCGAGGGTATCCCTCCCCGTGCGCGGCCGCTGCACGGACTACCTACTGACGAGTAGGCCGTTCTCGCTCGCGCGCCCCCTCGCGCTGCTCGTAGTGGCGACGCATGGCATACCGACGCCAGCCGATGACGACCCATCCGAGCCCGACGACGATCGCTCCGGCGACGGTGAACGCGTCGGACCACGACCCGCCGAGCGAGAACCCGACGATCAGTCCGTAGACGATCGTCACACCGACCCAGACGGCCTCGATCCGATTCTCCTGCATGGGACCATCATGGCCGATCCGCTCGGCGCGGGACAGCCTTTCGACGCCGTCAGTCCTCGTCGACGTCGCCGACGTGCTCGCGCACCCAGCCGGAGATCTCCTCGGTGGTCGCACCCGGGGTGAAGACCTTGGCCACGCCCATCTCCCGCAGCCGCGGGATGTCCTCCTCGGGGATGATGCCGCCGCCGAAGACGACGATGTCCTCGGCGTCGCGCTCGGTGAGCAGCTCGGTCACCTTGGCGAACAACGTCATGTGCGCACCGGAGAGGACGGACAACCCGACGGCGTCGGCGTCCTCCTGGATCGCCGCCTCGACGATCTGCTCGGGGGTCTGGTGCAGGCCGGTGTAGATGACCTCCATCCCGGCATCCCGCAGGGCGCGGGCGACGACCTTGGCTCCCCGGTCGTGGCCGTCCAGGCCGGGCTTGGCGACGACGACGCGCAGTGGTGCTTCACTCATGACGGCAGACTATCGGCTGCCGCTCCGGTGGTGACGACCACCACAGCGCCGGCAGCGCGGAGTTCTCCACCGATCCTGACGAACCCCCTCCGCGGGAGAATGCCGACCCTGTACCCTCGGTTTGTTCCCGATTCGTTATCGAAGCACCGATAGGTCTGTGTCTTGAGCCGATATCGAGGCCGGCATCGCGCCGCCCCGTCGACCGCCTGGCGACGACCCGCCGTCGTGGTCCCCGCGACCGCGGCCGCCGTCGTGGTCACGTCGATCGGGGTCACCGCCAGCAGTTCCGGCGAGGCCGCCGTGGGCGCGACCGAACACCACGTGGACCGGACTCCGGCCGCCGCCAACACCCTGTGGCAGCGACGCGGCGAAGACACCACCTCCCGCTCGGCGACCCGCGCGGTCGACTCCGCCCAGGCGAAGGCCCGGGCCGCCAACCGAGCCCGTGCCACCGAGCAGTCGGCCGAGGCGGCCCGCCGGAAGACCGCCACCGACCAGGACCGCACGAAGGCGGCGCGGGCCGCCAAGGCGGCGCGCGCAGCAGCCACGAAGCGCGCGAAGCAGCACGCGAAGACCTCACGGTCGCACGACCGCTCCCCCGCGAAGGATGCGTCGCCCGACCCCTCGTCCTCCGCCACCACCTCCTCGAGCGGCTGGACCTGCGTGATCGCGGGGTGCGGCGGGTCGTTCACCTCGGGATACGGCGGCCGCTGGGGCACGACGCATCTCGGCGACGACTTCGCCACCCCGGTCGGCACACCCCTGCACGCGCTGCACAGCGGCACCGTCACCGCGGTCGGCTGGTACTACGGCATGGGCAACCGCGTCGAGATCGACTACGGTGGCGGCGTCTCGTCGGTGTTCGCCCACATGACCAGCGCGACCGTGTCCGTCGGGCAGACGGTGTCGGCCGGCCAGGTCGTCGGATACTCCGGCAACACAGGCCATTCCACCGGCCCGCACGTGCACGTCGAGATCCACCTGAACGGTCAGCCGGTCGATCCGGCACCGTGGCTGCGGGCCCACGGCATCTTCTGAACGTCCCCGGCGGCCGCCCCGCGGCCCGTCAGTCCAGATAGCGCCCGAGGCGCGTGACGCCGGGCAGCAGCAGCCCGAAGTCGACGGCCATCCGGCAGATCCGGCCCCACTCGGGCAGCACCCACTCGACCTGCGTCATCCGCGTCGTGCGCTCGGTGATCAGGTCGGGCGCCGACACCCGCTCGTAGGACAGCTCGCGATAGAGCCTGCCGACCGCGTGCATCGTGTGCAGGTAGGACCCGTCCCCGGGCCGCTCGGCATACAGGTCGCGGGTGCCGTGCGCGTCGTGGATCCGCGCCACCAGATCGCCCGTCCCCGAGGACGACGACAGCTCGACCCGACCGGCGATCGCATGCGTCCACCCGTCCACGGGGGCGTCGTCGGCCAGTTCGAGCAGGCGACACGGCAGCGTCCGTAGGCCGAGCGCCTGCGCGGAGCGCGCACGGTGCGCACCGTCGAGGATCATGTAGCGATCGCCGCGCGGGGTGACCCGCACCGGCTCACGCACCCCGACCTCCTGCACCGACTCCATGACCGAGGCCAGGCGCAGCGGTTGCACCTGCTCGTGCCAGTCCAACGACTCGACCGGCACGTCCACGACACCATCGGCCCCCGGGACGCTCACAGCTTCTCCACCGGCGCGTAGCGCAGCAGCAGGCGCTTGACGCCGGCCTCGCCGCCGAAGTCGATGTGTGCCATGGAGCGGTCCCCTTCGCCCTCGACCCGCACGACCGTGCCGAGGCCGAAGGTGTCGTGCGTGACCTTGTCACCGCTGTCCAGCGAGATGATCTGGCGCGCGGTGGATCCGCGCGCCCGCGCGCCGCCCCCGAGCCGCGCGACGCCCGGCGACCCCGCCGACCGCACCGGCTGCGCGGCACCGACCCGCTGCCAGTCCAGCAGGTCGGCGGGGATCTCGTCGAGGAACCGGGAGGGCGGGTTGTATTGCGGTGCGCCCCAGGCAGATCGGACCTGCGCACGCGAGAGGTGGAGGCGCTCGCGAGCGCGGGTGATGCCGACGTAGGCCAGGCGCCGCTCCTCTTCCAACTCGTGGTCGTCGCCGAGTGCGCGCTGGTGGGGGAACGTGCCGTCCTCCATTCCGGCGAGGAAGACGACGGGGAACTCCAGTCCCTTGGCCGTGTGCAGCGTCATCAAGGTGACGACACCCGGGTCCTCGCCGCCGGTCGCCTCCTCGTCGGGGATCTCGTCGGCGTCCGCCACGAGCGAGACCTGCTCGAGGAAGTCCTCCAGTGAGGCGCCCGGATAGTTTTCATCGAATTCCCTTGCCACCGCGACCAGCTCGGCGAGGTTTTCCACGCGCGTCTCATCCTGCGGGTCCGGGCTGTCGCGCAGCGCGGACAGGTATCCGGACCGGTCCAGGATCGCTTCCAACAGGTCGCCGACGCCGACACCCGCGTCGCGGGTCTGCCCCAGCGACTCCAGGATGGCTGTGAACGCCTTGACGCACGTCAACGACCGGGTGGCGATGCCGGGCGCGTCCTCCGCGCGGCCCAGCGCCTCGACGAACGTGATCCGCTCACGATCGGCGAGCGCGGCCACGCACGCCTCGGCGCGGTCGCCGATGCCGCGCTTGGGCACGTTGAGGATGCGCCGCAGGTTGACCGTGTCGGCGGGGTTGGAGACGACGCGCAGGTAGGCCAACGCGTCCTTGACCTCGCGCCGCTCGTAGAATCGGGTGCCGCCGACGACCTTGTAGGGCAGTCCGACGCGCACGAAGACCTCTTCCAGTGCACGCGATTGGGCGTTGGTCCGATAGAAGACCGCGACATCCTTCGGCCGCACGCCGTGATGATCGGACAGGTCGTCGATCGTGCGGGCCACGAAGGCGGCCTCGTCGTGCTCCGAGTCGGCGACATAGCCGACGATGCGCTCGCCCTCGCCCGCATCGGTCCACAGCGTCTTCGGCCGGCGGCCTGGGTTGCCCGAGATCACCGCGTTGGCCGCGCGCAGGATCGTGCTCGTCGAGCGGTAGTTCTGCTCCAGCAGGATGGTGCGCGCGTCCGGGTAGTCCTCCTCGAACTCGACGATGTTGCGGATCGTCGCACCGCGGAAGGCATAGATCGACTGATCCGCGTCGCCGACGACGGCGAGCTCGGCGGGCGGCACCTGATCGAGTGCCTGATCGTCGACGGTCTGCCCGACGAGTTCGCGGACCAAGACGTATTGCGCGTGGTTCGTGTCCTGGTACTCGTCGACCAGCACGTGCCGGAAGCGGCGGCGATAGTGCTCGGCCACCTCCGGGAAGGCCTGCAGGATGTTGACGGTCGTCATGATCAGGTCGTCGAAGTCGAGGGCGTTGGCCTGACGCAGCCGGCGCTGGTAGGCGGCATACGCCTCGGCCAGCATGCGCTCCTGATGGGTGCCCTCGGCCACCTGCGCCGCGTAGGTCTCCTCGTCGACCAGCTCGTTCTTGAGATTGCTCACCTGATGGCTGAACGACCGCGGCGGATAGCGCTTCGAGTCCAGATCGAGATCGCGCAGGACCATCGCCATCAGGCGCTTGCTGTCGGCCGCGTCATAGATGGAGAAGGTCGACTTCATCCCGACCTTCGTCGCCTCCCGGCGCAGGATCCGCACGCACGCCGAGTGGAACGTCGACACCCACATCGCCTTCGCGGCGGGGCCGACGAGGTGTTCGACCCGCTCGCGCATCTCGGCGGCGGCCTTGTTGGTGAAGGTGATGGCCAGGATCTGGCCCGGGTGGACGTGCCGCTCCCCCAGCAGGTCGGCGAAGCGGTGGGTGAGCACGCGGGTCTTGCCCCAGCCGGCGCCCGCCACGATGAGCAGCGGGCCGCCCTCGTGCACCACGGCCTCCCGCTGCTGCGGGTTGAGACCGTCCAACAGCGCCTGCGGCGACCGGTCCGGCTGGGCCGAGGGCCACGCCGGCATGCCGTCACCGGACCCGTGCGGCGGGCGTGCGCCCTGTCGCGCCCAGGCGGGCACGCCGTCGGCGCCGACGGCGACGTCGTGGTCACCGGTGGTCGTCGGCACCTGGGCCGACGCGGATCGCGAGTCGAGTCCGGGCAGGGGAAGGTCATCGAAAAGGCTGCTCATCTCGCAGCCAACCTTACGCATCGGGCCGGACACCGCGGCAGTCAGCGTTTCGGGTGACGCAGGGTGACGAATACCGCACGTTTCGTCACCCACACTCGGCGAGCGGAGGTTATCCACACGGCTACTCATCGGAACCGTCGCTCGTCCCGGCACACTGAGCCGATGGCACGCAATCCACCGCGCATGCCGCGGCGCCGGGATTGGCGGCGAACCGTGACCGCCGACCTTGCTCGGGCACAGGCCGGGGTCGCCTCCCGAGCTCAGCTGCGACAGTTGGGTATCACGCGATTCGATGTCCGCACCGAAATCGAGGCCGGCCGGTGGGCGTCGGCGGGCCGGTCGACCGTGCTGATCCGATCGGCGGCCCCGGATCCGAGCGGGTTCACCTCTCGCGCGGACGATACGTCCGTGATGCGCCGTCGCTGGACAGCCGTCCTCGAAGCGGGGCCCGGTGCCCGACTGGATGGCGTCACCGCACTCCAGCAGGCGGGCCTGACCGGCTGGGAGCATGCCACGATCGAAATCAGCGTGCCGCACAGCAACCGTGCACACCGCGTGCCCGGGGCCCGCGTGCGTCGCAGGCGACACCTTGAACCACCGATCGGTGCCGGGATTCCACGCACTCGCCCGGACATCGCCGTGATCAGAGCGGCGGCTTCTGCGGCCTCCGAACGCCAAGCCGCCACCCTCGTGGCGATGACCGCCCAGCAGCGCCTCACCTCCACGAGCCGACTGCGTGGTGCCTGGCGATCGACCGGCCGCATCGAGCGTCGAGCCTTCCTCGAACAGATCGTCGCGGACGTCTGCGACGGCGCCCACTCCCTCGGCGAGCTGGATTTTGCGCGATTGTGCCGCCGCTACGGTCTCCCGACACCGGATCGCCAGGCGGTCGTGCATACCGAATCCGGGCGCCTCTACCTCGACGTCCGCTGGACCGACTTGTGGGTCGTCGTCGAGATCGAGGGCGCCCACCACTTCGCCGGGGCATCTCCCGTGGACGACTCGCTCCGGCAGAACAGCCTCACGATCGGCGATCACGACGTGCTCCGCATTCCGGTGCTGGGGCTGCGCTGCGAGGAGCGCGAGTTCATGACCCAGGTCGGCCAGATGGTGATGAAGGCACAATCTCGCCGACTGGGTGACACGGCGTGACGAATACCGCACGTTTCGTCACCCGACCTGCGACCGTGCTCGTCGCACGCAGGGTTAGGATGCCAGGCGAACCTCACCATCGCACTCATTCACGGCGGGGCTGACGCTCGCGCACGAACAAGGGGTCCTGCGTGGAGCACTTCCTGACGACGATCCCGCCCCTGGCGGTCTATCTCGTCGTGGGTCTGCTGGTGGGCGCAGAGAGCCTCGGCGTGCCGATCCCGGGCGAGACCATGCTGGTCATCGCGGCCCTGCTCTCCTCCCGCCACGAGCTGAACGTCAGCCCGCACAGCGTCGCGATCGCCGGCATCGTCGGTGCGGTCGTCGGCGACTCGATCGGGTATACCATCGGCCATCGATGGGGCACGAAGCTCTTCGACTGGCTGGGGCGCAAGTTCCCCAAACACGTCAACGACGACCTGATCGCCTACGCCGAGCACATCTTCCGCCACTACGGCATCTATGCGGTGTTCTTCGGCCGGTTCGTGGCCCTGCTGCGGATCTTCGCCGGGCCGCTGTCCGGATCGCTGCACATGCCTTACCACAAGTTCCTGCCCGCCAACATCGCCGGAGCACTGTGCTGGGCCGGCGGCACCACCTACCTGGTGTTCTATCTCGGCAAGACCGCGGAGGACTACCTGAAGGGCTTCTCCTACGTCGGACTCGCCGCCGCGGTGATCTTCGGGCTGCTGGCCTCGACGATGTTGCGCCGCAAACTGGAGCGGCAGGTCGAGCTGTATGCCGCACAGCGGCGCGCCGAGGGCGAGCCGAAGGCGTGACCCTTCCCACCCCCGCCTCGGGCCCCTCCCTCGGCGGGGCGGGAGAGGCCCGCACCGGAGGGGTATGCCGTCACAGCAGCCGGCGGGCCATCGCCCACCGGGTCAGTTCGTGGCGGGAGGACAACTGCAGCTTGCGCAGCACCGACGAGACATGGGTCTCGACCGTCTTGACGGAGATGAACAGTTCGCCGGCGACCTCCTTGTACTGGTAGCCGCGGGCGATGAGGCGCATGACCTCCTTCTCCCGGCGGCTGAGCCGGTCGAGCTCCTCGTCCA
>CAZMLG010000168.1:0-7057 GCA_964566985.1 uncultured Intrasporangiaceae bacterium
AGACCATGGAGGCGTTCGCCGACGTGGTGCGTGCGGGCAAGGCACTCTATATCGGGGTCTCCGAGTGGACCGCCGATCAGTTGCGCCGTGGGCATGCCCTGGCCCGCGAACTGCACATCCCGTTCGTGTCCAACCAGCCGCAATACAACATGTTGTGGCGGGTCATCGAGCCCGAGGTCGTGCCGGCTGCCAAGGAGCTCGGCATCGGCCAGATCGTCTGGTCGCCGATCGCGCAGGGTGCCCTCACCGGCAAGTACAAGCCCGGGGCGCAGCCGCCGGCGGGATCGCGGGCGACCGACGACAAGGGTGGCGCCGCCATGATCAAGGGCGTGCTCACCGACACGATCCTCGAGCGGGTGGCCCGGCTCGAGCCGCTGGCGAAGGATGCGGGTCTGACCATGGCCCAGCTGGCGATCGCGTGGGTGCTGCAGAACGACAACGTGTCGGCGGCGATCGTCGGGGCATCCCGCCCGGAGCAGGTGAGCGACAACGCCGCGGCCTCCGGGGTCCGCCTGGATGCCGACCTGATGCGGCAGATCGACGAGGTGCTCGACCCGGTCGTCAAGCGCGACCCGACCTTGACCACCTCGCCGCGTCGCGCCGATCTGGAGCATCGTGACTGACTCGCTCGGGGCCGCCGGATCCAACTGGGCGGGCAACGTCACCTACCGTGCCCGCCGGATCGAACGCCCCGAGTCGCTCGACGGGTTGCGCCGACTCGTGGCGTCCTCCCCGAAGGTCCGTGCCCTCGGATCCCGTCACTCGTTCAACACCATCGCCGACACCGACGGCGTCCTGGTCGAGACGGCGGGCCTGCCGGCGCACGTCGAGATCGACACGGTCCGTCGGCAGGCCTCCGTGTCGGGCGGGATGACGTATGGCGCGGTGGCGACCCGGCTGCAGGCCGCCGGCTGGGCGCTGGCCAACCTCGCCTCGCTTCCGCACATCACCGTCGCCGGAGCCGTCGCCACGGGCACCCACGGCTCGGGCGACGAGAATCGGTCGTTGGCGGCAGCCGTCGCCGGCATGGACCTCGTGGGGCCCGACGGCGAGATCAGGACCTTGCGGCGCGGCGACCCGGATTTCGCCGGCAGCGTGGTGGGGCTGGGCGCGCTGGGGATCGTCACCCGACTCGAGCTCGACCTCGAACCGGCCTACGAGGTGTGGCAGGCGGTCTATACCGGACTCGGATGGCGGGCTCTGCTCGACGACTACGACGCGATCACCGCCGATCGCTACAGCGTCAGCGTGTTCACCCGTTTCGGCGACGAGGCGCGGGTGTGGGTCAAGCAGCGAGGCGGGACTCCTCCGGACCGGCTGGCGGGAGCGACCCGGTCGACCGCGCCGCTGCACATCCTGCCCGACGTCGACGCCGCTGCGATGACCGATCAAACCGGCGTCCCCGGGCCGTGGGCCGGGCGGCTCCCGCACTTCCGGATCGAGTTCACACCCAGCAAGGGGGAGGAGATCCAGAGCGAGTATCTGGTGCCGCGAGGCAGCCTTCGCGAGGCGCTGCGCAGGCTTCGACGCCTCGCGCCGTCGTTCCGCGACGCGCTGCAGACCGTCGAGATCCGATCGGTGGCCGCGGACGACCTGTGGCTGAGCCCTTCGCATTCGGCCGACGTCGCGGGCCTGCACTTCACGTGGAGGCGGACACCGGACGTCGTCGACCGCGCGCTGCGCTCGATCGAGGACGCGGTGCTACCGCTCGGCGCACGCCCGCACTGGGGCAAGGCGTTCGTGTGCGACGCGGCGGCGCTCGCGGCGGCCTACCCGCGGTTGGTCGACTTCGCGGCACTACGTGACCGGGTCGACCCGGGCCGCGTGTTCGGCAATGCGTGGCTGGATCGCGTGGTGCCCTCGTGGCACTGACCGGCCCGGTCGGGTGCGCGGTCGGCGAGTGGGCGGGCGCCGACGGTCATCCGCGCAACAGCGCGAGGAGGTCGGCGAGACCCGAGTGCACGGATGCGACCTGCGTGTCGTGCACCACCCGGGCATGGTCGTGGTAGGGGCTCAGGTCGAGACCGAGTCCCAGTGCGACCACGGCGAACCCGGGCCTTCGGTTGGTCTCGTCGACCACCTGTCGGAGGTGTTGACCGAGGTAGTGCTCGTCATTCGTGAGCGCGGTCGACCGCTCCGACGGGCTGCCGTCGGAGACCGAGATCACCAGGTGCCGTTCGGCATCGAGTGAACGTGCCCGGTCCGCGGCCCATCGAAGGGCTTCGCCGTCGACGCCTTCCTTGTAGATCTCGGGCACCAGGATCGCCGCGATGCTCTCCCGACTGTGGCGCCAGCGTGCCGTGGAACTCTTCAGTACGACGTGCCGCAGGTCGGCCAGGCGGCCGGGGTGCGGCGGCCGACCGCCGGCTTCCCATGCGGCGCGTGACCGGCCTCCACGCCAACTGCTCGTGGTGAAGCCCAGGACCTCGTTGACCGCGCCGATCCGGTCGAGCGCGCGGCAGAGCGTGTCGACCAGCACGGCGACGTAGGGGGCGTGCCCGCGCATGGATCCGGACAGATCGAGCAGGATGGACACGCTCGTCGATGGTGTGGTGCGAAGCGTCGGGCGGCGGAAGACGTGCCGGTCGGCAGGGTCGGCGACCAGCCCCGCGAGGCGCTTCCCGTCGACGACCCCTGACGGTTGGTGGCCCTGCCACGCGATGTCGACCGGGGTGGACAGCAGGGCGTGCAAGGTGCGCGCGAGTCCGGGCACGGACGGTGCGTGAGAGCGGACCAACTCGTCGAGATCCTGTCGGTGACGCCGCAACAGGTCGGGCCGGGCAAGGCTCTCTGCCGCTCGCACCTCGTCGTAGGCGTGGGTGTGGACCCGATAGCCTCCGGCGGATTCGTCGAGGGCGCGGCTGTGCCCGGACGCCGCCCGAGGGACGGACTCGTCGGCCTCGAATCCCGCGAGCAGCGAGAATCCACTGGCCGACTCGAGCCCTTCGTCGGCCTCGTCCTCGGACCTGCCGTGCCCCTCGGGGAGCCGCGCCGCCACCGCCTCCGCGATCCGCCTGGCCACGACACCGTATCGGCGCTGGTCCTCGGTCAGCCGACGAAGGGCTCTGAGGTCGGCGCCGATCTCCCCGGCCAGACCCCACCGTGTCGCTTCGACCAGGTCGGCGACGTCATCGTCCAGCGGTGCCCCCAGCACGTGCACCCGCGCCGTCAGATCCACGGCGAGCACGTGCAGAGCCCGCTCGCTCTCGGACAACCCGTGACCGATGAACTGCCGAACCCAGTGCTCATGCCGTTGCGCGACGTTCCGGCGCATGCCGGGCAGCTCGCGGGGGAGCAGATGCTCGACACGCACCTGTTCCAGCACGGCGAAGATCACCGCGGCGAGGCCGACGCCCCCCGGGCATTGCTCCGCGAACAGGTCCCGGTCGGTGAGCAACAGGCTGCCGGCCACTCCGTCGGCGGCTCCGCGAAAGTCGGTCCACCCGTCGATGTCGGCGTGCACGTGCAGGGTCGGGGCGGGCAGGAACAGCCGGGTGCCGTCGTCATACCAATGGCGACCGCGACGGCTGATGCGCGGCAAACCGGTCAGCGCATGGACCCCCGCCACGCAGAGTCGGTCGCACTCCTGGGTGCGGCGGGCACGCTCCAGGTCCGGGAGGTCGGCCGGCGCGATCACCCCGGCCGTGTCGGCGCGCACGGTCACGCCGTGCGGGTCACGAGCCGGGGAGGATCGTCGGCCGTCTCGTCCGGAATGACCAGCTCGGTGTCGAAGCACCGCTGGAACAGCTCCGCGACGACGGGGTATTCGGCCTCGTCGCATTTGCCGAGGAACGACAGCCGGAACGACAGGGTGAGATCCCCGAAGATCTCCCGGTTCTCCGCCCACGTGATGACCGTCCGAGGGGACATCAGGGTCGACAGATCGCCGGAACGGAACGAGGCGCGGGTCAGCCGGGCCAGTTGGACCATCCGGTCGAGCAGCTCGGGCTCGCGTGTCATCGACGGCACCTGGGCGACGACCACGGCGGCCTCGGCCTCCGGGGAGAGGTTCGAGAGCGACGCGACGATGTTCCATCGGTCCAGTTGCGCATGGTTGAGTTGATGTGTGCCGTGGTAAAGGCCACTGAGGTTGCCCAGGCCGACCGTGTTGCTGGTCCCGAAGATGCGGAAGCCCTCGTGCGGCCGCACCACCCTGTTCTGCTCGAGCAGCGTCAGGTGCCCGTCCCGCTCCAGCAGCCGCTGGATGACGAACATGACATCGGGACGGCCCGCATCGTATTCGTCGAGCACCAGCGCCATGGGGCGGTCGAGGGCCCACGGGAGGATCCCCTCCTGGAACCGTGTCACCTGCTTGTCGTCCTCGATCACGATGGTGTCGTGGCCGATCAGGTCGAGTCGCGAGAGGTGACCGTCGAGATTGATGCGCATGCACGGCCAGTTCAGGCGGGCGGCCACCTGCTCGATGTGGGTCGACTTGCCGGTGCCGTGCAGGCCCTGCACGAGGACACGGCGGTTGTGTGCGAACCCGGCGAGAATCGCCAATGTGACCTCGTGATCGAAGTGATAGGCCGGGTCGATGCGGGGGACGAAATCGTCCGGTTCGCTGAAGGCCGGCACGCGCATGCGAGTGTCCAGCCCGAAGACCGTGCGGACGTCGACGTCGATGTCGGGGGCCGAAGTGGTCATGACGCGGTTCCTTCCTCGTCGGGGGCGGAGCCCTCGCGCTCGACGGCGGCGAGTGACTCGGCGGCCTCACGCAGGGCGGGGACGACGGACTCGGCGTCGTCGACCGACATACGCAGACCGGGCGCCTGCGCGGCGACGCACAGGTTGCTGCGGCCGTGCTCGGCGGGCACGAGGACGGCGAAGCAGACGAGTCCGGACAGATACTCTTCGTCGTCGATCGCGTAGCCGCGCTCGCCGGTCCGGACCAGCTCGGCCTCGAGCGCGTCGAGATCGGTGATGGTCGAGCCCGTGTGCCGGGTGAGGGGAGCATGGCCGAGCAGTTTGTGCCGTTGGCTCGCCGGCAGTTGCGAGAGGATCATCTTGCCGCTCGCCGACGCGTGGACCGGCACGCGAGAGCCGGCTCGCAGGTAGAAGCGCAGCGGCTCCCTCGTCTCGACGCGATCCAGGTAGACGACCTCGTTGCCGGACAAGGCCGTGACGTTGCAGCTCTCGCCGACCTGGTCGACCAGGTGTTTCAGCACGGCGTGCCGAGCTCCGTGTTGGGTCGCGTTGATGAGGATGTTCTCGGCCAGGCCCCGCAGCCGTGCGCCGGTGCCGTAGAGGCGCCCGTCGTTCTGCCGGGTCAGCAGTCCGCCCGACTCGAGCTGGCCCAGCATCCGGTGGACGGTGGGCTTGGGCAGTCCGGTCTCGGCCACCAGTCCCTGCAGCGAGACGAATTCGTCCTTGGAGCAGATCAGTTCCAGCAGGGCGAACAGGCGCAGGGCGGGCGTGTCCCCGTCGATGGTGGCAAGGCCGTGGATGTCGTCGTGGCTGGAGGTCATGACGCCAACCCTAGACGAAGATCTTGTTTTATGAAACGTAACGTCTCGATTGTTGACGTATGATCCGCGGGCGTTCTATCGTCAGGGGTGACATGATCTCGATTATCGAGTTATGTGACACCAAATACCGAAACGGCGTGAGACGCGTCGCCGCACGCCACACCAATGCTCACCACATCCCCTGAATGGAGCAGCGATGACTGACACCACTCCCACCCCTGACGGTCGGTCCGTCGTCAAGGGTGTGCAGCGCATGACCCCGTCGGAGGCGTTCGTCGAGAGCCTCGTGGCGAACGGGATCACCGACATCTTCGGCATCATGGGCTCGGCGTTCATGGATGCCATGGACATCTTCGCTCCGGCCGGCATCCGACTGATCCCCGTCGTGCACGAACAGGGTGCGGCGCACATGGCGGACGGCTACTCGCGCGCCAGCGGCCGCCACGGAGTGTGCATCGGCCAGAACGGTCCGGGCATCTCGAACTGCGTCACCGCGATCGCGGCGGCGTTCTGGGCGCACAGCCCGGTCGTGATCGTCACCCCGGAGACCGGCTCGAAGGGCATCGGCCTGGGTGGCTTCCAGGAAGCCCACCAACTGCCGATGTTCCAGGAATTCACGAAATACCAGGCGCACGTCAACAACCCGGCTCGGATGGCGGAGTTGACGGCGCGTGCGTTCGATCGCGCCAAGAGCGAGATCGGCCCGACTCAGCTGAACATTCCGCGGGACTTCTTCTACGGCGACATCGAGACCGAGATCTCGATGCCGCAGGAACTCGACCGGGGCCCCGGCGGTGACGCCAGCCTGGATGCCGCGGCCGACCTGCTGGCGACGGCACAGTTCCCGGTGATCATCTCCGGCGGCGGGGTCGTCATGGGCGACGGCGTGCAGGAGACGATCGCCCTCGCCGAGCGTCTGGGTGCACCGGTCGTCAACAGCTACCAGCACAACGACAGCTTCCCGGCGAGCCACCCGCTGTGGTGCGGACCACTGGGGTACCAGGGGTCGAAGGCCGGCATGAAGCTACTGAAGAAGGCGGACGTGGTCCTGGCCCTCGGCACGCGGCTCGGCCCGTTCGGCACGCTGCCGCAATACGGTATCGACTACTGGCCGCAGGACGCCCAACTGATCCAGGTCGACGCGGATTCGAAGATGCTCGGACTGGTCAAGAAGACCGACGTGAGCATCTGCGGCGACGCGAAGCAGGCGGCGTCGGCTCTCACGAAGCGCCTGGAAGGGCGGGACACGACGGCCGACGCGACGCGCGACGAGCGTGCGCAGACCATCCGGGCCGAGAAGGAGGCCTGGGAGGCCGAACTCGACGAGTGGACGCACGAGAAGGACGACTTCAGCCTCGACATGATCGAGGAGGCCAAGTCCGAGGACGGCAACTGGCTCAGCCCGCGGCAGGTCCTTCGTGAGTTGGAGAAGGCGATGCCCGAGCACGTCATGGTGTCGACCGACATCGGCAACATCAACTCGGTCGCCCATTCCTACCTGCGCTTCGAGGAGCCCCGGTCGTTCTTCGCCCCCATGAGCTTCGGCAACTGCGGCTACGCGCTGCCGACGATCATCGGCGCCAAGGCCG
>CAZMLG010000169.1:0-7019 GCA_964566985.1 uncultured Intrasporangiaceae bacterium
CCCCCGGACGGATGCCCACCCAGCCGCTCGAACCCGACGACCCGCTCATCCGCGGGCCCGGCGCACCACCCGAACGACAAGACACCGGATAGCCACTCCGTAGTCAGCCAGTCCCAGCCTCACCTCACCAGGCCTCGATACGGCCTCGCGCCAGGGCGCTCGGCCTACTCGACCGGCCGGGGTGAGGTCTGCAACCACCTCGCGCCAGGGCGCTCGGCCTACTCGGCCGGCCGGGGTAGGGCCTCGATACGGCTCGCCCTGGGGGCTCGCCTACTCGACCATCCGATAAAGGGGACGCTGCACCGGCTCGGCGTTACGTGACCAGAGCGGGGAGCTCATCGACTCCGTAGACCAGTGCCAGACGGTGGAACTCGAGCTCTTCGAACGGCACGGCCAGCCGCAGGTCGGGGAAGCGCGACACGATCGCCGGCAGGGCAGTGCGCAACTCCATGCGGGCGAGTTCCGAACCGACACACCGATGTAGGCCGTGCCCGAAGGTCAGGTGACCGATCGGCTCGCGTGTCGGATCGAACTCCTCCATCCCTGCGCCCAGGCGTGCATCACGGTTGGCGCCACTGAGGGAGACCAACAACACGTCGCCCTCCTGGATGTGAACGCCGAACAGATCATGGTCGGTCTTGGCGAATCGCGGGAATGCCATCTGCACCACCGACAGATAGCGCAACATCTCCTCGACGACCTGGTCGACGCGGTCAGGGTGATCACGCAGCAGCGCCAGATGTCGCGGTTCGCGCATCAGCAGCACCAATCCGAGCGCGAGCATCGACGCCGTCGTCTCGAAGCCTCCCGTCAGCACTCCGTCCGCCAAGCCGGCCAGCTCGTGGTCGTCGATCTCATCACCGTGGTCACGGATGATCTGACCGATCAGCCCCTCTCCCGGGTCCTGCCGCTGCCGGCGCACCTCGGCTGCAAGGAAGTCACGCGACTGCGAGACCGCACCGAGAGCACCCGGCCCCCCGTCGGTGACGTCGAACCGGGCTTTGCCCAGGCGCTGGAAGTCGGCGCTGTCGTAGGTGACGCCGAGCAGTTCGCCGATCACCAGGAACGGCACCGGATGGCAAAAGGCCGTATGCAGATCCACACGCGGCCCTTGACGCTCGACGACGTCCAGCTGCCGCTCCACGATCTCGCTGATGCGCGGCTGCAGGCGGGAGAGCCGCCGACGGGTGAATTCGGGGGTCAGCAACCGACGCAGCCGCGTGTGATCGGGAGGGTCCGTGAATCCCAATCCACCGATGTCGTCCGATCTCGCGGCGCCGCGAACCCCGATCATGTGCCGGATGTCCGTGCTGTATCCGGTGGGGTCGGCGAGCACCGCCCGTGCCTCGTCATAGCCACTCACCAACCAGACCCGAAACTTGAACGGGAGTTTGATGCGGCTGATCGGATCGAGGGCCCTGCGCTCGCCGAGCGCCTTCACCGGGTCGAGGCCGTGCCGCTGCAGCGGGAACAAGCTGGACTTCGGCAGAATCGAGATCGGCATGGAGCCGAGGTCGAACTGCTCGCGCTGCGCCTTGATCAGGGCGCGACGAGCCAGACGGTCCCGAAGTCGTTCGATAGCCACGAGCCTATGGTCTTTCCCCCGACGGTGAGTGCAGGCGCGCCGCGCGTCGGCTCCTCGCCGACCCCTGGCGCGGCCCCCACGCTACCCGACAGACCCCTGACGTCCCCGCATCCTGCGGGCGACGGCCTTCGGTGTCTCGCCGACGATCGCGTTGTGCGTCCTGCCCCACGCGAGATATTTGGCACCCAGGTTGACCATCGCCGCGGCGCGGTTGCGACCACCGAGCAACGTGGTGATGTGCACGGCATTCCAGATGGCCCACGCCGGGAATCCGGTGAGGTTCGGCATGTGCGCCACCTCGGCGACCGCAGCGCTGCGGCCGATGGTGGCAAGGATCCCCTTGTCGCTGTAGCTGAACGGCTCGACGTCGCCGACGCCGGCCACGTCCGCCGCGATGACGCGACCGGCATGCCGCCCGGCCTGGATGGCCGGCTGCGCCAACTGCGGTAGGGCGTGATCGCCCTCCCCGACCGCGACGTCGCCCACCGCGAAGACATCCGTCCGTCCCTGCACCCTGAAGTGCTCGTCCACCCTGACCCGGCCGCCCTTGCCCTGTGGCAGGCCCCAGTCGGCGACGTGGTCGGCCACCGAGACACCGCTCGCCCAGACGACGATGCCGGCCGGGAGGAACTCCTCGTCGTCCCCGACGACGACGCCGTCCGCCCGCACCTCCTGGACCTTGGTGTCGAATCTGAGGTCGACGCCGCGGTGGGCGAGCGCCTTACGCGCGTATTCACGGCTGCCCTGCGAGAACGGTGCCAGCGGATGACTCGCCATCTCCACCAAGGTCACGTGGACGCGCTCGGGGTTCAGCTCGGGATACAGCACCGGCAGGTCCTTGTTGCGCATTTCCGCCAGTGCGCCCGACGTCTCGACACCGGTCGGGCCGGCCCCGACCACGACGATCCGCAGATCCTGGTCGGGGTAGTTGACGGCCGCGTCCTCGAGTCGGGCGAAGATCCTGTCACGCAGATCCAGCGCCTGACCCCGGGTGTACAGCGGCATCGAATTCTCCGCGGCACCCGGGATGCCGAAGAAGTTGGCGGTCACTCCGCATGCCAACACGAGGTAGTCGTAGGTGAGTTCATGGCCGCTGTCCAAGCCGATCCGATGCTCGCCGGGGTCGAGTTCGATGGCGGCACCCTGCACGAAACGCACATTGCGCTGCCGGGCACGCACCGCCCGTAGGAACCAGGTGACGTCGCCCGGGTTGAGGGTCGCCGTCGCGACCTGATAAAGCAAGGGCTGGAAGGTGTTGTAGGCGTGCTGATCGACGAGGGTGATGTCGACGTCGGCCTTCCGCAGCGCGTGCACCACGCCGAGGCCACCGAATCCTCCACCGACCACCACCACGTGGGGCCGCTTGCCTGTGCCGGAAGTCGTCATACCTCCACCGTAGGACCGATCCAGCCGGTTGGCACCATGCTGCGTCGGCCGCGAAGTGAGGCCTTGCTCACGTCAGCGGCACGTGTCGGGGCCTTTCGGATCGCCTCGTCGACGCGATGCACGGAGTACGGTGACGCCATGGGGAGAGGACATCGGAGCCTGCCGATCGGCGTCGCGAGCGCCATCTGCGTCGTGCTGGGCGCCTGCGGTCCCGACGTCACGGTCACCGGACCGACGCCTTCGGCGGATCGGAGCACGCCCCGCACCGACCAGGCTTCCCCCACCTCGAGCGCCCCGGCACGCTCCACGCAACCCACCCCCTCGCAGCCATCCTCACCACCCGCTCATCACCTGCCCCGCGGCGCTCTGACCGAGGGTGGCATCGACGCCTTCCCCGGCAAACACACGTCGTCCGTCCCGCGGGTCGATGTCTACCTCGACTTCCAGTGCCCGTTCTGCCGGAAGCTGGAGATGACCAACGGGCACGCGATGGCCGCGTCCGCTCGTCACGGGCAGATCCGCCTGATCTACCACTTCGCGACCTTCCTGGATCGAGAGGGCGACGCCTCGTCCCGTGCCGCCAACGCCGCGGACTGCGCCGCCGACGCGAAGCGGCTGACGGCGTACGTGCACACCACCCTCCGGCATCAGCGGGGTGAGGATGCCGGCTACTCGGATCGACAGCTCATCTCCTTCGGACGCGACGTCGAGGTGCCGGAGCAGCACGATTTCGCCGACTGCGTCAAGAGCCGCACCCACCGCCGGTTCGTGCAGACCACGGCCGAGGGGGCCCAGCAGGACGTGAGTGCGGTGCCGACGGTGACCATCGACGGCACGCCGATCACCACCGCGCAGATGTCAGATCTGCAAAAGCGGAAGGGCAGTTGGCCCGAGGTCCTGTCCGAGGCGAGTTGACCTCGCCGTTCAGCCCTGTGCCCGATCCGCCGGGAAGCCGTCGACGCGGGTCAGATACGCCCGGGCGACGACGTCGTTGTACCGCGTGAACATGGTCGCCAGCAGAGCCCGGTCCTCCTCGCTCCAGTCGGCCAGCAGGTCGCAGAATCGCTGCCGGCGTGCCTCGTGCAGGTCGGCCATCGCCGCCGCTCCCTCCGACGAGGGAGCCACGATCGACCGGCGTCGGTCGTGCTCGTCGGTATGCCGTGTCACCAGACCCTTCGCCTCCGCAGCACCGACCTGGCGGCCCACGGTCGAGGGGTCGAGCCCCAGCGCCCCCGCGAGGGTGCCGATGTCGGACGGCCCCAGCGCATCGAGCGCGATCAACAGAAGATAGCCGGCCCGGTCCATATGCCCGTCGAAATCGGAGCGTCGGCGCAGTAGTTCGGCATTCCTCACCATCACTGCAGCCTGCGTCTCCAGCACCGCACACGGGTCCTTCACGGCCGTGCCGCCGTGTCGTCCGGTCACCTCACGCACCTCCGATCATCGGTATCATACATGTTATTGTCGGCATCATGTCGATAATCGCGCAACGCCCCCGTGCGTGGTTGTCGCACACCTGGGACGCCGTGCTCGGGTCCGACCCCGGACTGCTGCGCCTGCGCACGGCGCTCTTCGCGGCGGTCGCGATGGCGGGTGCCCTCGCGATCGAATTCGCCTTCGCCCGCACCACCGGCGCAGACGAGATGTCGACGATCGTCGCCATGCTGCTCGGTGCGATCGCCGCCATGATGGGATCCAATGCCCTGAGCAGCCCCCGCCCACTGGACAACCTGCGCACCGCGTCGCTGTTCCCGGTCGCGATCGGGCTGGGCATGGGAGTCGGCATCCTCGTCGGCGACCACCGCGACCTGATGCTGTCGGTGTTCGTCCTCGTGATGTTCGTGGCGGTCTTTGTCCGACGCTTCGGAATGCCCTACTTCTTCTACGGATTCATGCTGTGGATGGGGTATTTCTTCGCATCCTTCCTGCATGCCACCGCGCCGATGCTTCCGCATCTGCTCGCCGCGGTCGTCATCGGGACCGCCTGGGTGTTCCTGCTCTCGATCACCGTCGCGCGCACCAACCCCCGCCGCAGCCTGATCCGCATCCGCCGCAGCTTCGACGCCCGGGCACGGCGACTCGCGCGGGCCTGCGCCTACCTCGTCCTGGCCGACCCGGAGGATGAGAAGGAGCTCGCCCGCCGTCGCGCGAAGGTCCGTGCCCAACGCGGGCGGCTGGCCGAGGCCGCCTTGATGATCGACGGGTGGTCCGCCGACAGCGACGCGCTCCCACCCGGGTGGAGCGCGCAGGCGGTGCGCCGACGCCTGGTCGACCTGCAACTGTGCCTCAGCGGGATCGCCGCGGCGGCGCAAGAACTCCCCGGTGTCGATCGAGAGTTGCGCCGCGCCGCTGTCCAGACGCTGTGGCCGCTCGCACTGCGCCATCACACGACCGCCCGCACCGCAGCCGCACATCTCAAGGAGGTCGCAGAGCGCGAGCGGTCCGACGCCGCCCGAGCCGCGTGGAACCTCGCCACCGGCATCACCGAATACACCCGGATCGCCCCGGATGCCGACCCTCCGGGGGCGGAGGACGACGCCGAGGAGTTCACGCCGGCCGTCTCGCTCGCCATGGGCAACCTGCCCGGGTCGGCCGCCGTGGTCAAGGACGTCGCAGCGCGCGGGCACACGTGGAATCCTCTCGCCCGATTGAGTTTCACCAGCCGTCAGGCGGTGCAGGTCGCGGTCGCGGGGGCCCTCGCCATCGTCTTCGGCCGGATGCTGGATCCCTACCGCTACTACTGGGCGGTCATCGCCGCATTCGTGGCCTTCGCCGGCACCGGCACCCGCTCCGAAACGACCCTCAAGGCGATCAATCGCGTCATCGGCACCGTCGTGGGGTTGTTCGTCGGCATTCTGCTCGCCCACGCGACGATGGGGCACACGATGTGGACCGTCGCCGTCATCGTGCTCAGCATGGCGACCGGCTTCTATCTGGTGAGGGTGTCCTACGCCTACATGATCTTCTTCGTCACGATCATGGTGGCGCAACTGTATTCGGTGCTGCACGAGTTCTCCGACGAACTGCTCGTCCTCCGCCTCGAGGAGACCGCTCTCGGCGGCGCCATCGGCATCGCGGTCGGGCTGCTGGTCACCCCGGTGAGCACTCGCGACGCCGTGGAGACGGCGCGCAAGGACCTGCTCACCGGGATGGCGGCCTTCCTCCGCGTCGCG
Source organism: uncultured Intrasporangiaceae bacterium (assembly GCA_964566985.1). GTDB lineage: Bacteria > Actinomycetota > Actinomycetes > Actinomycetales > Dermatophilaceae > Leekyejoonella. The sequence continues at coordinate 6,145 of CAZMLG010000169.1, forward strand.
CAAGAACATCTCGCGGGCGACCGCATCGGCCCGCGCCCCGACCTCTACGGGCCGCTGCGCGACCTCGACACCCGACTTCGGGCCCTCCTGCAGATCGCCGCACCGCTCACTCGGCCGATGCTCGTCTCCAACAGCCCGCGGTGGGCCCGCCACCGCCTCACGCTGTATGCCGAGTCCGTCCGCGCCGCACAGGGGCTCACCCGGTCGCTGCGCCACCTGGAGTCCGGTGAACCCGAACTCGCGCGGTCCGCGGCGATCCTCGCGCAGATCCTGGAGAACATGGCACAGGTGCGTGTGGCGATCGGCGGGCCGCACCGCTTCGATCCCGCGGATGTCACGACCCGACTCGAGGACGCCGACCGGGCCCTGGGCCAGGCGACCCCCGCCGGGCCCTCGTCGGCGGCGGCCGCCGCGGATCTGATGCGGTTGCACCAGGTACTGGACGAGTTGGTGCATCTGCGCAGCCCGGAGCGCGTCGACTACCGGTGAGAATCACGCAATAGCGTGACCAACCGTCAACTCCGGAACACACGCTGCGTGAGTGTTGACGCTTCGTCACGCTATAGCGTCATCGCGCGACGCGATAGCGGATGAACGCCGGCACCGCCGCCGCGGCGACCAGCACCAGGACGACGACGAGCACGCCGCCGCCTGCCGCGGCGGCTGCGGTGCCGGCGACGCCACCGGCGACACCGTGTGCCACGTCGGCCACCCGGGGGCCGCCCGCCACCACGACCGTGAACACCCCCTGCAGCCGGCCGCGCACGTCGTCGCTGGCAGCCTCCTGCAGCATCGTGTTGCGGAACGCCGCCGAGGCCATGTCGGCCGCGCGGCCGACGATCAGCGCGCCCAGCGCGGCACCGAGCATCATCCCC
>CAZMLG010000170.1:0-6907 GCA_964566985.1 uncultured Intrasporangiaceae bacterium
GACCTGGCTCAGCTGATCCACGACCTGAAGAACGCCAATCCCGAGGCACGGATCCACGTCAAGCTGGTGGGGGAGATGGGCGTCGGCACGGTTGCCGCGGGGGTGAGCAAGGCGCATGCCGACGTGGTGCTGATCTCCGGACACGACGGAGGCACAGGAGCCGCGCCCATGACCTCGCTGAAGCACGCGGGTGGGCCGTGGGAGCTTGGCCTCGCCGAGACGCAGCAGACGCTACGGCTCAACGGGCTGCGGGACCGGATCGTCGTGCAGGCCGACGGACAGCTCAAGACGGGGCGCGATGTCGTGATCGCCGCTCTGTTGGGCGCCGAGGAATACGGATTCGCCACGGCGCCGCTCGTGGTCAGCGGATGCGTGATGATGCGGGTGTGCCACCTCGACACCTGCCCGGTCGGCGTGGCGACCCAGAACCCCGAACTGCGCAAGCGTTTCACCGGGAAGCCGGAGTTCGTGGTCACCTTTTTCGAGTACATCGCGCAAGAGGTCCGAGAACTGTTGGCGTCACTCGGTTTCCGAAGCCTCGACGAGGCGATCGGCCAGTCGACCGTGTTGGACGCGAACCGCGCGATCGACCACTGGAAGGCGAGCGGGCTCGATCTGACACCGATACTCTCCGACGCGGGAGTGCCCGAGGAGGCGCCGCGGCGGCATCTCGTGGAGCAGGACCACGGTCTACAGAAGGCACTGGACCAGCAGTTGATCGGGATGAGCCGAGACGCGCTGGATCGCCAGGAGCCGGTGCGCATCGAGATGCCGATCAGCAACGTCAACCGCACTGTCGGGACGATGCTGGGGCACGAGGTGACCAAGCGATATGTGGACGGACTACCCGACGACACGATCGACGTGATGTTCACCGGATCCGCCGGCCAGTCCTTCGGCGCCTTCCTACCGTCAGGGGTGACGCTGCGCCTGTTCGGTGAGGCCAACGATTATGTCGGCAAGGGCCTGTCGGGCGGACGGGTCGTGGTCCGCCCCCGCCGCGACGCCTCGTTGATCGCGGAGAAGAACGCGGTGGCGGGCAACGTGATCGGCTACGGCGCGACGGGCGGAGAACTGTTCATCCGCGGTGTGGTCGGTGAGCGCTTTTGCGTGCGCAACTCGGGTGCGACCGCCGTCGTCGAAGGGATCGGCGACCACGGGTGCGAATACATGACCGGAGGGACCACGATCGTGCTCGGGCGGACCGGCCGCAACTTCGCGGCGGGCATGTCCGGGGGAGTGGCCTATGTGCTGGACCTGGACGAGGGCCAGGTCAACGGCCAACTCGTCGACGTGATGCCGCTGCGCGACGAGGACGAGTCGATCGTCCGCGACATCTTGCGCAGATATCGCCGGTGGTCCGAATCACCGGTGGCCGGGCGGATCTTGGACGACTGGGAGGCATCCGTAGGGCGGTTCTCCCTGGTCCTGCCCAGGGCCTACCAGAGGGTCCTCGACATCCGGGCGGTCGCAGAGCAGGAGGGACGCGATCCCGACGACTCCCAGGTGTGGGAGCAGATCTTGGAGGTGAGCCGTGGCTGATCCACGCGGATTCCTGAAGCACCCGGAGCGTGAACTGCCGGCGCACCGGCCGGTGCCCGTCCGCATCAAGGACTGGAAGGAGATCTACGAGGAGCAGCAGCTCGGGCATCTGCAGCAGCAGGCCACGCGGTGCATGGACTGTGGGATCCCGTTCTGCCACAGTGGATGTCCGCTGGGCAACCTGATCCCCGAATGGAACGACCTGTCTCGGACCGGTGACTGGAAGGACGCGAGCGATCGACTGCACGCAACCAACAACTTCCCGGAGTTCACCGGTCGGCTCTGTCCTGCCCCGTGCGAGAGCGCGTGTGTGCTCGGCATCAGCCAGGACCCGGTGACCATCAAGCAGATCGAGGTGACGATCGCCGAAGAAGGGTTCGCCCGGGACGACGTGCAGCCTCAGGTGCCGACCCGGCTGACGAACAAGACGGTCGCCGTCATCGGTTCCGGTCCGGCCGGCCTGGCCGCGGCGCAGCAGCTGACCAGGGTCGGACACACGGTTGCCGTCTACGAGCGGGCCGACAAGCCCGGAGGGTTGCTGCGCTACGGCATACCGGAGTTCAAGATGGAGAAGCGGATCGTCGAGCGCCGCCTGGAGCAGATGCGCCAGGAGGGCACCCGATTCCGTTGCTCGACGACGGTCGGGAAGGACATCACCGGCGAGGCGCTGCGCCAGCGATACGACGCCGTCGTCGTGGCGACCGGCTCCACCAGGCCGCGTGATCTGCCGGTGCCGGGGCGTGACCTGACCGGTGTGGTGCAGGCGATGGACTTCCTGCCCGACGCGAACCGTGCCGCGCTCGGCGAGGTCGTGGACGGACAGGTCACGGCAGAGGGCAAACACGTGGTCGTGATCGGTGGCGGCGACACGGGGGCCGACTGCATCGGCACGGCGCACCGCCAGGCTGCCGCATCGGTCACGTCGCTCGAGATCATGCCCCAGCCCGGCGAGCATCGCTCGGTCGACCAACCGTGGCCGACCTACCCGGCGATCTTCCGGATCTCCGGCGCCCACGAGGAGGGCGGGGACCGCGTCTACGCCGTGAGCACCACGGAGCTCGTCGGCGACGCCGACGGTGCCGTCACCGGGCTGCGCCTGGTCGAGGTGCGGCGTGGTTCAGGCGGTTTCGAGCCGGTACCCGGTTCCGAGCGAGAGATCCCGGCCCAGCTGGTGCTGCTCGCGATGGGGTTCGTCGGGCCGGAGCAGGAGATCCTCGATCAGCTCGGCATCGATCTCGACGCGCGCGAGAACGTCGCTCGCGACGTGAACTTCATGACCACGGTGCCGGGCGTCTTCGTCGCGGGCGACGCGGGCCGGGGGCAGTCTCTGATCGTGTGGGCGATCGCCGAGGGGCGTTCTGCCGCACGCGGAGTCGACGCCTACCTGATGGGTGGTTCGGAGCTGCCGGCACCGGTCACCCCGACGGATCGGCCGCTCACCGTGTGACTTCCGGAGCGGAGGCTCGGTGGTCGACCTGCCCATACCGTGGACACCGTTCGGGGTAGGGGAGATTTGTGGGGCTTTGATCGATAGTGTTGATTTATGCGTCGAGCAAAGATCGTTGCCACCCTTGGACCTGCAACCACCGGCCCCGACCGCGTGCGCGAGCTCGTGGAGGCCGGCATGGACATCGCCCGGCTGAATCTCTCGCACGGCGAGTATTCGGTGCACGAGGAGGTGTATCGGCATGTCCGCGAGGCGAGCGACGTCACCGGACGAGCGGTCGGGGTGTTGTGCGACCTGCAGGGCCCCAAGATCCGGGTGGGCCGGTTCGCCGACGGGCCGATCACCCTGGAGCAGGGCGATCGGTTCACCATCACCACCGAGGACGTGGAGGGTGACCAGACGCGCGTCTCGACCACGTTCGCCGGCCTCGCCGGTGACGTGAATCCCGGAGATCGGCTGCTGCTGGACGACGGGAAGTTGGAGCTGCGCGCCGTCGATGTCTCCGACACCGATGTCGTGACGGAGGTGATCCGGGGCGGAGAACTGTCCAACAACAAGGGCATCAATCTGCCTGGCGTCGCCGTGAGCGTGCCGGCGTTGTCGGAGAAGGACGAGGAGGACCTGCGCTGGGCGCTGCACCTGGGCGCCGACATGATCGCGCTGTCCTTCGTGCGCTCGGCCGACGACATCACCCGGGTGCACGAGATCATGGACGAGGAAGGCGTGCGCCTCCCGGTGATTGCGAAGATCGAGAAGCCTCAGGCGGTCGACCATCTGCACGAGATCATCGACGCGTTCGACGCGGTGATGGTCGCGCGCGGTGACCTTGGCGTGGAGCTGCCGCTCGAGGAGGTGCCGATCGTGCAGAAGCGCGCGGTCGAGATCGCGCGGCGGGATGCCAAGCCGGTGATCGTGGCGACGCAGGTGCTCGACTCGATGATCGAGAATGCACGGCCGACGCGCGCGGAGGCCAGCGACTGTGCGAATGCCGTGCTGGACGGCACCGACGCGATCATGCTGTCGGGGGAGACGAGCGTCGGCGAGCACCCGGTCCTCGCGGTGCAGACGATGGCCACGATCATTCGAAGCACCGAGGAGCACGGCCTGGAGCGGATCCCGCCCCTCGGTTCGCTCCCGCACACCAAGGGTGGCGCGGTGACGAAGGCGGCGGCCGAGATCGGCGACCTGCTCGACGCGAAGTATCTGATCACGTTCACCGAGACGGGTGATTCGGCGCGGCGGATCTCGCGCCTGCGCTCGTCGCGCCCGATGCTGTCCTTCACCCCGCACCAGGCGACGCGTTCGCAATTGGCACTGTGTTGGGGCCAGGAGACGTTCTTGACGCCGGCGGTCAAGCACACCGACCAGATGGCCCTGCAGGTCGATCGGACGCTGCTGGGGGAGTCGCGGTGTGAGGAGGGCGATCTGGTGATCATCGTCGCCGGATCGCCGCCCGGCATTCCCGGCTCGACCAACGCGTTGCGGGTCCACCGGATCGGTGACGCGAAGAACAAGGTGGCCCCGGCCTACCAGGACCTGCACGACCAGACGTGACCGATCCGCTGACGCCTCACGCGGCCATCCTCGATCGGGCTGGTGAGGTGCCGCCCCGTCGGGTCCGACCGCGATCGGCACGATCTGGGTATGCACGGTAGGCCCAGCCGCGGTGCGCGAGGCGGCCCCGGGCTGCGGGCCCGGGGTGGGCCCGAACTGGGTGACCACGGTCGTCACCCCGGAGCGGCATCGTCTATGCTTACCCGGCGACCCCTGCCAGGCCGACATCGTGGCCCGGTGCGGGCCGTTGCCCTTGCCGGGGTGGTGGAATGGCAGACACGGAGCACTCAAAATGCTCTGCTCGAAAGGGCGTGCGGGTTCGAATCCCGCTCCCGGCACCAAAAATTCAGTTCCCCTACCGGCCGGTCGAGTAGGGCGGAGGAGCGAAGCGGGGGAGCCCGTATCGAGGCCCCTATCGCCCCCTTCGGCCGGTCGAGTGGGCCGAGCGCCCTGGCGCGAGGGCGTATCGAGGCCTGGTGAGGTGAGGCTGGGACTGAGCTGACTATCGAGTGGCTATCCCGTGTTGGGGTATCCGGGTGGTGCGCCGGGTCCGCGGATGAGCGGGTCGTCTGGTTCAAGCGGTTGGGTGGGCATCCGTCCGGGGGTCAGGTCCCAGATGACTGTGGTGTTGGTGATCCAGGGGAGGTAGCCCTTGGCGTGCACGATGTGGTGATGCCGAGAGCACAACAGGGTCCCGTTGAGTTTGTCCGACAGGCCCCCGACCCACCAGGGGATCGCGTGGTGCGCCTCGCACCAGGGTGCGGGACGGTCGCAGCCGGGGAAGGAGCATCCTTGGTCGCGTCGGGTGATCGCGGCGCGGGTGGCGGAGGCGAACGGGCGGGTGGCCCGGCCCAGGTCCACCGGCTGCGAGTCGGTACCGAGCACCATCGGGGTGATCTGTGCGTTGCAGGCCATGGTGCGGGCGGTGCCGGCGTCGATGACCTGCCCGAAGCTCGTGGTCGCATATCCGGCATTGGACAAGGACCCGATCAACACGCTCAACGGCAGCGTGATGGTCGCCTTGACCGGCGAGCGGCCCGCATCACTACTACTGGCCCGCGCGGCGGCACCGATCAACTCCATGAGCGCGTCCGCGCGGCGTTTACCGACCGGACGCCAATCAATCCCCTTCAGACTGCTACCACCGCTGCTGCTGCTGCCGCCGCTGCCGTTGTCGGCGCCGTCGCTGTTGTTTTCGCTGTCGGTGCCGTTGCTGCCGCTGTAGTCGCTGCTGCTGTCGTCGCTGTCGTCGCCGTCGTCGCTGCTCGCGCTGCCGCTGTTGTTGTTGTCGCTGGTGGTGTCGTGCCAGGCGTCCAGGGCGTCGCTGGGTGGGTGGGTGTCTCCGTTGGGCGTGGTGCCCGGTCGCGGGCCGGCGAGGGCTTCGATGGCGGCGGTGAACGTCGCGGCGTCCCCGGCCGACAGGTCTCCCTGGATCCGCGTCAATCCGGAGGGTAGGTCCCACCAGGACAGGGTTTCGGCGGTGCGGGCGCGGTTCTCGTCCTCCGGCAGGCGATCCCCGCCGCGTAGGCTGACCAGCCCGTCGGCCAACGTGATCAGGTCCTTGGCGGGGCGGCGGGTCGCCACGGCCAGGAAATACCCGAGCATGTCGTACCAGGAGAACCGCGGCAACAGGGGGTGGACGCGTTGAGCTTCCCGCACCGCGATCTGCATGCCCCGCACGGTGACGATCCCCGCATCCAACACGCCCGCCAATGCCGGATGCTTCGGGTCGCGGATGATCTCCGCGACCCGCGCGATCCGTGCGGCTTGTCCGGGCTCCATCGACGGATACTTGACCCGCAGCCACTGCGTCGGGGTGGCGGCGCTCGAGTTGGCGATCACGCCGCGGTCGAGGGCGCGGGCCATCGCGAAGACCAGGGTGCGTTCCGCGTCGGCTTGGACCGCCAGCAGGTTGTCGGCCAACTCGTCCAGGCCATCGTCTCCGATCTGGAAGCAGCCGCGTGCCGCGGTGCGTAACTGGCCCGGCATCTCCGCGACCGCCTCGGCCGCTTCGGCGCCCGCGCCGGGCGCCACAGGGGCGAGGGCCGCGAAGCCGGTCGAGCCACCCGCCAGCACTCCCGCATCAGTCGCTGGGTCGTCGGGTTCGAACGGGGTCAGGTCCAGGGGCTGGAACTCGTCGTCCAGCATGTCCAGGGCGGCCTGGTCCGGCTCCGGTGCCTCGAAAGCGTTTCCCCTGTGTCCCATGCTCTATTCTACGCACACCAGTTCGATGAAGTCAAGAGGTTATGGGAGATGTGTTCGATGTTTTTCCCGGGTGTGCTGGTCCTGGCGCGACGGGGTGGCCGGGCGGCTTGTGTGGTCGGGTTGCCGTGTGGCTCACCGGGTTTCGATACGCTCGCGCCA
>CAZMLG010000171.1:0-6903 GCA_964566985.1 uncultured Intrasporangiaceae bacterium
GCGACGCGCGGGTGCCGGAGCGCAAGAAGGCCGGTCTGAAGAAGGCCCGCAAGGCGCCGCAGTACAGCAAGCGCTGATCCGCCCGCCCATGGGTCGCCTGTTCGGCACCGACGGGGTGCGTGGGGTCGCCAACAAGGACATCACGGCCGAGTTGGCACTCGGGCTGTCGGTCGCCGCGGCCCGAGTGCTCTCGCAAGAGGGGGAGTTCGCCGGCCATCGGCCGACGGCCGTCGTGGGCCGGGACCCGCGGGCGTCCGGCGAATTCCTCGAAGCCGCCACGGTGGCCGGCCTGGCCTCGGCCGGCGTCGATGTCTTCGACGCCGGTGTGTTGCCGACACCGGCGATCGCCTACCTCACCGCGGCGACCGGCGCCGACCTGGGCGTGATGCTCTCGGCATCGCACAACCCGATGCCGGACAACGGCATCAAGTTCTTCTCCCGCGGTGGGCACAAGCTGCCCGATGCGACCGAGGACGCCATCGAGTCGCACCTGGAGGAGCCGTGGGATCGGCCGACGGGCGGCACGGTCGGGCGGGTGCGTGCCTACGGTGAAGGTGCCGACCGCTACGTCGAGCATCTGCTGGGGACCCTCCCGCACCGCCTCGACGGGCTGCACGTCGTGCTCGACACCGCGCACGGCGCCGCCAGCGGTGTCGGCCCCGCCGCGTTCGCCAGGGCGGGGGCGCGGGTCGAGGTGATCGGGGCGGAACCCGACGGGCTCAACATCAACGACGGCTACGGCTCGACCCATCTCGAACACCTGCAGGAGGCGGTCGTCGAGCGGGGTGCCGATGTCGGGTTGGCCTTCGACGGTGACGCCGATCGCTGTCTGGCCATCGACGCGCGCGGGCAGTTCGTCGACGGCGACCAGATCATGGCGATTCTGGCCATCGATCTCAAGGCACGGCGCGCGCTGCACGACGACACGCTCGTGGCGACGGTGATGAGCAACCTCGGCATGCTCCAGGCGATGGAGCGCGAGGGCATCAGGGTGCTGCAGACCGCGGTCGGGGATCGTTATGTGCTGGAGGCGATGAAGGCCGGCGGCTTCAGCCTGGGCGGCGAGCAGTCCGGCCACGTGATCCTGCTCGAGCACGGCACCACCGGGGACGGCGTGCTGACCGGGCTCACCCTCGCCTCCCGGATCGCCGGCACCGGTATGCCGTTGACGGACCTGGCGTCGTGCATGGTGCGTCTGCCGCAGAAGCTGGTCAATGTCCCCGGTGTCGACAAGCACGCGGTCGACGACCACGCGGTCGTGCAGGCCGCGGTGAGTGCCGCGGAGGCCGCGCTGGGCGAGACCGGTCGGGTGCTGCTGCGCAAGTCGGGCACCGAGCCGGTCGTGCGCGTCATGGTCGAGGCGGATTCGGCCGACCGGGCCGAGCAGATCGCGCAGGACCTCGCGGTCGTCGTCCGTCGCGAACTCGCCCTCGACTGAACCGAACTCCTCGGCCGGATCCCGAGCGGCAGGTCAGGCCGCGTCGGACTCCTCGGATGCGTGCACCAGTCCGGTCAGCACACCGCGCAGCGCCTGGACGACGTGGGGGGCGTCGGCCGGGTGCGCGCCGGCGAGGTCGGCGATCTTCAGGCGGGTGGTCAGATCCTCCAGCACCTGCGCACCGGCGATGGTCAGGACGTGTGCGGCGTGCTCGTGCACGGAATACAGGCTGAAGCCGGCCGCGACGATCGCCGTGGGTACCCCGTCGATGGCGGCGGCTCCGCGGGGGCGGGAGAGCCAGTCGATGGCGTTCTTGACCACCGCGGACAAGGTGCCGTTGTTCTCCGGGGTCACCACGACGAGCCCGTCGGATCGGCCCACCCGGTGGCGCAGTTCGGCCACCGCCGCGGGCCCGTCGGCGACGTCGAGATCCTGGTTGTAGAACGGCAGCGCGTCGAGCGTGTCGATGACCTCCACCTGGGCCGTATCGGGGGCGAGCGACGCCATCAGATGCGCGACCTGCCTGTTGACGGAGGCGTCGCGCAGGCTGCCGGACAGGACCAGGATGTGGGAGGTGTGCATAGCTCCTCGGGGATCGCGGATCGATGATCAAACGTTCAGCCGTGCGCTCCCAGACCATCACGCGGGGCTCCGCGACGCCAACTCGGCGGAGTGTGACGTTGCCGACATCCGGCCTCGGCCGGAGCCGGTCCACGGTCTAGTCCAGCACGCGGATCTCGTCGCCGATCCGGATCTCTCCCTCGGTGTCGGGGATGAGGTGACGGGCGAACCAGGTCTTGCCGTCCCACCGGCGGTGCGTGGCGAGGGTGCGGATCGGTTCCTTCCCCTTGGTCAGCGACGCGATGTCGATCGTGGTCATGACGCACCGGTCGATGCTCTTGGCGACACGCAACTCGACCGGCCCCACCCGGATGCGGTGCCATTCGTCCTCCGCGAACGGCAGGGGCGCCCCTTCGACGACGAGATTGGGCCGGAATCGCTGCATCGGCACGGGTTCTGGCGCCGGCTCCCCACGCTGCGCCGCCTCCTGCGCGATCCATGCGTTCAGGCGCTCCAGCGAGGCCGTCGAGGCGAGGGTCACCGGATAGCCGTCCGCGAACGCGGTGTGGTCGCCGGGGAGGCTGTGAGCCGGGTTCAACGACCGTGCCTGCGGGTCGTGACACCACACCAGGTGCACGTCGTCGCGGCCGACGGCCCGGCCGATCCAGGCGTCCGCGGCCCGCCCGGCCGGCACCGCCGACAGGTCGTGGCGATGCAGCCGGACCGGGACGGGCGCGCCGTCGGGGTGGTCGAGCACCAACGGGTCCAGGCCGTCGGCGGCCAGGCGCAGAGCGTGCTCGAGTGCCGGATCCGTGGCAGGGGTGTCGGCGGTGATCGAGAAGAGCGCGGGCCACTCACGGGCGGTGAGCAGGGTGTGATCGTCGGTGACGATCATCCACTCGCGGTCACCGCGCAGTCCGGGCCGCGCGACACGGGCCGACGACAACGGCCGGATGGCGGTGCTCTTGACGGGATGGACGTTGATCGCGGCGAGGTGCATAGCGGGGGATTCAGGCGTGCTGGGTGAGCAACCCGGTGTCGACGTCGTAGACGAACCCGCCGACGGCCACCGAGTCGGGGACCAACGGGTGCGACCGCACCGTCGCGACGTCGTCGGCGAGCGCGGCCTGTTGGTCGGCGACGACGCTGACCGGCTGCCAGCTCACGTCCGCGCCCCCGGCCGAGGCGCTGATCTTGGCGCGCATCTCTTCGCGCGTCGAGGATCCCATCGCGCACCTGGTGTGCGGAATGATCATGACCCGGGTCGCCTCAAGGAGGGTGACGGCCAGCACCACGCCCTCCAACGCGTCGGGGGTGATCCGGCCGCCCGGGTTGCGCAGCACCTTGGCATCGCCGGTTTCCAGGCCCATGATCGCCAGCGGATCGATCCGTGAGTCCATGCAGGTCACGATGGCGACCCCCTTGCCCGCGACACCGCGCACCCCGGCATACCGGAAGTCCTCTGACCAGGTTCGGTTCGCGTCCAGGAGGTCGTCGAATGCAGTCATGTCAGCCTTCCGATGCTCGGGATCCGATGGGCGGCGCGGGGGAGGCGCGACCCGGTGTCCGCAGCTTATCGCCGGCCCGTCTCGACGCGCACCGGCACGGGGATCGAAGACACGCGAAGACCGTGGCCTCGCAATGGCTGCAGGAAGTGCTCGGGGGTAGTACCGTTCCCCTCAAGTGACGGAGGTCACAGGCTGAGGTTGCTGATCAGCGGGCATCAAGGACACGACGAGTGTTGGAGCGAATGTCTATGAAACATCTCGGGTCACGCCGCGGGACCGCACTCGGCCTGGCCGCCGTGATGGTGGCGAGCGCGGGTGTGGCAGCGTGCGGCAGCAGCGACAGCTCAGCCGGCGGACGGGTCGCGCTGACGTGGTACATCAACCCGGACGGCGGCGGATCCGATCCGCACGGCGGTGGCCAGGCTCAGCTGGCACGCGAGTGCTCGACCGATCAATACAAGATCAACTTCGAGCAGCTACCCAACAGCGCCAGCGATCAGCAGACCCAGCTGCTGCGCCGATTGGCCGCCGGCGACTCGCAGATGGACCTCATGAGTGTCGACCCGGCGTTCGTGACCCAGTTCGCCGCGGCCGGCTACTTCGCCCCGGTGCCGCAGGACATGGTCAAGAAGATCAAGAGCGGCGGCACGGTGCAATCGTCGGTCGAGGCATCCACCTACGACGGCAAGATCATCGCCGTGCCGTTCTGGGCCAACACCCAGTTGCTGTGGTATCGCAAGAGTGTCGCGAAGAGGGCCGGCCTCGACATGAGCAAGCCGGTCACCTGGGACCAGATCATCGACGCCGCGAAGAAGACGGACACCGACATCGGTGTGCAGGCGGCGCAATACGAGGGGTATTCGGTGTGGATCAACGCGCTGGTCGAAGGTGCGGGCGGGCACATCGTCAAGAACCCCAGCGCGGACTACAAGCAGATGAAGATGGGCCTCGACAGCCCCGCAGGGCGCAAGGCCGCCGAGGTCATCCACCGGGTCGCGGCCACCGGCGTGGGCGGGCCGGCGATGGGCTCCTCCGAGGAGACCCAGTCGCTGGACCTGTTCGGCGCCAAGAAGACGAGCGGGTTCCTGGTCAACTGGCCCTATGTCTACAACGCGCTCGGTCCGGGTGCCAACGGCAAGAACGTCCCCTGGTACAAGAACGACCTCGGCTTCACGATGTATCCCGTCACGAAGAAGGGCGCAAAACCGGCACCGCCGTTCGGGGGGATCGAGCTCGCGGTCGGCGCCTCGAGCAAACACCCCGACCTCGCCTACCAGGCGGCCAAGTGCATCACCAGCGCGAAGCATCAGGCGGAATACATGGTCGGCACCGGCAACCCGGCCGCCGCGAAGGCGTCCTACGACAATCCTGCGGTCAAGAAGGCCTTCCCCAACGGGTTGGCGGCCCTGATCAAGAAGTCGCTGGAACACGCTGCTCCCAGGCCGCTGTCGCCCTACTGGGGTGACATCTCCACCGCCCTGCAGCAGAAGTTCAGCCCGCCCGGGTCGGTGAACAAGAAGACCCCGGCGATCACACAGAAGTTCGTGCTCGATGTGCTGAACGGAAAGGCGTTGCTATGAGCACCAGCGTCGAGAGCGTCAAGGACGTCGCCGAACCGAAGCACCGGCGCAAGAACCATCTGTCGGACCGGGCCAAGGCCGAGCGCGCCCTCGGGTGGAAGCTGGCCGGACCTGCATTCGCGGTGATGCTGTTCGTGGCTCTCTGGCCGATCGCCTACGCGATCTGGCTGTCCTTGTTCAACTATCGGCTCACCGACCCGGCCGGCAAGACGTTCGTCTGGTTCCAGAACTACCTCACCGCCCTCAGCGACGGACTGTTCTGGCAGACGTTCACGACGACCTTCATCATCGTGGTCGTCACCCTGGTCTTCGAATTGATCATCGGGTTCGGGCTCGCGCTGGTGATGAACAAGATCGTCATCCCGCGCAAGACGCTGCGCACGATCGTGCTGATCCCCTACGCGATCATCACGGTCGTCTCGGGCTTCTCGTGGAAGTACGCCGCGTCGGTCAGCACCGGCTTCTTCAACCACTGGCTGCACTGGATCACCATCGGCGGATTCCCGCTGGACTACGACTGGTTCGGCGGTCGCTGGACGTCACTGCTGATCATCTGCCTCTCGGAGATCTGGAAGACGACGCCGTTCATGTCCCTTCTGCTGCTCGCCGGCCTGGCGCAGGTGGACAGCTCCATGGAGGAGGCCGCGGCCGTGGACGGTGCGACCTGGTGGCAGCGGATGTACAAAGTGGTGCTGCCCAACATGAAGGCCGCGCTCATGGTCGCCGTGCTGTTCCGGGCACTGGACGCGATCCGGATCTATGACAACCCGGTCATCATGACCGGCGGGTCCCACGAGACGACGACCCTGTCGATGCTCGTGGCCAACGAGACGATCAACCGGGTCGAGATCGGCATGGGTTCGGCATTGTCGGTGATCCTGTTCGTCATCGTGCTGATCGTGGCAGGGATCTTCATCAAGGGATTCAAGGTCGATCTCGCAGGCGGGAGCAAATAACCATGGCGGCTGAAGTCAGCAACAAGACCAAGTGGGGTCTGGCCGGCACGTCCGTCCCGATCATTCTGTGGACCGGAATCCCGCTGCTGTGGATCCTCGCCGAGTCGTTCAAGTCCAATGCGGCACTCGCCGATTCGAGCCAGAACGTGTTCGGCAACTTGTGGCCGAAGGAGATGACCTGGGACAACTACCGACTCATCTTCACCGGGGGTGCCAAGGACCTGTTCGTGCCGGCCCTGTGGCACTCGATCGTCGTCTGTCTGTCGGCCACGATCATCAGTGTCATCCTCGCGACCTTCTGTGCCTACGCGATCGCACGGTTGGATTTCCCCGGCAAGAAGCTCATCCTCACCACGGCACTGACCGTCTCGTTCTTCCCGGTGATCGCCATGGTGACCCCGCTGTTCAACCTGTGGCGCCTCATCGGCCTGTTCGACACGATCCCGGGACTGATCATTCCGTACCTGGCCCTGACGCTTCCGCTGTCCATCTGGACCTTGTCGGCGTTCTTCCAGCAGATCCCCTGGGAGATGGAGCAGGCCGCACAGGTCGACGGAGCCACCAGCTGGCAGGCGTTCCGCAAGGTGATCGCGCCGCTGGCGGCGCCCGGGGTGTTCACGACGTTGATCATCGCGTTCTTCATCGCCTGGAACGACTTCGTGTTCTCCCTCAACCTCACGTCCGAACACGCGCGCACCGTGCCCGCGGCGCTCGCCTTCTTCACCGGCGCGAGCCAGTTCACCCAACCGACCGGCGCCATCTGTGCAGCGGCGGTCGTGGTGACCATCCCCGTCATCATCCTGGTGCTGGTCTTCCAGCGCCGGATCGTCGCCGGCCTCACCTCCGGCGCCGTCAAGGGG
>CAZMLG010000172.1:0-6903 GCA_964566985.1 uncultured Intrasporangiaceae bacterium
TGTTTTCGCCGAGGGCCTTCGTGTCGATGACGGCACGCAGGCTGCGGCCGATGAGGCGGGAGATCTCGTGGGTGCGCCCGCCGACCTTGCCCTTGCGCGACTCGCGCGCCGAGCGGGTGTTGGTGGCCCGCGGCAGCATTTCGTATTCGGCGGTGACCCAGCCGGTCCCCTGGCCCTTGAGCCAGCGCGGCACCCCTTCGGTGAAGGAGGCGGCGCACAACACTCTGGTGCGCCCGAACTCGATCAGGACGCTGCCTTCGGCGTGGTCCAGCCAGCCTCGGGTGATGCGCACGTCGCGCAGTTGGTCGTGCTGTCGGCCGTCGTGTCTGGGGGCGTCGTTCGTCATGCCGACCAGCCTAGGCGGCGACCCTGACGGCCGACGCGCGGCCGGTGCTACCACCGATCAGGGGTGCTTTGGGGAAATCTTGACCAAATCCGGAAGAAGTTCCGCTGCGAATGTCACCGGTCCGTCCTAGGTTGGACTGCATGCCCCACCCCACCTCGGGGGCCGCGCGCTCACCCGTGCGCGGCCTCGGTCGCGACTTCCACCTGCTGGCAACGGGTCAGACCTTGTCCTGGCTGGGCAGTTCGTTCCAACCCATCGCGTTGACCGTGGCGATCATCGGGTCCCACCGCTCGATCTCCACGCTGGGCGGGCTGATGGCGGTCCTGGTCACGTCACAGATGCTCTGGACGCTCGTCGGCGGCGTCGTCGCCGACCGGTTCGAGGCGCGTCGGGTGATGATCGTCGCCGACCTGGTGCGCGCGGCGGCCGTCGGGGGCCTCGCCGTCGCCTTCGCCACCGGCCACGCGTCGACCTGGCTGCTCGCGGTGCTCATGGTGGCGATGGGCACCGGCACCGCGTTCTTCGGCCCGGCCATGCGGGCGATCAAACAGATCATCGTCCTGCCCGACCAGCGCAAGACCGCCAACTCGATGCTCTCCGGCCTGTCGACCGGCAGCAAGATCATCGGCGGTCCGGCCCTCGCCGGCCTCATCGTCGGCATCGCAGGGGCACCGACGGGGTTCGCCGTCAACGCCGTCAGCTTCCTCGCCTCGGCGGCGGCCGTGTCCCTGCTGACCGTGCGCGCCGAGCAGTCCTCGAGCAACGGCTTCCGCGCCGACCTCCTCGGGGGTCTGAGGACGGTCCGCGGCCAGGACTGGTTGGTGTGGGGGGTCTCCAGCGCCGCCGTCGTGCATCTGGCCATCGGCGTCCTGACCGTGCTGGTCGACGTCGTGGCCTTCCGCCACTTGGGCGGCGCACACGCCCTGGCGATCATCCTCGCCGCGCAGGGCGCCGGCGGCCTGCTCGGCAGCACGGTGGCCGCCAAGCTGCGCCCCGGCCGACCGCTGGTCGTGGGCTACGTCGCGCTGCTGGCGTTGCCGCTGTGGGTCAGCAGTTACGTCTGGTCACCCCATCTCGCCGTCGTCGCGGCACTGGCCGTCGTCGGCTTCCTCGGCATGGTCTTCTTCGGGATCCAGTGGGAGACCGCGCTGCAAGATCACGTGCCGCAGGACCGGATGGCCCGGGTCGCCTCGTGGGACATCCTCACGTCGTTCATCGGTATGCCGGTGGGCAACGCCCTCGCCGGGCCCCTCGCCGACGCGCTCGGCATGAACACCGTGCTGCTCGGCGCAGCCGTCGTGCTGGCGATCGCCGGAGTCTTCCCGTTGCTCGCGCCGGGCACGCGCCGCCTGTCGACCGCGCCACCGGGCCACCGCGTCCCGGCGCACGCCGCTCGCCAGGCGGCCTGACTCAGATGTGGTAGGTCGCGTCCTGCGCCGCGACCTCGACCTCGCCGGGCCAGACCGCCTCCGCCTCGGCGACACTGACCGCCACGTCGTTCCAGGGCGGCAGGTGGGTGAGCATCAGCCGTCGCACTCCCCCGGCCTCAACCGCGGCCCGGGCCGCGCGACGACCGGACAGGTGGATGCCGGTCACCTCGTCGCGCCCCTCCTGGAACGCCGCGTCGGCCAGCACCAGATCGCTGCCGCGCAGCAACGGCACCAGTTCGGGGCACTCATCGGTGTCGCCGGTGTAGGCCAGGACCGCGTCGTCGGCGGCGACCCGCACGCCATACGCCTCGACCGGGTGGTTGACCCGCTGCGGCCAGACCGTGAACGGCCCGACGGCGAACGGTTGGGCGCTGCTGAGGGTGCGGAAGTCGAACTGCGGATCCAGGCCCGTCGGGTCCTGTGACTCCGACAGCGTCACGCCGTTGGCCCGGGACATCCGAGCCGCGGTGTCGGCCGGGCCGTAGACGGGGATGCGCGCGGCGGGGCGACCCTCGCGGATCGGGTGATACTTCTGCACGACGAACAGCCCGCACAGGTCCATGCAGTGATCGGGATGCAGGTGGCTGAGGACGATCGCGTCGATCTCGTCGAGGCCGATGTGCCGTTGCAGCGCCCCGAGTGCGCCGTTGCCGAGATCGAGGACCAGGTTCCAGGTGCGGCCCTCGAACGAGGCCTGCAACAGGTAGCAGGAGGCGGGAGAGTCGGGCCCGGCGAACGAGCCGGAGCAGCCCACGACGGTCAGGTCCATGTCATCGGCTCCCGGCCCGGGCGGTGACAGGAGCCTCCAGGTGGGAGAACTCGTTGTGGAAGACCTGGTCGAACTGCGGGCCCAACCCGAGGAAGCGATGCGCCAACCGGCGGAAGACCTCCGTGTCACCGGTGGTGGTGAACGAATGCCCGGGCACCGGGGTGTCCTCCCGCAGCGCGTCGGCATCGGCGAGCACCCGGTAGACGTCCTTGGCGGTCTCCTCGGCGGACGACACCAGGGTGACCCGGTCTCCCATGACGTAGGAGATGACGCCGGTGAGCAACGGATAGTGTGTGCAGCCGAGCACCAGGGTGTCGACATCGACGTCGCGCAGCGGCTGCAAGTACTCCCGGGCGACGGCGATCAACTCGTGGCCCCCGGTCACGCCCGCCTCGACGAACTCGACGAATCGCGGGCAGGGCCGGCTGATGACCTCCAGGTGCGGGGCGGCGGCGAAGGCGTCCGGGTAGGCCCGGGACTGGTGGGTGCCCTCCGTCGAGATGACGCCCACCCGGCCGTTGCGGGTCGCGCCGGCCGCGCGGCGGACCGCCGGGCGGATCACTTCAACCAAGGGCACGTCATACCGCTCCCGCGCGTCGTGCAGCACTGCGGCGCTGGCGGTGTTGCAGGCGATCACGAGGATCTTCACACCGTGATCGACGAGCCGGTCCAGGCACTCGAGGGCGAACTTGCGGGTCTGGGCGATCGGGCGCGGGCCGTAGGGCGCCCGTGCGGTGTCACCCAGATAGGCGATGGATTCGTGCGGCAACTGATCGAGGACGGCGCGGGCGACGGTGAGGCCGCCGTATCCGCTGTCGAAGATCCCGATCGGTGCGTCTGACACCGCACCAGGGTACGGGCAGCCGCCGCGTCCGTGCAGGTCGAACGGGTGTGAGTCGACTCACTCCGTGTCGTCGTGGCGCACGTAGGTGTTGGCGAGCGTGCCGATGTCCGACACCTCCACCTCCACCCGCTGGCCCTCCTGGACCGGGCCGACGCCGGCAGGGGTGCCGGTGAGGATGACGTCTCCCGGCAACAGGGTGAAGGCGTGCGACGCGTGCGAGATCAACGTCCACACGTCGTGGATCATGTCGGCGGTCGCGCCGTCCTGGACGATCCGACCGTCGAGCCGGGTGCGCAGCCGCACGCTGCCTGGATCGAGGTCCGTCTCGATCCAGGGCCCCAGTGGGCAGAACGTGTCGAACCCCTTGGCGCGGGACCACTGTCCGTCCGAGCGCTGCAGGTCCCGCGCGGTCACATCGTTGGCACAGGTGTATCCGAACACGACCTTCGTCGCCTCGGCCGGCGAGATGTCCTTGCACATGCGGCCGATCACGACCGCGAGCTCGCCCTCGTAGTGCACGTTGTCCGACTGCGGCGGCATCACGACCGGGTCGCCGGGACCCGCGACCGCAGTGTTGGGCACGAGGAACATCAACGGTTCGGCGGGAGCCTCACCGCCCATCTCCTTGGCGTGATCGGCATAGTTCTTGCCGATGCCGATCACCTTCGAGCGCGGGATGACCGGGGCGAGCAGACGCACCTCGTCGACCGTCGTGGTCGCGCCGGTCAGGTCGATCTTGGAGTAGAGCGGGTCGCCGCTGATCTGTGCGATCTTCTCCCCCGCACCGTCCACCAGTCCGTAGGTCGGGTCGTCGCCGGTCGTGTATCTCGCAATACGCACGGCGTCAGCCTACTGCGCCTCCGACCACCGGCCCACCTACCCTGGCGGGGTGACCGTGCTCTCGCCCGACGAGTGGCGCCCGCTGCAGCGGGCGCACGAGCGCCGCGTCGACGCGGTGACCGCGGGCCATCGCCGGCGGCGCGCGGACGGGACCCGGCACCCGGTGGAGGACTTCCTCTTCACCTACTACTCCCACCGGCCCTCCCGGTTGCGCCGGTGGGACCCGGGCCTCGGCACACGGCTGGCAGGGGCGAGCGAGCACGCCGGCCGACGCTTCTATGCGTATGCCGAGGGCACGGCATACGTCGACGTGGAGGCCTTCCTCGGGGCGCGGCGGGACATGGTCGTCTTCGTGCGCGACCTGCTGGAGGCGACGCTCGCGCGCCCGGCGCACTTCGGGTGTTTCGGCCTGCACGAGTGGGCGATGGTCTATGACACCGAGCCGAGCGGGGTCCGCCACGCGGACCGGCCGCTCCGGCTCGGCCACGACGGCACCGACGAGGTCGTGCGGTCGCACCGGGTCACCTGCTCGCACTTCGATGCCTACCGCTTCTTCACGCCGTCGGCGCAGCCGATGAACACGCTTGCGCCACGCCGCGACTCACAGATCGACATGGAGCAGCCGGGATGCCTTCACGCCGGGATGGATGCCTACAAATGGTCGTACAAGCTCACGCCGATCGTGCCGAGCGACCTGACGATGGATGCGTTCGATCTGGCCCGCGACATCCGCGAACTGGACATGCGCGCGTCCCCCTACGACCTGCGCGATCTGGGCTATGCGCCGATCCCGATCGAGACCGCCGAAGGCAAGGCCGAATACATCCGGCAGCAGCGCACATTCACCACTCGGTCGAATGCGCTGCGCCGCCGGCTGATCGACGTCTGCGAGCAGGCGCTCAGCGCCGCGTGACGCCGCGCCGCAGCAGGCCGTAGCCGAACGAGTCGACGAGCGCCGCCCAGCTCGCCTCGACGATGTTCGCGGCGACACCGAGAGTCTGCCAGGTCTGGCTGCCGTCGCTGGTCTCGATGAGCACCCGTGTGGTGGCATCCGTGCCGTGGGCGGCATCCAGGATGCGCACCCGGAAGTCGATCAACTCCAACTGTTCCAGCTCCGGGTAGGCCGTGGCGAGAGCGTCGCGCAGCGCGTGGTCCAGTGCATTGACCGGCCCGTTGCCCTCCCCCGTGGCGACCTCCCGCCGACCGGCGGCCCTCAGCTTGACCGTGGCCTCGGACACCGATTCACCACCGCGCACCTCGGTGATGACGCGCCAGGACTCGGTGTCGAAGTAGCTGAGCCGCTCGCCCAGGATCTCTTCGCGCAGCAACAGTTCGAACGAGGCGTCGGCGGCGTCGAACGTCCAGCCGTCCTGCTCCATCGCCTTGACCCGCGCGACGATCCGAGCGACGAGGTCCGGCGCGTCGGACAGGTCGTGACCGAGTTCGCGTGCTTTGAGTTCGATGCTCGCCCGGCCGGCCATGTCCGACACGAGGGTGCGCATCGAGTTGCCGACCAGCCCGGGGTCGGTGTGCTGGTAGAGATCCGGGTCGACCTTGAGGGCGCTGGCGTGCAGGCCGGCCTTGTGCGCGAATGCGCTCGCGCCGACATACGGTTGGCGGCTGTAGGGCACGACATTGGTGACCTCGCTGATCGCGTGGCTGAGGTGCAGTGCCTGCGCGAGCCGCTGCGGTTCCACGACATCGCGGCCCTGCTTGAGTTGCAGGTTGCTCACGACCGTCACCAGGTCGGCGTTGCCGGTGCGCTCGCCGTAGCCGTTGACGGTGCCCTGCACGTGCATCGCGCCGGCATCGACCGCGGCGAGGCTGTTGGCGACGGCGCATCCGGTGTCGTTGTGGCAGTGGATGCCCAGCCGGGTGTCGGCATCGGAGAGCACCTTCTCGACGATGCCGCCGACCCGTGGCGGCAGCATGCCGCCGTTGGTGTCGCACAGGACGACCACGGCCGCCCCGGCGCGGGAGGCCGTGCGCACGACGTCCATGGCGTAGCCCGGGTCGAGCAGGAATCCGTCGAAGAAGTGCTCGGCGTCCAGGAAGACGGTGCGGCCGTGCCCGGTCAGGAAGGTCACCGTGTCCTCGATCATCGCGAGGTTCTCGTCAAGGGTCGTGTGCAGAGCGTCGGTCACGTGCCGTGCGTGCGATTTCGCGACGAGCGTCACGACGGAGGTCCCCGCGTCGAGGAGCGCCTGCACCTGGGGGTCCTCGCCCGCCGCGACTCCCGCGCGCCGGGTCGACCCGAATGCGGCGAGGGTCGCGGACGACAGGTCGAGTTCGCTCGCCGCGCGACGGAAGAACTCGGTGTCCTTCGGATTCGCCCCCGGCCAGCCACCCTCGATGTAGCCCACTCCCAAGGCGTCCAGGTGGCCTGCGATCGTCAGCTTGTCCGCGACCGAGAGGTTCAGCCCCTCCTGCTGCGCTCCGTCGCGCAGTGTCGTGTCGTAGACGTGGAATCCGTTCATGGCTCTACCTGTCCGCCGTTCGGTCGGGGTGGGCCGGCGGGCCTGCAGGTCCGGAGTTCTCCCGTCCGGGCCTGCAAGCCGGCCGTCCTTCGCTCTGCCGAGTCCACGGCGAGGTCTTCTCGTCGCCGTGGGCACGGCCTCAGGTCCTGCCGAGTCTTGTCCGCCGCTCGCCCCGGGCCGGGATGCTGCCCGGGAAC
>CAZMLG010000173.1:0-6877 GCA_964566985.1 uncultured Intrasporangiaceae bacterium
ATGCGACCCGCGGCTTACATCCGCTCCTCGACTTCGTCGGTGAGCGGGAAGAAGTCGAACTGTTCCTTCGGGTGCTTGCCGGCGGCGGTCGTCGTCAGCAACGCGGTGTCGTCGTCCAGGTAGGCGAGCACGGCTCCGCCGGCCTGCTTGGCCAGCCGTCCGGTCTCGAATCGGACGGTGCGGGTGCCGAACCGGCCGTTGTCGATGACAGCCTCGGCATACGTGATTTCTGGACCCTCCATGGGCCCTCCTCTTCTGTTTCTTTCTTGCGTGCGTCCGCACATCATCGTTGTGTGCAGACTTCGGTCCACGAACGCGTGGCGGCCGCCCCTGGCGCCGCCTCGGACGCGTCCGCTCATGCCGAGAAGCGGTCACCCGGTGAAGGTGACCGCTTCTGCGTCATAAGTCTTCGATGTTATCGGCGCAGTCCCAGGCGCTTGATCAGCGCACGGTAGCGCTCGATGTCGATCTCCTCGAGGTAGCGCAGCAGGCGCTTGCGCTGACCGACGAGCAGCAACAGGCCGCGGCGGCTGTGGTGGTCGTGCGGGTGCTGGCGGGAGTGCTCGGTGAGGTCCTTGATCCGCTGGGTCAGCAGCGCGACCTGCACCTCGGGGGAGCCGGTGTCGCCGTCTGCGGTGGCGTACTCGGAGATGATCTGCTGCTTGACTGCACTGTCCAAAGGCATGTGGCGGCGACGTCCTTTTCTCTTCGTTGCGCGGTGCTCCTGGGCTTGTTCACCAGGGCGCTCGGATCCGCGGCCGATCTACGGCATCGCCCAGAATAGCAGCGCGCGCCGGCACGCCATAATCGCCGCCGCAGACGGCGACGTCCCGGAGCCGCGAGCGGATCTGCCTTCGGTGCGCTCCCTGTGGCACAGCGACCGACCTGTCAGCGGGCGACGGCCGGGAGGCTGGCACACTGAATTGCATGAGCAGCAGGCCGTCCCCGGAACGCGACCGATACAAGGCGCGCTACCGGGCCGAGGTCGCGGCCTACGTGTCGGCCGGCGGCAACGAGAAGGTCCAGCGGGTCATCACCGCGGTGCACGGTCTGCACCGGATGCTGGAGCAGTGGTACACCGCGCAGTTGGCGGATGTCGACCTGACCTCGGCCGAGTGGGCGGTGATCTCCCAGATCGCGACGGCCAAGCACGGGGAGATCGTCACGCCGTCGGCGCTCGCGAGCGCTGCCGCGGTGGCACCCTCGTCGATGACCCACCGGCTGGACAAGATGGCCGAACGCGGCCTGATCACCCGAGACACCGATGAATCCAACCGGACGCGCATCGTCGTCGGCCTGACCCGGTCCGGTTGGGAGATGTTCCGCCGCGTGGTCCGCGACTCCGATGCGCTCGAGTCGGACGCGCTCGGGGCCCTCACCGAGCGGCAGCGCGAGCAGCTGGCCACTCTGCTCGAGCGGGCCATCGCCGGCATCGACGAGGAGATGGATTAGGCGCTCAGAGCGCCGCCGTCACCTCGTCCACCAGCTTCTGCGCCTTCTTCTTGTTCTTGACGCCGTCCATCAATGCGGGATCGTGCTTGCCCTGCTCGCGCAAGGCGATCGCCAGTTCCGTCCTACCGTCGTCGGCGACGGTCACCGCCGCTACACCGTCGAGCGGCCAGCTGAGCATGGTCCGCTTGGTCACGAAACACACCTGGTTCTCCTCGCCGGCATCCTCGTCGATCGTGTGCTTGCCCGCGGTGAGTACCTTGCGTACGACCGCGAGCACCGTCTCCGGTGGTGCCTGAACGACGGCACCGGCAGCCTTGATTGCCGACATGGACGATTCTCCTCGTGTGATGGATCAGAACCAGATGGCGATCTCGCGCTCGGCGGACTCCGGGGAGTCCGAACCGTGCACGATGTTCTGCTGAACGGCCAGGCCCCAGTCGCGGCCGAGGTCGCCTCGGATGGTGCCCGGCAGCGCGGCGGTCGGGTCCGTGGCGCCGGCCAGCGCCCGGAAGCCCTCGATGCACCGGTGCCCCTCGACGATCGCGAAGGTCGCCGGCCCGCCGGCCATGAAGTCGACCAGCGGCTCGTAGAAGGGTTTGCCCTCGTGCTCCGCGTAGTGTCGCGCAAGGCGTTCGCGATCGGGGGTCTGCACCTTCAGTGCGGCCAACGTATAGCCTTTGGCCTCGATTCGGGCCAGCACCTCGCCGGTCAGCCCGCGACGGTATCCGTCGGGCTTGACGATCACCAGGGTCCGTTCCATCTGCGCAGTCACGGCATCACCTTATCGGCCCGGTCAGGTCGCGGAAATCGCACCCGCGGCGAGCAGTCCGAACAACGCGAGGGACAACACGATCCGGTAGATGACGAACGGCTTGAAGTCGTGGCTGGAGATATAGCGCAGGAACCAGGCGATCACGGCATACCCGATGACGAACGCGAGCACGGTCGCGACCGCGATCTCACCCCACGACGTCTCCACGACGTTGCCGGTGTCCTCGGCGGTGCCGCCGACGACGTCCTTCAGTTCGAAGAGTCCGGAGGCCACGACGGCCGGCACCGCCAGCAGGAAGGAGTAGCGGGCAGCCGCTTCGCGCGTATAGCCCATGAACAACCCGCCACTGATCGTGCCGCCGGAGCGCGACACCCCGGGGATGAGTGCGCAGGCCTGCCAGAGGCCGTAGAGCAGCCCGTCCTTGACGCTCAGGTCCTCCAGCGACTTGGTCTGTCGCGCCGTGCTGTCGGCGACCGCGATGATCACCGCGAACACCAACAGCGCCGTCGCGGTCAGCCAGAGGTTGCGCAACGGGCCTTCGATGAAGTCCTTGAACACCAGGCCCAGCACGCCGATCGGGATGCTGCCGACGATGACGAGCCAGCCCATGCGGGCGTCGGGGTCGGAGCGCGGCACCGTGCCGACCAAAGACTTCGCCCAGTGCCCGATGATGCGCACGATGTCACGCCAGAAATAGACGATCACGGCCGCCTCGGTGCCGAGCTGGTTGACCGCCGTGAACGCCGCTCCCCCACCGTCGTTGGACCAGAACAGCCGGCCGACGATCAACTGGTGCGCCGAGGAGGAGATCGGCAGGAACTCCGTGAGCCCCTGCACGATCCCGAGGACGACGGCCTCGAACCAGCTCACTGCGCACCCCCGTGATCCTCGAGATAGTCGGCGGTCAACTGGTCCATCCGCCGGCCCTGCATCAGGGCGGTCACCCACAGCGCAAGGAAGACGATACCCACGACGAGCATCATCGGGACGATCGCCGCGCTGGCGATCGTCGCGAGTTCGATCAGCCAGCCGAGCGTCACACCCCAGGGCATGCGCAGCGTGCCGGCGGCCACGATGCACAGCACGGCGAGCACGATGCCCACGACGAGGTAGGTCGTGTGTGCGGATTCGCCCTTTGTCCGGGCAAGTGCGTAGGCGACCAGGGCGCCGAAGAAGACCACCACCGACTGGCTGCCGACGACGACGGCGGCGAAGCGGCGGGTCATCCGCTCCCCCACGCCATACACCAGCAGGCGCCCGATCACTCGCCGACCTTCCCGAGCAGTCTGCGCACGTCGGCCGCGGTCATGATCGACCCGGTCGCGAGGACGCCTCCGGCGACGCCGCCCTCGTCGGAGAGTTCGGCGGCCCGGTCGACCGCTTCCAGGAGACTCTGCTCCACGGTGACGCGGTCCTCGCCGAAGACGTCGATGGCGAGGGCGCCCAGCTGTGCCGGCGGCATGGCACGATGCGACGAATTCGCGGTGACGACGATCTCGTCGAAGATCGGCTCCATGAGCTCGAGCATCGTCAGGACGTCCTTGTCCTTGAAGATCGAGACGACCCCGACGAGTCGGGCGAAGGTGAACGAGTCCTCGACCGCTTCCGCCAGCGCCTGGACGCCGGCGGGATTGTGTGCCGCGTCCACCACGACGGTCGGAGACCGGCGCACCACCTCCATCCGGCCCGGGGAGGTCACGTCGGCCAGGGCGGCCTGCAGCACGGCGTCGTCGAGGCGCTGCTCTCCCCCGCCGACGAAGGACTCGACCGCCGCGATCGCGGTCGCGACGTTGTGGGCCTGATAGCGACCGAACAGCGGCACGAACAACTCGCGATACTCGCCGGCCAGCCCGCGCACGTCCACCTGCTGGCCACCGACCGCGATGTCCCGCGCGGTCACCTCGAACTGCAGGTCCTCGCGCACCACCCCGGCGCCGGTCTCCTCGGCCTTCTCGGCGAGCAGCTCGTCGACCGCCGGGTCCTGTCGGCCGACCACGACGGACGCTCCGGGCTTGATGATGTCGCGCTTCTCCAGCGTGATCTCGCCGATGGTGCTGCCGAGCAGCCGGGTGTGGTCCAGCGAGATCGGGGTGACCACGGCGACGGTGCCGTCGGCGACGTTGGTGGCGTCCCAGCGCCCGCCGAGGCCGACCTCGACGACGGCGACGTCCACCGGGGTGTCGGCGAATGCCGCGTAGGCGATCACGACGAGGATCTCGAAATACGTCATCCGCGGGCCTCCCTCGGCCTGCGAGCGCTCGTCGACCATCTGCACGTAGGGCAGCACGTCCTCGTAGGTGCGGATGAAGCGGTCGGCCTCGATCTTGCTGCCGTCCAAGCTGATCCGCTCACGGATGTCGTGCATGTGCGGGGAGGTGAACCGACCCGTCGTCAGACCCATCTCCCGCAGGATCCGCTCGATGATCCGTGTCGTGGTCGTCTTGCCGTTGGTGCCGGTCAGGTGGATGACCGGGAAGGCGTGCTGCGGGTCTCCGAGCAGCTCCATCACCTGCGCGACCCGCTCGAGCGACGGCTCGGGAGTGTGCTCCGGTGCGCGGGCGAGGATCTCCTGCTGCACCTCGCGCAGCCGGTGCAGCGTCTGCTCCCTGCGGGCCCGGGCCGCCTCGTCCCTGTCCTTGCGCTTGCCGGGGGATCCGCTCACTTCTTGCCTCTCAGTCGACGCCGCAGCCACACGTTGTCGGGCATACCGGACCCGCCGGTCTCCTGACGGACGAATTCAAACCCGAACCGCTTGTAGAAGGCCGCGGCGTTCGTGTTGCCCGCCAGATGCGACAACTGGACCTCGTCGTAGCCGTCGTCGACGGCCTTGTCGATCACCGCTCGCATGAGCGCACCGCCGACGCCGCGGGACTGGGCCTCGGGCACGACATACAGCTTCCACAGCGCCATGGTGCCGTCGAGCGGGCCGACTCCGGCCATGCCCACGACCGTGCCGTCGATCTCGGCGACGAGGATTCGGCCGGAGCGGATCGCCGGGATCGTCGCGTCCTCGGTCCACCACTTGGCCAGGCCCATCGCCACGTAGTCCTTGCCGGCGATCGGCACGTAGGTGGCCGGCCAGGTGCGGTGGCCGACCTCCAGCACGGCCTGCAGGTCGTCGCCGGTGGCCTGGCGGACGGTGACGTCCTGACCGGTGTCCTTGGGGTGCATCATGCGGGGTCCTCGATGGTGTGGTCGACGCGGCGCAGCGCGATGGTGACCTTCTTTCCGTCACTCAGTTCCGCGGATCGGCCGTCGGGCAGCGGCCGGCCGGCTCCGGCGGCACCGACCTGGACCGCGAGGGTCTCCTGCATGATCAGACCCTGGTGGGCGAGCACCGCCTGCCAGACCTCGTCGTCGCCGGTCACGGCCAGGCTGATCCGGTCGCTCACATCCAGCCCGGCGGCACGGCGCTCCTGTTGCACGGCTCGCACCACGTCGCGGGCGAGCCCCTCGGCCCGCAGTTCCGGCGTGAGCGCGGTGTCCAGCACGACGAAACCGCCGCCGGGCAGCATGGCCGGCACGCCCGACTCCTCGGCGACGTCGGACACCACGGTCTGCAGGTCGAATTCACCATCCTGCAGGGCGATTCCGCCGCTGGTCACCGTGCCGTCGTCCGCGACCGACCAGTCGCCGGACTTGGCGGCCTTGATGACGCGTTGGACGTCCTTGCCCAACCGCGGACCGGCGGCACGGGCGTTGACCACGAGGCGTTGTTCGACTCCGAAGTCGGACTCGCTGGCCTGCGCGAGGTCGACGACGGTGACCTTCCGCACGTTGACCTCGTCGGCGATGATCGACGCGTTCGCCTCGAGTCCGGCCGGGTCCGTGGTCACCACGGTGAGTTCGGCCAGCGGCAGCCGCACCCGCAGGCCCTTGGCCTTGCGCAGGCTCGACGTGGCCGAGCAGACGGCACGGGCCCGGTCCATCGCCTCCACGAGCGCGGCGTCCTCGGGCAGGTCGGCCGCATCCGGCCAGTCGGTCAGGTGCACCGACCGGCCGCCGGTCAGGCCACGCCATACCTGCTCCGTGACGAACGGCAACAGCGGTGCGGCGACGCGGCACACCACCTCGAGCGCGGTGTAGAGCGTGTCGAACGCCTGCTGCGCCTGCGCCGACGTCCCCGACGCGTGGGGTGAGGTGTCTCGGGGTGAAGTGTCCCAGAAGCGTTCGCGGGAGCGTCGGATGTACCAGTTGGTCATCACGTCGAGGAAGGCCTGCACGGAATCGCACGCGCCGGCCACGTCGTAGGCGTCCATCTGCTCCTGCACGCCGGCGACCAGGTCGTGCAGCTTGGCCAGCAGATAGCGATCGAGCGGGTCGGTGGAGGAGGTGTTCCACTTCGCCTCGTAGCCGGCGGCATTCGCGTAGAGGCTGAAGAAGTACCAGCTGCTCCACAGCGGCATGAGCACCTGCCGGACCCCGTCGCGGATGCCCTGTTCGGTGACGATCAGGTTGCCGCCACGCAGGATCGGGCTGTGCATGAGGAACCAGCGCATCGCGTCCGCGCCGTCACGGTCGAAGACCTCGTTCACGTCCGGATAGTTGCGCAGGGACTTGCTCATCTTCTCGCCGTCGGAGCCCAGGACGATGCCGTGGCACATGACGTTGGAGAAGGCCGGGCGGTCGAACAAGGCCGTCGCCAGGATGTGC
>CAZMLG010000174.1:0-6874 GCA_964566985.1 uncultured Intrasporangiaceae bacterium
GGCTGGAGGGCGTGCACATCCCGCAATACCTGCAGGGCACCTGGACCAACCACGCCGCGCGGCGGCGCCGCAAGCTGCTGATGCACCGTCACGAGATGGACAAGCTGATCGCCAAGTCGCAGGAGAGCGGGCACACGCTCGTCCCGCTGTCGCTGTACTTCGTGGACGGGCGGGCCAAGGTCGAGATCGCGCTCGCCAAGGGCAAGAAGCAGCACGACAAGCGCCAGGCGCTGCGCGAGAAGCAAGATCGCCGCGAGGCCGAGCGCGCCATCTCGGCGCACCGTCGCAAAGGCCACATCTGACCTCGAGACAGGCACTTTGCCCCGAGGCGGGCACGTACGCGTGCCTGTTTCGGCGAAATGTGCCTGTCTGACCGGGTTATGCTGGGCGTATGACGGCACATCCGGTGCTGCGCTGGGCGGCACCCGGCGTCGCGGCTGCCGCGCTGATCGCGGGCGGGCAGGCCGCGATGCACCAGGGTGCCTCGGCCGCCCCGGAACTGCCGCACCGCACGGCACACCAGCTGCTGACCGACCTGCTGCAGGCCGAGCCGTCCGGACTGTCGGGCACCGTCTCGGTATCGACAGATCTCGGCCTGCCGGCGCTGCCGTCGAGCGCCTCGGATGGCGGTGCGGGCGGCGCTGCCTCCCCGCTGGCGTTGCTGCAGGGTGAGCACACACTCCGGGTCTGGTATGCCGCGCCGCACCAGGCGCGCGTCGCGCTCCTGGCCGACGGGAGCGAGACCGACCTGATCACCGACGGCGCCGACACCTGGCTGTGGAAGAGCGCCGACAAGACCGCATGGCACCTGCAGCGTCCCTCCTCCGACCGGCACCGCATGACCCCGGATCACGATCGCCGGCCGGACCCCGGCCGGTGGCCGGGCGCCCTCACCCCGAAGCAGATCGCGTCCCGAGCCCTGGCGATGATCAAGCCCTCGACCCGGGTGTCCACGACGAGCGCGGTGACGGTCGCCGGCCGCTCGGCCTACCAGATGGTCCTCGCGCCGAAGGACGCCAAGACCACGATCGGATCGGTGCGCATCGCGATCGACGCCCGCAGGCACGTGCCGCTGCGCGCGCAGGTCTTCGCCAAGGGCAGCGACCACCCGGCGATCAACGTCGGCTTCACCACGATCAGTTTCGAGACGCCGCCCGCGTCGCGGTTCACCTTCACCCCGCCGCCGGGCGCGACCGTGCACCAGGTGCCCGCGCGGCATCAGGCACTCCCGTCGTCGACCCGGCTGACCCCCGGCGCCACCGACCACCACACGCCTGCCGACCTGCGGACCGTCGGATCGGGGTGGTCGACCGTGCTGGTGACGCGGATGCCCGCATCCGATGCGGGGCCCGGCTCCACGACATCCGGAGTGCCGGCGCAGCTGCTGAAGGCCCTGCCGAAGGTCTCCGGCGCGTGGGGCAGCGGCCACCTGCTGAAGTCGGCTCTGATCTCGGCGGTGATCACCGATGACGGACGGGTCGCGGTCGGGGCGGTGCCTCCCAGCCAGTTGTATGCCGCGCTGACGCGTGGCTGAGGCGTCCGCGCTCGCGATCGAGACCCGCGGGCTGAGCAAGGATTTCGGCTCTGTCGCGGCGGTCGACGACGTCTCGCTGCGGGTGCCGCGGGGGAGTGTCTACGGTTTCCTCGGGCCGAACGGCTCGGGCAAGACCACCACGATCCGGATGCTGCTGGGCCTCGTGCAGCCCACGCGGGGTGATCACGACCTCCTGGGAACTGCCGCGCCCGAGGCGCTGCACCGGGTCGGGGCCCTGGTGGAGGGCCCGGCCTTCCACGCCTACCTGTCCGGACCGGCGAACCTGCGCCGGCTGGACGCCGCCGACGCGCGCGCCGACCCGGCGACCGGCCGCGCCAGGGTCGCGGCGGCCCTCGAGCGGGTCGGCCTGACGGCCGCCGGCGACAAGAAGTTCCGCGCCTACTCGCTCGGGATGAAGCAGCGACTCGCGATCGCGGCGGCCCTGCTGGCTCCGCGGGACCTGTTGATCCTCGACGAGCCGACCAACGGCCTGGATCCACAAGGCACCCGAGAGGTGCGCCACCTGGTCGCCGACCTCACCCGCGACGGCACGACCGTCTTCGTCTCCAGTCACCTGCTGTCCGAGATCGAGCAGATCTGCACGCACCTGGGCATCATGAGCGCCGGCCGGCTCGTCACCCAGGGATCGACCTCGCAGGTGCGCGGCGTCGGCCGGATCACCGTCGCGGTGCGCACTCCCGACCTGGGGCGTGCGATGGGCGTGTTCGGCGCCTGCGGCCTCACCGGGCCACGGGCCGACGGCGACCTGGTCACCGGCACCCCCACGGACGGCGCCGACGTCGTCGACCGGCCGGAGAACCTCGTCGCCCGCCTGGTCGAGGACGGGGTCCGCGTGCGCGGATTCCGGGTCGAACGGCAGAGCCTCGAGGACGTCTACGTGTCCCTGACTGGCGAAGGGTTCGATGTCCGTGGATAAAGGCACCCCCCGAAGTTCTCCGCTCGTCCCTCGCTCCGATACTTCGCGGGGACCCCGAGGAGACACCCGACGTGCTCCGCTCTCCTCCGCACGGCGCTTCCTCGCCTCCGAGCTGCGGTTGATGTTCGGGCGGCGGCGCAACCAGGTCGGCCTGGTCGTCCTCGCGCTCGTGCCGGTCGTGATCTGCGTCGCCGTGAAGCTGTCCCCGCCGTCCGCGTCGGGCGGCCCCACCTTCTTGGACCAGATCACCCAGAACGGGCTGTTCGTCGCCTTCACGGCGCTGACGGTCGAGCTGACGTTGTTCCTGCCGCTCGCGATCGCCCTCGTGTCGGGCGACGCGATCGCGGGGGAGGCCCACGCGGGCACCCTGCGCTATCTGCTCACCGTGCCCGTCGGGCGCCCGCGTCTGCTGGCGGTGAAGTATGCCGCGCTGGTGGGTGGGGCGTTCACCGCCGTGGGGCTTGTGGCACTCACCGGTGCGGTCGTGGGCAGCGCCGTCTTCGGCACCGGGTCCCTGGTCACGCTGTCGGGCACGCAGATCGGATGGGGCGCCGGCGCCTGGCGTCTGGTCGCCGCGGCCATCTACGTCGCGTGCGGCATGTGCGCGCTCGCGGCCGTCGGGCTCTTCCTGTCCACACTCACCGAGCAGCCGATCGCCGTCACGGTCGCCCTGATGGTCCTCGTGGCCGCCATGTGGATCGTCGACGCGATCCCGCAGTTGGCCTTCCTGCAGCCCTACCTGCTGGTCGACAAGTGGCCGGCGTTCGCCGATCTGATGCGCGACCCGCCGTTGTGGGGCCACATGGCCGCCGGGCTGTGGGTCGACGCGGCCTACGTCATCATCTTCGGCCTGGCCGCCTGGTCGCGGTTCGCCGGCAAGGACGTCACGAGTTGACCGGTCACTCCTTGGTGCCGCGGATCAGGCGCCAGAGGGTGAGGCAGGAGAACGCGGCGGTCAGCACGAGCAACATGCCGCCGCCCAGGAGCCAGACACCGGCCGTGTGATTCCACAGCCATTCGTCGCCCTGCGAGGGCAGGATCGTGCCGAGGTCGACGGTCGAGGCGGTCTGGGCATAACCCCACCGCGCCGGTGCGAGCCACGACAACTGCTCCAGCCCCACGCGGCCGTGCACCGGGAACAGCCCTCCGCACAGGACCAGTTGGGCCATGATCGACACGACGAGCAGGGGCATCACCTGCTCGGAGGTGCGCACGAAGCTCGACATCAGCAGGCCGAGTGCGACCGCCGCGAGCGCGGTCAACCAGCAGGCGACGATCAACTCGAGGGTCGGCGAACCGAGCAGCACCGCCTCCGAGGGGCCGGGCTTGCGCAGGCCGACGAGGAGCACGAGGATGACCGCCTGCAGCAGCGTCAGCACCCCGAAGATCGTCAGCTTGCCCCAGAGGTAGGCCTGGGACGAGAGCCCGACGGCCTTCTCCCGCTTGTAGATCGCTCGCTCTCCGACGAGTTCGCGCACACTCGCGGCGGTGCCCATGAATACGGCGCCGATGATGAGCACGACCAGCAACTGCATCGGCTCGGTCGTGCGCAGTCGCTCGGTCTGCAGTTCCAGGCCGTGATCGCCGGGGACGACCATCGTCAGGACCGCCAGCACCACCGGGAGCAGCAGCATGAAGGCCGAATAGCCCCGGTCGGCCAGGATCACGCGCACGTGGCGTCGGGCCAGCGTCGACAACTGCGAGGGGATGCTCTGTTGGCGAGGAGGTTTTTCCAGCGGCGGCGCGACCGGTCTCGGGGCGCTGAGCGGGCCCTCCACCTGCTCGTTCTCCAGCGGTGACATCCGGAACCGCTGCTGAGCGCCGTCCGGGTCGCGCGAGACGCTGGTGAAGATGTCGGCATGGTCGGTTGCGCCGAAGAAGCCCAGCATGCCGTCGGGCGGGCCGAAGTAGGCGACCTTGCCGCCCGGGGCGAGCAGGAGCACCTTGTCGCAGACGCGCAGGTTGGCGACGCTGTGCGTGATCACCACGACGGTGCGCCCGCCGTCGGCCAATTCGCGCAGCGTCTGCATGACCTGCTTGTCCAGGCCCGGGTCGAGGCCCGAGGTCGGCTCATCGAGGAACAACAGCGAGGGCCGGGTGAGCAGTTCGAGGGCGACCGAGGTGCGTTTGCGCTGTCCGCCGGAGAGCCGATCGACGCGAGTGGTGGCGTGGGCGGTCAGTTCGAGTTCTCCCATGACCTCCTCGACGCGCTGTTCGCGCAGTTCCTTGTCGAGGTCGTCGGGGAAGCGCAGCTCGGCGGCGAACCGCAGCGCCTGGCGGACCGTGAGCTGGCGGTGGACGACGTCGTCCTGCGGGACGACACCGATGCGATGGCGCAGGTCCTGGAAGTTCGCGTAGAGGTCTCGTCCGTCGTAGTAGACCTCGCCCTCGGTCGCCTGCTGGGATCCGGTGAGCGCCTTGAGCATGGTGGACTTCCCGGCGCCGGACGGGCCGATCACGGCCAGCAGGCTGGAGCCTTCGAGGCCGAACGAGACGTCGTCGAGCAGCTTCTTGCCGTCGGGCAGCGTGTAGGACAGGTGGTTGGCCACGAAGTTGACATCGCCCTCGTCGATGCTCGCGACGAGTTGACCGTGGCGCACGGTGAAGCGGGAGTGGCCGACGGCCAGCAGGTCTCCCTCGCCGATGTGTGCCGCCTGGATGCGGTGGCCGTTGACGTAGGTGCCGTTGCGACTGCCGAGGTCGTGCACCTGGAAGCCATGCGGGTCCGGGGACAGCCGGGCGTGCTGGCGGGAGACGAGCAGGTCGTCGACGACGATCTTGTTCTCCAGACCGCGCCCGATCGTGAACGGACCGGCCGGCCCGCCGGGGCCGCCCTGTGGGGAGGGGCTCTGCGGCGGCACCGGCATCACCTGCGGGACCGAGCCGGTCACGGTGGCGCGTGCCTGAGGCTGCGGGGTGCGGGTGGGCATCGGGCCGCTGGGCAGGGTCCACCGGTCGAAGACGACCCCGGTGTTGCTCGGCGCGGCCGGTGGCGCGGCCGCGACGTGCTTGCGGCGCGGCAGTGGTTGGCTGATGTTGGCCGCCCGTGCCGGCGGGTCCGGGGTCGGCCGCGGCGGCGTCCGGGTCGGCAGCGGGGAACGGGTGTCGGCGGGCGCGCCGGAGGAGGCGCCCGGCATCCGCACGCGGGCCGCCTTGGTGATGGCGACCTGCACGGCGGCGCCGTCGCGCCCGCCGATGCGCACCTGCTGCCCGTCGGTCAGCGTCGCGGGGCCGGTGATGCGGGCACCGTCGACCCAGGTGCCGTTGGAGCTGCCGAGGTCTTCGACCACCACGGCCGTGCCGCGGCGGTGGAACTGCGCATGGTGTCGCGACGCCCCCGCGTCGGCGACGACCAGCTCACAGTCGTGGCTGCGGCCGACCACGGCGAGCTCCGCAGACTCCAAGGTGATGCTCTGCCCGTCCAAGGACAACGTGACGGTGCTCATCGACCCACTCCCGGTGGTCGGTGTGCTCATCTGATCTCTCCCCATTCGCCTGCGATCGCCGGTGTCGCGACGCCCTCCACGGCAGACTACCGAACCGATCGGCTCTGCCGCCGCGCGCCGAGGGTATGACGTGCCGTCGCCGGATGTGGTGCCATCCGATCGTCGCAGCCGCAGCCGGCGGGGTTTCGCCGGTGACGGCTCAGATCGTGACGAGCCACCCGTCGCGCACTTCGAAGGTCGAGGTGCCGACGCCGATGTGGTCACCCTCGTGCAGGTGGGTGCGATCCACCCGACGGCCGTTGACGAAGGTGCCGTTGCGGCTGCCGAGATCCTCCAGCACGAGTCCCTCGTCGTCGGCGGTGATGCGCACGTGCCGACGGGAGACGAGCATGTCGTCGAGCACGATCGAATTGTCCCGGCCGCGCCCGATCGTCAGCGCCTCGTCCGCCTGGCTCGCGTCGTCCTGCCCGCCGACCTGCTGGGTCTGGACGGTCGACGCCTCCTCCGGCGGGGCCGGAGGTTGCTGCGGTTGCGCCTGCCCGTAGGCCGGGGGCGCCTGTTGCGATGGGAAGTTCGGCGCCTGCTGGGGTTGATGGCTCGGCGCGGGCGGCACGGGCGGTGCCTGCTGCGGCTGAGCCTGCTGTGAATGGAACTGTGGCGGTGCCTGCTGCGGCTGGCCTTGCGGTGGGCCGTACTGCGGCTGCTGCTGCGGCTGGTGGGCCGGAGCCGGGGGCGGCGGAGGCGGCGTGAAGGCCCCCGGACCCGACCAGGGCGCCTGCGCCGGCGCGGCGGGCTCGCCCCAGTGCACCGGCGTCGCGGGTGCCTGCTGCGGCTGACCCTGCGGCGGACCGTACTGCGGCTGCTGCTGCGGCTGGTAGGCGGGCGGCTGCTGCGGTCCGCCGTGCTGCGGCGGCTGGGCCGGGGCGCCGTACGGCTGACCGCCGTAGACACCGGGCT
>CAZMLG010000175.1:0-6810 GCA_964566985.1 uncultured Intrasporangiaceae bacterium
GAGCACGCGACGGGCCAAGGTTTCGTAGTCGGTCATGGCTGTCGCCTCTCTTCGTCGCAGCGCTGGCAGTGGCAGCCCCGCGCCAGGCGGCAGTCGCGGCACAGTCGCGGATTGTCGGTGCGTCCGTCCGGCCACGGCTGCACCGAGTGGAACCGCAGCGACGAGCGCAGGTGCACCACCACCGGCTTCCGGAGCCCGAGCTGCGGGGACCCGACGCTGGCGGCGTCGTCGGTGACACCGCACTCCTGGCACTGCAGGATCCGCGGCCGGTCGCTGATGATGCCCTCGACCATGCCGGGCACGGTCGGCTGGATCCTGGTCATGCCTGGTCCCCTTCCGGTCCGGGCCCGAGCTCGCGCAGCAGGTAGGCGAACGTGCGGCCCGACATCACGACGTATCCCTCGCCGGGGGAGGCTTTGCCGCGGCGGTGTACCCAGGTGACGCCGACGTCCCGGCCGGCGTTGGCGGCCTCGGCCTCGGCCTCGTCGAGCCATTCCGCGAACGAGTGCCGCGATTGATTTTTGGCCTCAATAACGGCGATGCCGGCGGCGTGGATGTCGCCCTTGTCGTTGATGCCGTGGGCGGGTTGTCGCTGGTGCGGGATGCCCTGGTCGGCGAGGAAGGCACAGATCGCGCTCTCCCACCTCGTTCCTTTGGCGCGTTGGCGGCTCATGCTGCCCTCCTGGTCTTGACGGGCACGATCGCCATCAGGGTCGAGCGGTCCCGCGAGACCCGCATGACGGGTGGGCCGACGGGGACGACTCCGGCGTCGTGCAGCATGAGCACCAGGTCGTCGCGGGCTTCGGTCTTCAGTTCGGCGAGCGTCATCGTGTCGCGGTCCTCGATGGGCCACTCGGCCCGGTAGTAAGCGTCCATTGGGGTTCCTCTCAAAACGGCGGGTCTGGGTCGGCAAACAGGGGTGCGAGGGGTTCGGGTTGTCGCGGCGGCGGCGGCGGGTCGGTGCAGCGGTGTTCGACGAGGACGACGATCCGGTGGGCGGGCAGGGCCGCGATCCGGGCCGGGGTGCGGCGGCGGAGCCAGCCGTAGTTGAAGGCGCGGTGCCAGGTGGCGGCTCCGCGGGCGAGGGCGGCGAGTTCTCCGACCGTGGTGGTGGCGACCGGCCAGGTGCAGGCGATGGTGCGGGTGTCGTCGACGCCGACCATGACGGTGTGTCCGCAGGTACAGCGGGTCGGGGTCAGGTGGGGCGTCGGCTTCATCGGAGCTCCCCGGTGTCGGGGTCGACGAGTTGTCTGGTCTTGGCGTCGAAGGTGTACTTCTTGCCGCCGATTTCCCGGGTGATGGTCGCCGGGGCACGCCCCGTCCCCCCTTTATAAAGGGGGGGACGGTGTCCGGTGCTAGGGCCGTCGGTGGCGTCGGTGCTCCCGTCGGTGCTCTGACCTGCGCAAATGCTGTTACCCGTCGGTGCCCCGTCGGTGCTGCCCGAAATGGGGCCGTCGGTGCCCGTCGGTGCTCCCGTCGGTGCTCTATCCACAGGGTTATCCACAATGAACCAGCGGGTCGGGGTGGTGCCTCCGACACCGCCCTCAGAACCGTTCACGCGCCGCAGACGACCCTCCCGGACGTACCGATCGAGCGCCCGCTGCGCCTTCTTGCACTCCGCCTCCGACGGGCTGTCGACCTCGTACATCACCGACGCCGCACCCTTGGCGGTCACCCCGACCGGCCCGGCCGCGGCCGCCACGTCCAGGACGTCGCTGGCGTGGAAGATCGACGTCGTCCCGGTCTCGTGGTCGTGTTCGATCCGGTACGGCCCGATCTCCGATGCCGGCTGCTTCAGGTGGTACGCCTGCACGATCGGATCCCCGGCCGAGCCCCACAGCATCAGCACCGACCCGACCCCGGCGGTCAGCCACGCCGACCCGTACACGTCCGCCAGCGTCGTCGGCTTCCCGCCACCGGCACCACGCTTGACCAGGTGGTGCAGTTCGAGCACCTGGATCCCGGCCGCCAACGCGGTCTGCCGGGCCCGGTTGTAGCCGGCGCCAACCTCGTCCTCGGTCAACCCGACGGCGGCATCCTTGAGGGAGTCGACGATGATCGTGTCTGCGCCGGCGAGCTGGGCGAGCGTCACCAGCAGGTTGGTGTGTTTGGCGATGTCACCCGGGGGCGGGCCCTCCCACACGCGCAGGTTCTCGGCCAGGACGTCCCGCTCTGTCTCGCTGAACGCCCGCCGCAATGCTCGGGCGATCTGCGCCGGCCGGTCCATCGCCAGATACAGCACCCGCGCCCGGGCCGGGGTGACGCCGAGCCCGAGCACCGCATCCTGCAGCCCGAGCAGCCCGCGCAGGATCTGCCCGGTCAGGGTGGTCTTGCCGACACCGGGCGGGCCGACGATCATCAACGCCTCACCGACCGCCCAATACACCTGATCCCCGAATCCCCAGATCGCGGGAACCTCCGCCGGGACGTCGAGGATGAACGTCGCCCCGTCCTTGAGGCGACTGGATGCTTCTTCCGGTTCCGGTTCGGCGTCGGTGGCGACCCCGGCCGGCCGCGGGTCCGGTTCCGGCGCCAACGCCAGCGACCCGTCCACGGGTGTCTTCGGGGCACCGGCGGCGAGGATGCCGCCGGTGATCTGCCCGAAACAGTCACAGGTCGGCACGGCGGAAGGGTTCGCGGTCACGTAGTTCCCGGCGCTGGTGACGACGTCGGCCCACTCCCGGGCCGCTTCCTCGCCGGTGCGGCGGGCCTTGCCGAGCAGGGTTCGTTCGGCGCTGGTGGCGTCACTGATGAACATGTCCCGTCCGGCCTGCAGCGCAGACACGATGCCGTAGTGGCCTTCGTGGCCGAGGCGGATGCACCGCAACGCCATGTCCCGGGCGGCGTTGTGTGCCGACCCGGGCAGCGCCTCCAGCATCTGCTCGACCGCCTTCTCCATCCGGTCGCACATCGGCTCCTGGGCGTGCGGCAGCTCGAGGATCCATTTCGCCACCGTCATGGCGCTGGCGTCGTCACGGTTGACGACCTCGGCGGCGACACCGCGGGTCAGTCCGTCCACCCATTCCTGCGGCAGCAGCGGCAGGGCGTCGACGTCAGGCGGTGTCGCCGAGACGACACCGTCGGGGGTGATCCAGCGGTACGTGCGCCCTTCCGGGTGCACCGATGGCCACACGATCGCGTACCGGTGCCCGTACTGGATCAGCTCGGTCGCCGGGCCGATCTCACCCGGCCAAGCCAACCCTTCCGGGATGCGGTACAGGCGGATCCCGGAGACGCCGTCGTCGCGGCTGGTGGTGCGCCACGTCGGCGGCAGTGTCCCGTGTTCGCTCTCAGCGGATTCGAGGGTGAGCGCGCCCGGTTTGTCGCCGTAGGCGTCGACGTCGATCCCGAGGACGCCGCGGGGTAGCCGCAGCGCGATGTTGCCGTCGCCGTCGGCGCCGGTGGCCCATGTGTCGACGTCGGCATAGGACGGGTCGACACCGGTGGAGCCGGTGAAGCCGCGGGGTGGGTTCTTCTTCGCCTTGTACGGCAGTGGCAGGATGCCGCGCCACCCGGCGCGCCAGTAGGTGGCTGCTGCGGTCGCGTACGGGCCGGGCATCAGCGGCTGCCCACCTTCGCGCCTGCGGCACCGGTGCCGATGCGGACGTCGCCGGTGTGCGAGACGTGCAGGATGTTCATCTCGCCGGACATCAGCCGCAGCGCCGCCCAATGGTTGCTGTCGGCGGTGCCGAGCCGGTTCTGCGCCAGCACCGACGCCAGCGGTCCGTGCTGCTTGTCGGTCGGCCACAGGAACACCATCGACGGGATGATCTGCACGCCGTAGCCGATGGTGAAGCAGGCGCGGGTGTAGTCCATCGCCTGGGCGATCGCGGGACCGACCTTGATCCCGCTGCGTTTGATCTCGACGCCGATCATGCCGCGGTGCCAGCCGAGTTCGCACAGGCGCACGGTCGGCGCCAGGATCCGGTCGATCCGGACGGACTTGTCGACCTGGCCAGGTCGGGGTTGCAGCAGTGTGCCGCGGACTTCTCGGTAGATGTTGAACAGGCCGGTCCGTTCGACAGCCTCGTCGAACGCGGCGGCAGCATCCTGCTCGGTTTGGTAGTGGACAGCCGTCACGGCGCGGGCTCCTTGTCAGGACGAGACTGCAGGCAACAAGCGTCGGATCGGGTCAGGTCAGGTCGGGTTGGGTTGGGTCGAGTGGCTGCTGGCCCCTCTCCCATCACCCCGGCGCAGGTCCGGGGATCAGGGGCAGGGGTCAGAGGCCGAGCGCCTTGCGCTGCTCCGGGGTCAGGTTCCCCAGCGCAGCGGCGAGCGCCTC
Source organism: uncultured Intrasporangiaceae bacterium (assembly GCA_964566985.1). Lineage (GTDB taxonomy): Bacteria > Actinomycetota > Actinomycetes > Actinomycetales > Dermatophilaceae > Leekyejoonella. Next base: position 4,283 of record CAZMLG010000175.1, read on the forward strand.
CTGGTTCACAGGCGGGGCAGCAGCCTCGGCCGCAGGCTCGGCCGCAGGCGCCGGGGTGGCCGGTGCGCCGCCACGGGTCACGTCGACGTCGAACACCTTGAGCGTCTTGCCGCCGGTGCGCTTCTCGACGCCGGTCATGGTGACCTTGATGTGGTCGCCGACCTCGGGCCGCAGTTCCGCCAGCTTCGCCTTGAGCTGCACCTGACCGGCGGTCATGGTGCGCTCTTCGCCGTCGTCGGTGGTGAGCAGCACCTGCGGGACGACCTTGCCGTCGTCGAAACGGTGCGCCCGCACTGCGGAGACGGTGCCGGAGACGGTGTCGCCGACGTCCTCGAACTTGATGAAGTCGCCGCCGATCTTCAGATCGGGGTCGTCCCACACTGACGTGGTCATGGTTGTGTCCTTTCGGTTGGGTTGGGTTGGGTCACGACACCGGGGTCGGTGCCGCCTTGTCCGGGCCCGGGCAGGCCACGGCAAGATCAGTGGAGGCAGGCAGGTACCAGGGGCAATAGCGGCACAGCCGCTCAGGAGTGTCCGTGCCGAGCGCCGGCAACGCCTTGGTGCCGAACGCGTCGGTCAGGGCTCGGATTTGGGCCAGCCGCTGCAGCGCGTTGACCGCGATGTCCTCGTCATACGGTTCGACCCACAGGTGTCCCTCGTGTAGTTCACCGGAGGACGGCAGATAGAAGATCCCGACGTTGTCGACCTCGACGCCGCGGCGGGTCCAGCCGCGGGCGTAGGCGTGCACCTGGGTGCGGTACTGCTCGCTCGGGCCGTCGATCCTGGCCGATCGCAGTGTCGTCGTCGCGACGATCTTCCAGTCGATGAGGGTGCGTGTCTCCCGGTCGAACAGGTCGCACGACCCGGACACGTCGTCGCCGATGTCGACGCGGTGCTCGATCAGCCAGCGCCGCGGGATCTCGAGGTCGCCGCCGCGCCGGTCCCGCTCGGCGAAGATGAACGTCTCCGCCAGCCATGCGTGCACCGCGGTGCCGACGGTGGGCCGCCACCCGGGGGTGTCGTTGGTCTTGTCGACGCCGAGCAGCCGGTACCCGATCCGCCGTTCGCACGGGTGCCCGATCTCGGATGCTCCGATCGCCCGCTGCTGCGAGCGGGGTGCACCGAGGATCGCGGCCTCGATCACGCCACGCAACTCAGCCGCCAGCGTCTCCGGTGGCGTGCCGCGCCGGTCGGTCGCCGGCGGCAGGTGGGACAGGTCTGCGATCGGGTGCATCACTTCACCGCGATCCGGTTGTCGAACACGCGGGTCGCGGCGGCGTAGATCTCCGGCGCCAGCACCCGCAGCCGGTCCCGGTCCACGCACGTCTTCGGGTAGGTGACGGCGTCGGTCAGGTCGGCGGGGATCAGGCCGAGTGCTTTGGCCTCGTCGAAGCGGCTGTTGGTGGAGACGACGATGCTCAACGGTCCGGCGTCGTAGACGTCCGGTCCGAGTTCGGCTGTCACTTCACGGATCTGCGCTTTGATGTCGCGCTCTTCGGCCTCGATGGCGGCCTTGTCGTCGAGGATGCGGGCGAGCTTGGCCGCCAGCGGCTCCAGTACGGTTCTCAGATTGTCGTCGGTCATGTCAGCGGTGTCCTTCGTGGGTGATGCAGACGCGGGCAAGGTCGTCCGGGTTGTTGCTTTGGGGTTCGGTGCTCCAGTCGCACAGGTGCGGCTCGGTGGCGCAGCAGGGTTCGGGCTGGGTGGCGAGGTCGGCGCGGGCTTGGCGGAGTGCGTCGACGACGGCGAGGACCTCGGCCCGGTCGACGGTGCCGTTGAAGAGGAGGCGTTGCCGGATGTGGCGCAGGTCGCCCTCGGTGATGGTCACGACGCGGCCTCGACTTCGTAGCAGTCCAGGCACAGCCCGGCCGGGCGCATGGTGACGCCGCAGCGGATGCACGCGCCGGTGCGGACGTGGGCGAGTTCGTGGGCGTGTCGGTCCCGTGGCGGGACGTAGCGCATCGTCGTCTTGAGCCGGTAGTAGATGGCGTCCGGGCTGCACGAGTAGCGGCGGGCGATGGACTTGACCGGCTCGCCCCGCTCGTAGGAGGCGTAGATGTCGGCCAGGGCGGCCTCATTGAACTTGGGGCGTCCGCGGCCGTAGCCGCCGTTGGTGCCGCTCACGACGAGCACCCCCAGCACAATCCACTCACGGCGTCGAGGTCGCGGGCCGCGAAGACTTCGCCGCACCCGGCGCATTCGTTGCCGGGTGGCAGCCAGGCTTGGGCGACGATGCAGACGCCGAGGAGGATGAGGAAGATGAGCGCGTTCACGGCCGCCCCTCCGTTCGGCGCAGCAGGTCCTCGACGGTGTCGACGCCGTCCATGACGGAGCGCAGGTGGACGACGGTGACGGCGGCGCGCAGGTGTGCGTGCAGGACGACGCGCAGCATCTCGACGCGGCGCCACAGCAGACCCACGGCGACCGTCAGGGCGGCGATGGCGACGGCGAGGATGACGACGACGGCGGTCACGACGCCTCCTGGATGGCGTGTGCGCGGCGCAGGTGCCGCAGCACGGCGGGGATGG
>CAZMLG010000176.1:0-6796 GCA_964566985.1 uncultured Intrasporangiaceae bacterium
CGTGGTGGCTGAACTCGACGGAGATCCCCATGCTCTCCAGCAGCGAGATCGCCGCACGCCGGAAGTCGTGGCCTGTCCCTCGCGGCACGTGATCGAAGAACCCCGCGCTGTCGACCGGCACCGGCTGACCGTCTCTGAGCGCACTCTCGAACAGATAGAACTCGATCTCGGGATGGGTGTAGAAGGTCAGCCCCTTGTCGGCCGCCCGCTCCATGGCCCGTTTGAGCACGTACCGCGGATCGGCCAGGCTCGCCGACCCGTCGGGCAACCGGATGTCGGCGAACATCCGAGCGGTGCCGGGGCTCTCCCCCCGCCAGGGCAACACCTGGAACGTGCTCGCATCCGGCAGCACCAGCATGTCCGCCTCGAACACCCGGGCCAGACCTTCGATGGAGCTCCCGTCGAAGCCGATCCCCTCGGCGAAGGCGCCCTCGAGTTCGGCCGGCGCGACCGCGACCGACTTGAGCATGCCGAGCACGTCGGTGAACCAAAGCCGCACGAAGCGGATGTCGCGTTCTTCGATGGTCCTGAGCACGAACTCCTGCTGACGATCCATGCCATCGATCCTGCCCTACCGCCGGCACCTCTGGCGAGGGGAGGCACAGCCCACCTGTCGGGATTCAGGAGACATTCATGTCGCCCGCCTACTGTGCACGGCGTGGACATGTTGCAGTACTTCGGTGTGGCGTTGCTCCTGGCCCTCTTCACGATCGCCGTGATCGGCGCGATCGAGAGCTTCGAAGGTCGCCGTGATCGCCGCGGATCCGACGGCGCCCGGGACACGGGGCCGGACGGTCGCTCCACCTCGGTGGACGGCCCGTGAGGTCCCCGGCGACGCGCCCTGGCCAGGGACGCGGCCCGCGGTCCGGCCTGCCTGCACCGCGTATGTTGGGCACATGAGCGAGCAGCCCGCCCCCTACGGATCCGGAGCACAGACCCAGCCGACGACGCGGCGCAAGACCCGGATCACCCACCTCCAGCGGATGAAGGAGCGCGGCGAACGGTGGGCGATGCTCACCGCATACGACCAGTATGCCGCTCAGGTCTTCGACGAAGCGGGGATTCCGGTGCTGCTCGTGGGCGACTCGGCGGGCAACAATGTGTTCGGCTACGACACGACGCTCCCGGTGACCGTCGACGAGTTGCTCCCCCTGGTGTCTGCCGTCGTGACGGGCGCACCGCACGCGCTGGTGGTGGCCGACCTGCCGTTCGGGTCCTACCAGCGCAGCCCCGAGCAGGCCTTCGACACCGCGACCCGGTTCATGAAGGAGGGCCGAGCGCACGCCGTGAAGCTGGAAGGCGGAGCCCACATGGCCCCGACGGTCGACCTGCTGACCGACGCCGGCATCCCGGTCATGGCGCACATCGGGTTCACCCCGCAGAGCGAGCATGCCCTCGGCGGGTATCGCGTCCAGGGCCGTGACGCGGCCGCCGACGAACTCGTGGCGGCGGCGCAGTCGCTCGAACAGGCGGGAGCCTTCTCCGTGGTGATGGAGATGGTGCCGGCGCCGGTCGCCGCCCGTGTCACCGAGGCGCTGCGGATCCCGACCATCGGCATCGGAGCGGGCCCGAGCTGCGACGCGCAGGTGCTCGTCTGGCAGGACATGGCCGGTCTACGCACCGGCAAGGCCCCGCGCTTCGTCAAGCGGTATGCCGATCTGCACGGCGTGCTGTTGGGCGCCGCCACCGCCTACCGACAGGAGGTCGAGGGCGGGGCCTTCCCGGCGGGCGAGCACAGCTTCGATTCCTGATCAGCCCGACCCTCGGGGGACACGTGAGTCCGCCGTCGGGGTCAGGCGATGCCGCCCCGGCACGGAGCGCCACATCACGGCAGCGGCGCACACGCCGATGATGCCCGCGAAGGCGATCCCCACCCCGAGGGTGACCGCCGCGGTCACGGCGGACAGGATCCCCGGCCCGGCCGTCCGCCCGAGGTCGGACAGCTCGCGCCAGATGCCGAGGAACTGCGTGCGCCCCACCGCGGGCGAGAAGTCGGCCCCCAGCGTCATGACCATGCCCGAGCCGATGCCGTTGCCGAACCCGAGCACACAGGAGACGACGGTGAGCGTGACCGCGCCGGTCGTGAGGGGCATGGCGAGGAGCGCTGCCGCCATGACGAGCATCGAGGGGACGGTGACCCAACGCCGGCCGAGGACGTCCATGACCTTGCCCGCCGGATAGAAGACGAGCATGTCGATGCCGCCCGCGAGACCGTAGATGATCGAAGCGGTCTGAGCCGACAAGCCCAGGTGCTCCGCCCACAACGGAATCACGGCCTGCCGCGAGGTCCGCACGGCCGCGACGAGCAGCACCCCGACACCCACTGTGAGGAAGACCCGGCGGTGGTCTCGCAGGATGCTCCTCACGCTCGGCCCGTGTGCCGACCCGCCGGCCAGGGTTTCGCCGGGCAAGTCCTTCATGGTGGCGGCCAGCACGCCGGCGAGGGCGAGGCTGAGTGCGCACACGACATACGCCGCGCGCAGGCCGCCGAGTTGCATGGCGGCGGCGCCGAGGAACGGCCCGGTGAAGATCCCGACACGCATCACCCCGCCGAGTGTCGACAGGGCTCGGGCACGGTATCGGACGGGTACGGCCTCGGTCAGGTAGGTCTGCCGGGCGAGAAGGAACACCGAGCCGCTGACGCCCATGAGGAGTGCCCCCACGGCATACACGGCGAGGTCGGGAGCTGTCAGGCACAAGATTGCGGAGACCACGCCGATGAGCGAGGCCCCGACGATCGCGCGACGCTCGCCATAACGGGCCGTGATGATCGACGACGGCACGTTGAAGACGAGCGAGCCGATGTTGATGACGGTGACCATGAGCGCGGCGATCGCCACCGATGAGCCCAGGTCCCGGGCCGACAGCGGGACGACGGGCAGCATCGCGCCCTCGGCCAGCCCGAAGAGCAGCGACGGACCGTATGCGGGTATGGCAAGCGACTTCAGGTCGAAATCGTGATCGCCACCCACTCGATCCAGCGTACGTCGCGCGGAGCCCGAAGGAATCGAGCGCCCTGGCGCGAGGGCCCCAACGGCCGGTCGAGTAGGCGAGCCCCCAGGGGGCGAGCCGTATCGAGACCTCGCCCCGGCCGGCCGAGTAAGCGAGCCCCCAGGGGCGAGCCGTATCGAGGCCGCCATCGGCCGGTCGAGTAGGCCGAGCGCCTGGCGCGAGGTGGTTGCAGACCTCACCCCGGCCGGTCGAGAAGGCGAGCCCCCAGGGGGCGAGCCGCATCGAGGCCCCCTATCGGCCGGTCGAGTAGGCGAGCCCCCAGGGGGCGAGGCCGTATCGAGGCCTGGCGAGGTGAGGCTGGGACTGAGCTGACTACGGAGTAGCTATCCGGTGTCTTGTCGTTCGGGTGGTGCGCCGGGTCCGCGGATGAGCGGGTCGTCGGGTTCGAGCGGCTGGGTGGGCATCCGTCCGGGGGTCAGGTCCCAGACCACGCGGGTGTCGGTGATCCAGGGGAGGTATCCCTTGGCGTGCACGATGTGGTGATGCCGCGAACACAACAGGGTGCCGTTGAGCTTGTCCGACAGGCCCCCGACCCACCACGGGATCGCGTGATGCGCCTCGCACCACGGCGCCGGCCGGTCACACCCGGGGAAGGAGCATCCGGCATCGCGTCGGGTGATCGCGGCCCGGGTGGCGGAGGCGAACGGGCGCGTGGCCCGTCCCAGGTCCACCGGCTGCGAATCGGTACCCAGCACCATCGGCGTGATCTGCGCGGAGCAGGCCATCGTGCGGGCCGTCCCGGCGTCAATGACCTGCCCGAAACTCGTGGTCGCATACCCCGCATTCGACAGGGACCCGATCAACACGCTCAACGGCAGGGTGATGGTCGCCTTGACCGGCGAGCGGCCCGTATCACTACCACTGGCGCGGGCCGCGGCCCCGACCAGTTCCATGAGGGCGTCCGCGCGGCGCTTGCCAACGGGACGCCAATCGATCCCCTTCTGACTGCTACCACCGCTGCTGCTACCGCTGGTGGTGCTGCCGCTGTCACTGTCGCTGCTGTCGTCGCTGTAGCTGCTCCCGCTGCCACTGTCGGCGCCGCCGTGAGCGCTGGTGCTGCTGCTCCCGCTGCTGTCGTTACTGCTGTCGCTGTCGGTGTTGTGCCAGGCGTCTACGGCGTCGCTGGGTGGGTGGGTGTCTCCGTCGGGCGTGGTGCCTGGTCGTGGGGCGGCGAGGGCTTCGATGGCGGCGGTGAACGTGGCCGCGTCCCCGGCCGACAGGTCACCCTGGAACCGCGTCAACCCCGACGGTAGATCCCACCAGGAGAGGGTTTCGGCGGTGCGGGCGCGGTTCTCGTCCTCCGGCAGGCGGTCCCCGCCGCGCAGGCTCACCAACCCGTCGGCCAACGTGATCAGATCCTTGGCGGGGCGGCGGGTCGCCACCGCCAGGAAATACCCGAGCATGTCGTACCAGGAGAACCGCGGCAACAACGGGTGGACGCGTTGAGCTTCCCGCACCGCGATCTGCATGCCCCGCACGGTGACGATCCCCGCATCCAACACGCCCGCCAACGCCGGATGCTTCGGATCGCGGATGATCTCCGCGACCCGCGCGATCCGTGCGGCCTGCCCGGGCTCCATCGACGGATACTTGACCCGCAGCCACTGCGTCGGGGTCGCGGCAGTCGAGTCGGCGATCACACCTCGGTCGATCGCCTCGGCCAGCAGGAACACTTGGGCGCGTTCGATCCGGGCACCCAGGTCGAGCAGGACGTCCATCATCGCGTCGACCCGCTCACCGGTCAGTTCATGCATGCCGTGCACCAGCGCGTCGACCTGACGGCTCAGGTCCTCGATCGCCGAGGCCGCATCACGCCCCGCACCCGGGGGCCCCGAGGTGAGTGCCGCCCTCGCCGTCGAGCCACCGGCGAGCACGCCCGCGTCGGTGGCGGGGTCGTCGGGTTCGAACGGGGCCAAATCCAGGGGCTGGAACTGATCGTCCAGCATGTCCAGGGCGGCCTGGTCCGGCTCCGGTGCCTCGAAAGCGTTTCCCCTGTGTCCCATGCTCCATTCTACGCACACCAGTTCGATGAGGTCAAGAGGTTATGGGAGATGTGTTCGATGTTTTCCCGGGCGTGCTGGTCCTGGTGCGACGGGGTCATCGGGTGGCTTGTGTGGTCGGGTTGCCGTGTGGCTCACCGGGTTTCGATACGCTCGCGCCAGGGCGCTCGCTACTCAACCAGCCGGGTGTGGGTTTGCGCGGCTACTCAACCAGCCGGGTTGGTTTGCGCGGCTACTCAACCAGCCGGGTTGGGTTGCGCGGCTACTCAACCAGCCGGGTTGGGTTGCGAGGCGAGGATGCGCATCCGGCCGGTGCGTCAAGGGTGGCGCCGCCGCCGACGGGAGGGGCCTCGTCTCGCCGCGAACTCCTTGCCGAGGGCGGTCGGCACAAATCGGCCATCGGTGAGGTCCCACAACCCGCAGCCGGAGAAGTGGAACAGCGCGAGCTCGAGCCAGGTGATCTTGTGCTCACTCGCGTCGAAGCTGCCACGGTGTTCGGCGACCCACCGCGCCCGCCTGGCCATCTCCTCCTGCTGCGCGCGCGTCCGGGAGTATTCGGTCAGCGCCTCGACGATGATGTCGGCACTCGGCGGCCTGATCACGCGGGCCAGCGCCAAGGAGGCCCGCAACGACAGGTCGTGCCATTCGTTCGGCGTCGCAGGCGGAGACCACGAGGCGTGAGCCCACCGCGACCCGACCGTCACGATGCCCGTCGCCACACTCGCGTCCCACAATCGCTCGATCGGGCGACAGTCCGCTGCGGTCCGCCAGGTCCGCAGCATCCGCTCCTGCTGCACAGCGTCGGGGACCGTCGGCTTCGCGGTCACCCCGATGGCGCCGAAATCGAGCTGGATGTCGTCCCGCTCCCAGCTCCACATCCCCAGATCCCGGTATGCCGAGCGCGCGACACCGGGGCGCAACACCTTGGAGTTGGTGACCTCCTTGCCGTCACCGACCCACGCCGCGAAGTCGAGCAGCTCGGCCACGAACGGAGTGCCCCGCTCCCGAGCTCGCTCGACGTCTCCTCCCTCCGGGGTGCGCCCTCGCCGACGGGGCGGGCGACGCGTGCGCGCCCTCGACCCACCCGACGGATGCGCTGCGGCCCCGTCCGCGGCACCTCCGCTCTTCCGCAGACTCTGCGACAGCTCGTGATAGAGGCTCGCCCGGTCGCCGGACTCGTCATCCATGCGCCCCGTCTCGCTCAGGAACCGCCAGTACCCGTCCAACGCCTCCGCGACGGCCCGCGGCGCCGGCCGGCCTGGCCAGTCGCTGCGCACCAGGCGACGGGCGCTGCCGAGCGGCCAACTGCCGTAGGCCCGATCCCCCATCCGGTCCCGCTGCGCCAGCACGCCTCGGACGATCTGCGGGTCGACCCGGACCTGGGCGTCTCGACACCACGACATCAGGTGTCTGATCAGCAGTTCGTGTTCGCCCACTCCACCACCGTAGACACCGCCCCCGACGTGATCGTCCTAGACTCCGGTGCATGCCTCCGACAGCCTCAGTCCAGCAAGGTCGGGTCAGCCCTCGGCGTGCCGTGCCCCGGGACATCACCCGCCCCGAATACGTCGACCGTCCCGAACCGGCCCCGTTCACCGGCGACGAGGTCAAGGACTCCGACACCATCGAGAAGATGCGGGTCGCCGGGCGGATCGCCGCCCAGGCCCTGGCCGCGGCCGGCGCGGCGGCGGCGCCCGGCGGCGCGGGCGAGCTGATCGACCAGGTCGGCCACGCGTTCCTCCTCGACCACCACGCGGACCCCGCGACGCGCGGGTCTCGAGGCT
>CAZMLG010000177.1:0-6781 GCA_964566985.1 uncultured Intrasporangiaceae bacterium
GGAGGACGCCGCCGACGAGGGCGACGAGTCCTCGTCCGACGACGCGCCGCGTCGCTCGCGCAACCGGCGCCGTCGCCGTGGTCACGGCCACGACAAGGCGAAGGAGACCGCCGGGTCATCGGAGGACGGCTCCGACGACTGATCGGCAGACCCTGCTGCGGGCCCGGTGCGAGCGTGCACCGGGCCCGCAGTGCGTCGGCCCACGGCATACGCCAGACTGGGCGCCATGCCCGAAGGCCACACGCTGCGCCGCCTCGCCGACGCGCTCGATCAGGCCTTCCGGGGCCTTGGGCCCGAGGTGTCCAGCCCACAGGGCCGATTCGCGGCCGGCGCGGCATTGCTCGACGGGCAGACGCTGCAGGCGGCCGACTCCGTCGGCAAGCAACTGTTCGTCGAGTTCGCCGGCGACCGGATCCTGCACGTGCATCTGGGGCTGATCGGGAAGTTCTCGGTGGAGCGGTATGCCGGCGCGTTGCCGCCGCCGGTCGGTCAGGTGCGCCTGCGGATCGCCTCGGATCAGACCGTCGCCGACCTGCGCGGACCGACGCTGTGCGCGGTGCGCACGCCGGAGGAGGTCCAGGAGGTGTTGGCACGGCTGGGTCCGGATCCGTTGGATCCGCAGGCCGATCCGGATCGGGCGTGGTCGCGCCTGTCGCGCAGCCGCCGCACCGTCGCCGAACTGCTCATGGACCAGTCGGTCCTGGCCGGGGTCGGCAATCTGTATCGGTGCGAGGTGCTCTTCCGCCACCGCGTCGATCCGTTCCGGCCCGGCAACCAGGTGCGCAGGCGCACGTTCGAGGTGATCTGGGCGGACCTGGTCCGGCTGCTCGCCGTCGGGGTGATCACCGGACGGATCGTGACGGACGAGGACGAGGTGCGTGACGTCGAGTCCCGCAGCCGTGCCGGAGAGACGGTGGTCGTCACCGACCCGACGTATGCCGTCTACCAGCGCGCCGGTGAACCCTGTCTCGTGTGCGGCAGTCGGGTGCGCACCAGGCTGGTCGCGGGGCGGAATCTGTTCTGGTGCGGGCGGTGTCAGCGCCGGCGCTAGGGCGGTCAGTCGTCGTGTCTCGAGGGGCCGAAGCGGTCGGCCAGGCGGGGGTCCTGCAGCCACCACGGCTGGTCGGTGACCGGCTCCGGTGACAACCCCGGCTCGGCGGCACCCTCCTGGGCGTCGAGCCGGGCATCGGCCTCCCGCGCCTGATCCTCGTCGGAGCGCACCCAGTCGACGAACGTCGCGCCCATCAGCGGGATGCCGATCACCTCGGCGATCGCCAACAGGGCACCGCCCGTGTACTTCTGGTCGAGGATCTGCGTCAGTCCGTCCCGCAACGGCGCCGCCGCGGCGGCGAAGCCGGGGAAGCCGGGCGCGAGGATGCGCGTCGAGGTCATGACGAGGATGCCGGGGATCGCGTCGAGCAACCCGTCGACGATCGACAGGAAGGTCCGCACCCCCGGCCCCGCCCAACCGGGCAGCAGGTCCTCGGTGATCAACGGGAGCACGACGAGCATGCCGACGATCAGCACGTGCAGGTCCGCGAGGATCCCGATCGCGTCGCTGCGGGTCGCTGCCTGGCCGTAACCGGTCAGGAAGATCACCATGATGCTCGCCATGCTGAGGACCGAACCGGCGAACGGGAACATCAGCACCCGCGCGATGCGCCCGTGCAGGAGCCGGTGCAGGCGGGTGTCGGGTCCGCACGCCGCGGTGTAGAGGCCGATCGGGTCACCGAGGGCGAGGCCGGTGGGCGTGACCGCCGACAAGATCGCCATCTGCGCACCGAACATCCAGAAGAACGTCGTGCGCCACACCCCGATCGGTCCGCACGTGACATACAGCAGTGGGAAGACCCCGAGGACGAGATAGGCACCGACCTTCCAGATCGGCCAGCGGGTGCCGTCGCGCCGGGCGGCGGCCCACAGCACGGCATACCCTCCCGCGAGCAGCGCCGCGACGATCACCCCGAAGGGGGAGAAGGTCCACGACGTCACCCAGTCCTGTGCGGTGAACCCTGCCACGTGGGCCATCGTCACACGGGAGTCTGGATGATTCCTGATGGAGGGCACCGGAGCTCGGCCCGGGTCAGGTCGTGAGGCGGTCCAGCTCGCGCGCCAGATTGGCCCGTGCGGTGTCGGTCCAGGTGGAGCGGGCCCTGGCGGTGCGGTAGAGGTGTGGACGCTCCAGCAGGGGGCGCAGGATCGTCGATCGACCGCGTCCGTAGGCCTCGTCGGGGACGTGGGAGTATTCCTCGCGCACCTGCGCGCAGTATTCGTCGAAGCGGTGTCGGCCGGCCGAGAGGATCCACAGGTCGGCGTCGTGGAAGCAGTCGCGCAGCGGGTCGTGCTGCCCGGGCGCGTGATCGGCGGTCATCTCGACGAGGTCGACGACGGTCACCACCGTCGTCGGGTCGGCGCCCAGATCGCGCAGGCCGTCCTCGGCCAGGTGGGCGCTCCGGCGCTCGTTGTCCCCGGCCGGCGCGTCCACGGCATACACCGCGTCGTGGAACCACGCGGCCAGCCGGCCGTAGGCGTCCCGCTCGGCCCCCAGGTCCGTGGTCAGGTCGTCGAGCGCTCCGAGCACCTCCTCGAGGTGCTGCGTCGTGTGGTAGCGGCGGTGCGGCTGCGTCCAGCGGGCGAGCAGGTCGGCGCCGGCCTCCAGGACGCGGCCCGGGTCCGCCTCCGGGCACGCCACACGGGCGGCCTCGCGCCACCACGTGATCAGGCCCGTCATCGCCACCTCCGACACCCAGCATTCCAGTCACCGGGAGGCTGGGCGGCACGGGCCGCCGGTGCGTAGCCTGAGCCATGTGAGTACCCGAACCAGAGTGGCAGTGATCGGCGCCTCCGGGCGCATGGGCGGCGAGGCCGCGGCGGCCGTCGAGGGGGCGGACGATCTGGAGCTGGTCGCCCGTTTCGACGACGGTGACGACCTGGGAGACCTGGGCGGCGCGCAGGTCGCGATCGAGTTCACCGTGCCGGACGCCTCGCCCGGCAACGTGGCGCACTGCGTCGACCGCGGTGTGCACGTCGTGGTCGGCACGACCGGGTGGAGCGACGAGCGGCTCGAGGCCCTGCGCGGGCAGGTGGCCGATCGGCCGGACGTCGGCGTGCTCGTCGCGCCCAACTTCGCGATCGGCGCGTTGCTGATGATGTCGTTCGCGCGGCAGGCCGCCCGCTTCTACGAGTCCGTCGAGATCGTCGAGATGCACCACCCGGGCAAGGTCGACGCCCCGTCCGGCACCGCCGCGCGCACCGCCGACCTCATCGGCGCCGCGCGCGACGAGGCGGGCCTCGCCCCGGCCCCGGACGCGACCACCAGCGACCCCGGCGGCGCCCGCGGAGCGCGGGTGCACGGCATACCGGTGCACGCGATGCGGTTGCGCGGGCGCGTCGCGCACCAGGAGGTGTCGTTCGGCGGCGTCGGCGAGGCCCTCACCGTGCGCCACGACTCCTTCGACCGGGTCAGCTTCATGCCGGGCGTGCTCACCGGCGTGCGCGAGGTGGCGTCCCACCCGGGACTGACCGTGGGCCTGGAGCACTTCCTGGGCCTCGACTGAGGCCGTGCCGGGAGGGGCGCGTCACGATGGCGGCCACGGCATACGCACGAAATCACGCAATAACGCAACGAACCGTCACGATGCGCGGCGCACCCGATCGGGAGGTGACGGTGTGTTGCGTTATTGCCTGGCGACCCGCGACCGTTACCACTAGGGTCACGGCGTGGATGGTGTGCGCATCGAGGCGGTGGACGGGGCGGCGATCTTCTTCGCTGAGACGGTTGCGCTCTACGACTCGGTCGGATGGGGTGCCTACACAGCACGCCCCGACACGCTGCGGGCGGCGTTGGCCGGATCGTCTCGAGTCGTCGTCGCGCGGCGGGGCATCCGCCTGGTGGGCCTGGCTCGGGTGATCTCCGACGGAGCCAGCATCTGCTACCTGCAGGACGTGCTCGTGCGGCCGGAGGCGCAGCGGCATGGCATCGGCCGGCGACTTGTCGAGGCCGCTCTCGAGCCGTATGCGCGGGTGCGCCAGAAGGTGCTGCTCACCGGCGCGGAGCCTCGCCAGCGCGCGTTCTACGAGAGTCTCGGCTATCGCGAGGCGCACGACTATCCTGATGATGGCCTGCGAGCCTTCGTCCGCTTCGACACGTAGCTCGCGTCGGTCGCGGTGGACTTCGGGAGTTGCGCAATAACGTGACAGACCGTCACCACTCATCGCGCACCCGAACGAGTGTTGACGGTTCGTTGCGTTATAGCGTCAGATCGCCTGCTCGTAGCGCCGCGCTGTGAGGAGGGTGTGCGCCCGGGCGACTTGCCCCAGCATGCGCTCCGCATCGAGACGGAAGGCCAGGATCGGTATGCGCAGCACGGTGTCCCGCTGCAGGCTCACGTCGTTCTGGCGGAGGGCGTCGTCGACCGGGGCGAGGCCCTGCGTGTGCTGGAATCCGTCGATCTCGACCACCAATCGCAGGGCATCCCAGCACACATCGAGGTAGTAGTGGCCGCCGGGCTTGCGGCGCACCACCTGACGGTCGGGCTCGGGTATGCCGCGCCGCCGGCACTCGACCGCGAAGTCGAGCTCGTTCAGGGACTGCACCCCGCCCGCGATGTCCTGCACGACCTGGGTGATGAACCCTCGGCGGGCGCGGAGGCCGACGACGTCGAGCGCCGCGGTCAGACGATCCGCAGGGACGAGCTGTTGCTGGACCGACGTGACCAACCACAACGCGGCCTGCCGGTCGGAGTGAGCCCACGTCGCGGCCCGTAGCGCCGCGATGGCCGGACGCACCACGGGCACGTGCGCGTCGATCACCTCGCCGGGGCAGCGTTGGGGCACATGATGCAGCACGACACCCGGAGGGCGGCGCCGCCCTCGTCCGCCGTCGATCGAGACGTGCAGCACCTCTTCGCGGACGCCGGTCAGACCGCGCGCCTGCAGCCCGCTCGGCCCGTCGAGGGCTGCGCGGCTGCCCGCCTCCCACACGGCATACCGCCGCATCGCACCGGCGTCGAGGTCTCCGGTGTGGACGCAGATCGTGTGGCGCCCGACCTTGCGCCATCGGCGCGCTCGCACCTCCGCCTCGATGGCGCTCGCGGTGACGCCCATCTCGACCAGTTGTGATCGGTGGATGACCCCGTCTTGATTGTCGGCGACACGGCCGACCGCGATCCGGCGCTGACGGCGTTCGTAGGCAGTGGTCATGGAATCACTGTGGCCCGGTCGGAGCGACCTCTGGTGCGCCACGGAACGATCTGTGGGTGATCGCTGCCGAGACGGGGAGGGTGTGGAACAACGCAATAACGCAATAGACCGTCATGATGCGCGGCGCACCCGATCGGGCCGTGACGGTTTGTTTCGCTATGGCGCGATGCGAGCCGTCGTCCGCGATCGGGCCGCCCTCGGTCACCCGCAGCGCTAGAATGAGCTTTCGACGCGAGGGGGTGGCCGATGATCGGTCATGGTGGTGTGACCGCCCACATGGTGCCGCCGGTGTCCACCGACGACGGGGTTCATCCGTGCGGAAACGCGAAGAACCTGATCTGCGATCCGGGTCGGCCCGGCGCCGACGTGGCACTGCGCGCGGTCGTGTTGCCCACGGGTTACGGCGAGGCACTTCCCGCGGAGCCACCACGCACTCGCCCCGTCGACCTGCCACGTGACCTGATCGACACCGGTGAGCCCGTCACGCCGGAGTGAGTGTGCCCGAGACCAGCCGGGCCACCGGCCGGCCGCATGTGGCGGCGTCTCAGCTGTCGACGATGGCGGCCGAGAGCCTGATCTCCCGGGCGGTGCTGCCGTCGGGATCGACCACACGGTCCCGGTGGGCGCCGTCGGTGTGCAGGCCGGCCTTCTCCAAGAAGGCGCGGGTCTCGTCCGCCTCCGCGAGAATCCACAACTCCATCGCCTCGAAGTCGCCGGCCCGCAGGGTGTCGACCGTCGCGTTGATCAGCCGAGAGCCATGTCCGCGCCCGCGATGACCGGGGTCGACACCCATCGCCAGCACCTCCGCCGTGTGGTCCGCCTCCGCCGGGGCCATGGCGGAGAACCCGACGATCTCGTTCAGTTCGGTGGCGACCAGCAGGCGGTGAAGCGTGGAGGGCGGGTTGCGCAGCGACTGGTCCCAGGCGCGGGTGAACGGGTCGGGGACGAAGGCCTTGACCAGCCGGGGGTCGAGGACGTCCCGGTAGGCGTCGCGCCAGACCGCCGCCTGGACGCGCCCCACCGCTTCGGCGTCGGCGACCCGCGCCGTGCGCACGCTTGCATCACTCATGGGTCGGTGTCCCGGGCGTCATGGGGCCAGTCTGTCAGCCGATCCGGCGTTGTGACACTTGCGATGCACAATTGCAAAAACTTGTAATATGTGGGCATACTTGAGTCATGTACGGCAACGACTTCGTGGACCCCGACGAGCCGCTGAATGCCGCCGAGGGCGGCGGCCTCGACGACGTCATCGACCAGGCGACGACGCGTGGCGGTGGCGGCGACTTCGACGCGTTGATCGCGGCGGACCAGCGCATCGAGCCGCGGGACGCCATGCCCGACGACTACCGCACCACGCTGATCCGGCAGATCGCGCAGCACGCCCACTCGGAGATCATCGGCATGCAGCCCGAGGGCAACTGGATCTCCCGCGCACCCTCACTGCGTCGCAAGGCGATCTTGATGGCGAAGGTGCAGGACGAAGCCGGGCACGGCCTGTATCTCTACTCGGCGGCGGAGACCTTGGGCGTCGACCGGGCCGAACTGCTCGACAAGCTGCACACCGGGCGGCAGAAGTACT
>CAZMLG010000178.1:0-6660 GCA_964566985.1 uncultured Intrasporangiaceae bacterium
GACGGCGACCACGATGATGGTTGCGTACATGTCACTTTCCCCTCTTCACGACGGCGGTGGCACCGTCGATACGTTGGA
This sequence comes from uncultured Intrasporangiaceae bacterium, assembly GCA_964566985.1. Taxonomy (GTDB): domain Bacteria; phylum Actinomycetota; class Actinomycetes; order Actinomycetales; family Dermatophilaceae; genus Leekyejoonella. The sequence goes on from CAZMLG010000178.1 coordinate 79, forward strand.
CGATCACCCGTTCGCCCTGGGCGAAGGAATCCTCCTCCGAGGCCGGACGGGCCGTCCACACCTCGCCGCCGATGCGCACCTGGCCGCCGGCGGATCCGAATGACGCCAGGGTCACGGCCTCCTGGCCGATGAGCGCATCGGCGTTGGTGGCCAGCCCCGGCGAGGACAGCAGATGACGCTTGATGGCGGGCCGCGCGACGACCTCGAGGACGACCGAGGCCACCACGAAGACGACGGCTGCGAGCCATACGGGCGCACCGGCCCATGAGGCGGCGGCCGCGACGAGCGCCCCGCCCCCGAGCATGAGCAGGAAGAAGTCCCCGCTCAGGGCCTCGCCGGCCGCAAGGAGCAGTCCCGCTCCCAACCAGATGATCGCTGCCACGGGGCCAGTGTTTCAGATGTGATGAAGGGAATCCATCGATGGCGAGACCCGAGCATTCTTGTCAGCGGCCCGCGAACCGTGGCTTCTCCTTGGCGAGGAACGCCTCGACGGCCTGCTGATGGTCCTCGCTGCCGCCGGTCACCTGCATCAACTGTGCCTCGTGCGCCAGCGACGCCTCGAGGTCGTGGCCGACGGAGAAGGCCACCGCCCGGCGGACCGAACCGTAGGCGAGGGTCGGCCCGGAGGCCAGCTTCACCGCGATCTCTTGCGCCGTCCCCTCCAGGTCGGCCGCCGGCACCACCTGCGATGCCAGGCCGATGGTCGCCGCCTCGTCGGCCGGCACGGTGCGCGGCATCAGCAGCAGCTCCTTGGCCTTGGCGACCCCGACCAGGCGAGGCAGCCACCAGGAGGACCCCGAGTCGCAGGACAGCGCGATGCCGGTGAACGCCAGGTTGAAACCGGCGGTGTCGGCGACGATGCGCAGATCGCAGGCGAAGCAGAACGCGGCCCCCGCGCCGGCGGCGACACCGTTCACCGCCGCGATCACCGGCTTGTTCATCGTCGCCAGCAGCGTCACGATCGGGTTGTAGTGCTCGGTGACGGTCGTGAGGCGCGCTCCGTCCCCCTCCTTCAGGTCGGTGATGTGCTCGCGCAGGTCCTGCCCGGCGCAAAAGGCCCGCCCGGAGCCGGTGAGCAGGACACAGCGCACCTGCGGGTCGTCGGCCACGTCGCGCAGGATCCGCAGCAGAGACGTCTTCATGGCGGTGTCGACGCTGTTCATCGCGTCCGGCCGGTTGAGGCGGATCGTCGCCACGTGGTCGGTGACGTCGAGCAGGACGGGGTCGGTGGTCTCGGCTGCCATGCGCGTTCCTCGCTTCGTCGGATCGACGGGCGTGTCGCCCGTGGCCGCATTCTCTCAGGGGCGCGGGCGCGGCTACGCCGGCATGTGGGCCCCGGCCTCCTCCAGGCAGGCGTCGACGTAGGCCACGGCCGCAGGGCGCAGCCGCGACGTCACGTCGACGAAGGACCGTGCAGCCACCGACCCCGGCCATTCGGCCGGCAGCACCTCCGGGGGCAGGCCCGGATCGGTGAAGAGGAACTTGCGCCATTCGTGGACGATCCGGGCGCGGCTCGCGTAGGCCTGCTCGGGCACGTCCTCGCAGGTGTCGGACACGACGGCATCCGCCCACGAGAGGAACTCTCGATAGGACCCCGCCAGGCCGGTCACGTCCCACACCCGCGCGGCCAGGTCCGGTCCGTCGCCGAGGAAGGAGGCAAAGAACTGTTGCGCACGGACCCCGCCGAGCGCGCCGTCCAGCTCGTCGCTGGCGCGTGGAGCCACCCAGGTGTCGGTCGACAACCGGCCGTAGCCGAGGTATCCCAGCGAGTCGGCCAGACGCGCGCGACGGCTGCGATCGCCGACGTGGTCGGTGACGACGACGTGCCAGCGGCCGTCCCATGGCGGCGTCGTGACGGCATAGATCCGGCGCCAGGCGGCCGCGAGGCGAGTGCGGGCGCGATCGGTGGCGGCATACCCTCGCGCTCCGGCCCGCTCGTCGGGGGCCAGCCATCCCTCCCGGGCCATGCGGGACACGGCGGTGCGCGTCGCGGCCGGTGCCACGTCGACGGCGGCCAGCAGCCGCACGACGGCCGAGATCGGTGCCCAACCGCCGCGGCCGGCGAGATGGTCGCCGTACAGATCGAAGAGTGCCGAACGGGCGTGCATGGGCTCAGTCTGCCGTACCGGTGATGCTCGACCGGCGTGCAATTTCCCCCTGGACGCCCGGCCGGGGATAATGGGAGCCGACCGCATCGGCCGGAACACCGGCAGAGACATTCCGTGAGCGTGGTGATGTGGTCAAGGCAATCGCCACGCGTCGAAAGGGGAAGTGCCCATGGCGGCGATGAAGCCGAGGACCGGTGACGGCCCGCTCGAGGTCACCAAGGAGGGCCGCAGCATCCTGCTGCGCATGCCGCTCGAGGGTGGCGGGCGACTGGTCGTGGAGATGAACGCCGAGGAGGCGGAGGCTCTCGGCGCCGCCATCAAGGGTTGTATCGGCTGAGCGGAACCCACCTGTCGACGGCCCGGCCCCGACCGGGCCGTCGATGCATGCCACGGCTAACGCTTCACCGCGGTGAGCAGTCCGTCGCCGATCGGCAACAGCGCCGTGGTGAGCTCCGGGTCGTCGCGCAGTTCCTTGCCCAGGTCGCGCAGGATGGTGGTCGTCTCGTCGCGGATGGCCGGGTCGGGCACACGGTCATGCCACAGCATGTTGTCGATCGCGAGCAGCCCGCCGGTGCGCAGCAGCCGCAGCGCCTGCTCCACGTAGTCCGGATATTGCGTCTTGGCACCGTCGACCACCACCATGTCGTAGGCGCCGTCGGCCAGTCGGGGGAGCACCTCCAGCGCGGATCCGGTGATCAACCGGGTGCGCTGCGGCGCGACCTGCGCCTCGGCGTAGGCCCGGCGGGCGGCGTGCTGGTGCTCCGGTTCGATCTCGATCGTCGTGAGCACCGCGCCGGACGGCATCCCCGACAGCAGCCACAGCCCGGAGACCCCGGCACCGCTACCGATCTCCACCACCGCGTGGGCGCCGACGGCCGCGGCCAGCATCCGCAGTGCCGCGCCGGTGCCGGGGCTGACCGGCATACAGCCGAGCGACCGGCCGCGCTCGCGGGCGCGCTGCATCGCCTCGGTCTCTGGAAGGAACTCTTCGGCGTAGGCCAAGGTCGCCGGACGCGGGGTGCTCATGGGTACAAACTATCTGCCGATGACGAGAACAAAAGAGGCACGTCGTGCGTTGAGCAGGATGAAGGACTGCCTGCAGACGGGCGTGCCGAACGGAAAGGAACCAGATGACCTCCTCGCACCGACCGCGCACGCCCGTGCCGGATGAGGTGCCCGCCGGGTGGGAACCACCCACCTGGGAGCAGATCGTCACCGAGCACTCGGCCAGGGTCTACCGGTTGGCCTACCGCCTGACCGGCAACGCCCACGACGCCGAGGACCTGACCCACGACGTCTTCGTGCGCGTCTTCCGTTCGCTGCACTCCTACCGGCCCGGCACGTTCGAGGGCTGGCTGCACCGCATCACCACCAACGTCTTCCTCGACAAGATGCGCCGCAAGCAGCGCATCCGCTTCGACGCCCTCGTCGACGACGCCGCCGCCCGTCTGCCCAGCCGGGACGGCACCCCCGAGCAGCAGTACGTCGACGCCCACTTCGACGACGACATCCAGCGGGCGCTGGATGCCCTGCCCCCGGACTTTCGCGCCGCCGTGGTGCTGTGCGACATCGAGGGCCTGTCCTACGAGGAGATCGCCGCGACGCTCGACGTCAAGCTTGGCACCGTGCGCTCCCGAATCCACCGGGGTCGCGCCCAGCTGCGGGAGGCCCTGGCCCACCGCGCACCGGACCGTCGCCCCGAGGCGAGCCGCACGACCCGGCCGGGGATCGCGATCCCCGTCGCCGCAAGGAGCAACTGATGGCCGGATGCGCACGGCTGGGTGAGGACGTCCTGGCCGATTACGTCGACGGCATGCTCACGCCCGAGCAGGAGCGCCACGTCGAGCGCCACCTGGTGGCCTGTGAGGCGTGCCGTGCCATCGTGCGCGAGGAGCGCGACCTCATGGCGCAGTTGCGTGACGTGCGCATCGATGCCCGGCAGCATCAGCACCTGATGGCCGGGCTGCTCAGCCTGGCCGGCGAGGAGCCCGCACCGCCAGACCTGCGCCCCGCGCCGGCGATGGTGACGACGCACGCGCCGGCCCAATACTGCTCCGCCCGGCGTTCGGTGGCCTTTACCCTCGCCGCCGTCGCCGGCTGCCTCGGCGCCGCGCTGACCGTCTCCCAGGTGCCCACCGCCGGAGCGGGTCCGACCCCCGTCGACGTGCCCGACACCGGCCAGTCGTCACTGTCCCGCAGCGTCCCGGCCGCATGGAGCACCACGGGCGGGATGTTCGACCGAGGCACGACCCCGTTGTCCCGCACCCAGCAGCAGGCCGCCGACGTCGATCACCTCGCGGCCGTCGAGGTCGGGGTGCCCGGCCGCTGACGCATCGTCCCGTGTAGGGGACAATCCCGCCATGACCCAGCCGCCGCACGGACCATCGCGCTCCGCCCGCCTGCCCGGCCCACGGCCCACCCCGAACGAACCGGCCTCCCCGCCGGCCGCCGCATCCGGCTCACCGGCCCCCGATCCGCCGCGGCGCCGCAGGACCCTCCCGCTGATCGTGGCCGGAGTGTGCCTGGCCGTCGGCGGGGGCCTGGTCGGCGGTCTCACCGGAGCGACGCTCGCCGGGGGAGGCGACGACGCCACGCCCCAGCACGACGAGCAGGTCGCGGCCATCGCGAAGTCCACCCTGCCCAGCGTGGTCACCATCCGGATCTCCGACAGCACCGGCAAGCGCATCGGCACCGGATCCGGATTCGTCATCCGGTCGAACGGTTACATCGTCACCAACAACCACGTCGCCGCGGCCGGCGGTGACGACGAGACCCTCACGGTGCTCTTCTCCGACGGGTCACGCAAGGACGCGAAGGTCGTCGGCAAGGACAAGTCCTACGACCTGGCCGTGCTCAAGGTCGACGACAAGGGGCTGCCGACCTTGTCGTTCGGGGATTCCGACACGCTCGTCGTCGGTCAGCCGGTGATCGCCGTCGGCGCCCCGCTCGGACTCACCGGATCGGTGACCACCGGGATCGTCAGTGCCCTCGACCGCCCGGTCACCACCGGCAAGTCGCTCAACGACCTGTCCTACCTGAATGCCGTGCAGACTGACGCGCCGATCAACCCCGGCAACTCCGGCGGACCACTGCTCGCGTTGTCCGGCAAGGTGATCGGCGTCAACTCGGCGATCTACACCACCGGCAGCCGGTCAGGGGAGGGCGGCAACATCGGCCTGGGGTTCGCGATCCCCTCCGACCAGGCGCGGCGGACGACCGACCAGCTGATCAAGACCGGCCATGCCGACCACCCGGTGATCGGCGTCAGCGTCGACACCGCCTTCGAGGGCACGGGCGTGCGGGTGCGCAGTGTCACCGACGGCGGCCCGGCCGACAAGGCCGGCATCGAGGAGGGCGACGTCATCAAGGAGATCGACGGCGAGAAAGTCGACACGCCACAGTCGTTCATCGTTGCGCTCCGGTCGAAGTCCCCCGGTGACTTCGTCACCCTGGTGATACATTCCGGCGACGAGGACCGTAGCGTTACGGTGCACACCGAGGCGTCGTCGGGCAGTTGACGCACTCACCGGATACCAAGGAGGACTGAGGGAGTGTCATTCTTCGGTATCGACACGTGGGAGTTCCTCATCCTCGTCGCCCTCGGTGCGTTCCTCATCGGCCCGGAACGGCTGCCCGAATACCTCGCGAAGTTCCGCGAATGGGTGCGTCAGGCACGCGACATGGCGCAAGGAGCCAAGTCTCAGCTGAAGGAACAGATGGGCCCGGAGTTCGACGACGTCGACTGGCGCCAGTACGACCCGCGGCAGTACGACCCGCGCAAGATCGTGCGCGAGGCGCTGTTCGACGAGCCGCGGGACGACGGTCCGCCGGCACCCGACGACGGTCTGCAGGCGCCCCCGGCCCTGCCGGCCCCGCCACGCTTCGACCCGGACCGTCCGACGCCGTTCGACACCGACGCGACCTGACCGGAGGATCGATCAGCTGCTGCTGACCGTCAGGCCCAGCGAACGGCCCGCCAGGCCGCGGGCGCGGCTGCTGAGGCCCTTGGCGATGCCGCGCAGCGCGACACCGGCCGCGCTCTCCGGCTCGCCCAGCACGACCGGGGTCCCCGCGTCGCCGCCGATGCGCAGGCGGGTGTCCAGCGGCACCTGGCCGAGCAACTCCACCTCGGCACCGACGGCGCGGGTGAGCGACTCGGCGACGCGCTCGCCGCCGCCGCTGCCGAAGATGTCCTGGCGCGTCCCGTCGGGCAGCTCCAGCCACGACATGTTCTCGATGACCCCCGCGACGCGCTGCTTGGTCTGCAGCGAGATCGCGCCGGCGCGCTCGGCGACCTCGGCGGCCGCCTGCTGCGGCGTCGTGACGACGAGGATCTCGGCGGTCGGGATCAACTGCGCGACCGAGATGGCGATGTCACCCGTGCCGGGCGGCAGGTCGAGCAGCAGGACGTCCAGGTCGCCCCAGAACACGTCGGCGAGGAACTGCTGCAGCGCGCGGTGCAGCATCGGCCCGC
>CAZMLG010000179.1:0-6650 GCA_964566985.1 uncultured Intrasporangiaceae bacterium
TGACCTCGTCGGTGCCGAGCGACTCGATGATCTTGACGGCGTTGCCCGAGGTGCAGGTGATGTCACTCTCGGCCTTGACCGCCGCGGAGGTGTTGACGTAGGTCACCACGGGCACGCCGGGGTGGGCCCGTCGCAGTTCGCGGACGTCCTCTGCAGTGATGCTCTCGGCCAGGGAGCACCCGGAGCGCAGGTCGGGGAGCAGCACGCGCTTCTCGGGGTTGAGCAGCTTCGCGGTCTCGGCCATGAAGTGGACCCCGGCCAGCACGATCGTGCCGGCCTCGACGTGCTGGGCCTCGCGGGCGAGGGCGAGCGAGTCCCCGACGATGTCCGCGACGCCGTGGAAGACGTCGGGCGTCATGTAGTTGTGCGCCAGGATCACCGCGTCGTGCTCGATCTTGAGTGCTTCGATCGCCTCGATGTCGCCCTGGATGATGGGCCACTCGACTTCGGGGACGAAGTCCTTGACCCGCTCGTACAGTGCAGTGCTCATCGCGTGGCCTCCTGGCTGCTTATTCTCGGGTTGAGCAAATGCTACGACTGAGCATAATACCCGGCGTGTCGACGAGTCCCGTCATCGCGGTGTGATTCCCGCCACAGCGTCGGGTGCCAACGCTTCGGACATACCGCCGGCGTCGTCCGGCCGATCTGGTCTACTGGATCGATGACTTCGGACGGGCCATCACCCCTGCGATCCACGCTGAGATCCGCCTTGACGCGCGCCATGAAGGCGCGTGATCGGACGGCCGTGGCCGCCTACCGCACCGCGTCGTCCGCGATCGACAACGCCGAGGCAGTCCCGCTCACCGAGCAGGACGTGGCATCCGCCATCGAGTCATCGGCCGCCGGGGCCGGTCGCGCGGAGGAGCAGCGCAGATCACTCACGGAAGCCGACATGGTGTCAATCGTGCTGGCGGAGGTCGACGAGATCCGCGCCGCCGAGGTGACGGTGGAAGGGGACCCCGAAGCGGTGTCCCGGCTGCACCGGCAGGCCCGGCTGCTCGAAGACCTGCTCGCGGAGCGGTCACCCGAGACCTGACCCCCGCCATCCGATCTCAGCGGGGGCGGGGGAGCGGCAGCTTGGTGCCGACCTGGGCTCGCTCGGCGAACACCTCGCGGCGGAAACGGTAGAGCCGCGCGGGGCGCCCGCCGGTGGCCCGGGTGGACTCCCCGGTCGGCTCGACCAGTTCGTGCTGCTGCTCGACGAGTCGTCGGAAATTCTGCTTGTGCAGCAACTGCCCGGCGAGGGCCTCCACCGCCTCCTGCAGTCCGCCGAGAGTGAAGGTGTCCGGCATGAGTTCGAAGACGACGGGCCGGTATTGAAGGGCCGACCGTAGCCGGGACAGCCCGGTGGCGAGGATGCGCCGATGGTCGTGCAGCATGGCCGGGCCGGTGAGGGCGGACAGGTGCGAGTGGGGGCCGGACTCGCCGACCAGGCCTGCCTCCCAGAGCAGCTCGTAGCGTTGCAGCGCCAGCTCGGGTCGCCACGGCTGGTCGCCGCGCCCGAAGACGGAGTCGCAGCGGTCCTCGCGCTCCCGACGGAGCGTGTCGTCGCCGGCGCACCAGCGCCGCAGTGCGGTGTCGATCTCCTGCAGGACGCGATCGGGATCGCCGTCGTCGTCGACGTGCCGGCGGTCCTCCCACGGCAGCAGGTCGTAGACCGACGCCCACGCGGCGTCGCAGCCGGTCGTGCGGGTCAGGCCCAGGTAGGAGATCGAGATGGTGCGGTGGGGGTCGGCGGCCGGGTCCGGCTCGCGGATCGGACCGCCCCGGTCGAGATCGGCGAAGGTGTAGAGCTGTTCGACATAGCCGAGGGTGTGCCCGGTCTGCTCCGCGGCGAAGGCGCGCACACCCTCCTGGAGCGACTGGTGGTCCTCGCGCAGCGGCCCGGCAGGCAAGTGGGGCGGACGCCCCGAGGCGAGCACTCGCGGGCGTGCGTCGTCGACCGCGATGACGACCGCGACCAGCTCGGCGTGGATGTCGACGGCGGGCGCCCGATGAGCATTCATCGCGGTGGGGTGTGTGGCGGGGTGCCTGTCGGGGTGACGGTCATGTCGTGACGAAGTCGATGAGCTCTTCGACGCGCCCGAGCAGCTCGGGCTGCAGATCGGCATAGGTCCTCACGGTGCCCAGTATCCGCTTCCACCCCTGGGCGACGTCGGCCTGCGTGCGGTGCGGCCAGCCCAGCTCGGCGAGTATGCCGTGTTTCCACGAGGTGCTGCGCGGGATCGTCGGCCAGGCGCTCCAGCCGAGCCGCTCGGGCCGGACCGACTCCCACACGTCGACGAAGGGGTGGCCGACGACGAGCACGTGCTCGCGCGCCTCGTGGATCGCCATCGCCTCGTCGACGATGCGTCGTTCCTTGGTGCCGGGCACCAGATGGTCGACGAGCACTCCCATGCGGCGGTCCTTGCTCGGCTTGAAGTCGCGGATCACCGCGCGCAGATCGTCGACGCCCTCCAGCAGTTCGACGACGACGCCCTCGATGCGTAGGTCGGCGCCCCAGACCTTCTCGACGAGTTCTGCGTCGTGACGCCCCTCGACGAAGAGGCGCGAACCGAGCGCGACGCGGGCACGGGCGCCCTGGACGGCGACGGATCCGCTCGCGGTCCGGCGCTGTGCGGTGCGGGCGGAGGAGAGTGCCGCGGAGGCGTCCGCCTCCGGCGCGGTGAGGGCGACCGGTGCGCCGTCGAGGAGGAACCCGGGGCCGAGGGGGAAGGCCTTGCTGCGGCCGTGCCGGTCCTCGAGGTGGACGACGTGCATCCCGCCGGCCTTCTCGACGCGGACCACGGCGCCGCACCAGCCGGTATCGACGTCCTCGACGACCAGGCCGGGCTCGGCGGGCACGTCGCGTGAGCGGCCACGGGGTGGAGCCTTCCAGTCGCCGGCGAGCGGATCGGAGGCGTAGCGGTCGATCGTCACCCCGCAACGTTAGGTGAGGCCGACCTCGTCGGCGGCGTCGACACGCCCCGGCGGGCGGAGAACGTAGACTGGCACTCGGCATACCTGAGTGCCAGTGTTTGTTGTGCGGCGTAGGAGGTGAGACATGAGCGAGGAACGCCGTCTGGAGGTGCTGCGTGCGATCGTGCAGGACTACGTGTCGACCTCCGAGCCGGTCGGCTCCAAGGCGCTGCTCGAGCGGCACCAGTTGGGGGTCAGCGCGGCGACCGTCCGCAACGACATGGCCGCGTTGGAGGAGGACGGGCTGATCTCGGCGCCGCACACCTCCGCGGGCCGGGTCCCGACCGATGCAGGCTACCGCTGGTTCGTCGACCACCTGAGCCATCTGAAACCGATGTCGCGTGCCGAGCGGTCGGCCATCGAGACCTTCCTCTCGCAGGCGGTCGATCTCGACGACGTCGTCGACCGGACCGTGCGGCTGCTGTCGTCGCTGACCCAGCAGGCGGCCGTCATGCAATACCCCTCGCTCAACGTGGCGCGCGTGCGTCACGTCGAACTGGTCTCGATGGGCGTCGACCGCCTGATGGTCGTGCTCATCCTGTCCAGCGGCCAGGTCGAGCAGCGGATCATCGCGGTGAGCCGTGACCTCACCGACGACGACGAGGTGCTCACCCGGCTGCGCGCCCGCATCAACGAAGCGGCCGAGGGGCTGTCGCGCCGGCGTGCGGCCACGGCGCTGCGCGAGGACCCCACGCCGGTGCGCCCGGAGGACGAGGCCGTCACCGACGAGGTCACCGAGGCCGTATGCCGTCTGCTCGAGGCCGAGCGGGAGGAGCGGGTCGCGCTCGCGGGCACCGGCCATCTCGCCCGCTCGGTGCACGACTTCCCGTTCAGCCTCAGCCCCGTGCTCGAGGCGCTCGAGGAGCACGTGGTCCTGCTGCGCCTGATGAGCCAGATGAGTCAGGAGAGCGGCGACGCGGTCGCGGTGCGCATCGGCACGGAGAACACCGTCGAGGGGCTGCGCGGCACCTCGGTCATCAGCACGTCCTACGGTGGGGAGGTCGTGGGTGGCCTCGGTGTGCTGGGACCGACTCGGATGGACTACCCGTCGACCATGGTCGCGGTGCGTGCCGTCGCACGGTATGTCTCCGACATCCTCGATCAATGACACACGTTTGGAAACCGACAGGCGACAAGGAATTTCGTGAACGACTACTACGCAGACCTCGGTGTCTCCCGGGACGCGAGCGCGGAGGAGATCAAGCGGGCCTACCGCAAGAAGGCCCGCAAACTGCACCCTGACGTGAACCCGGGCGAAGAGGCCGCCGACCAGTTCAAGAAGGTCTCCCAGGCCTACGACGTGCTCTCCGATCCGCAGAAGCGTCAGTCCTACGACATGGGGTCGGACCCCTACGGCGGCGCGGCCGGAGCCGGCGGCTTCGGTGCCGGATTCTCGTTCAGCGACATCATGGACGCGTTCTTCGGAGGCGGCGCGGCCGGCGCCGGCGATCCGAGGCGCTCGCGCGTGCAGCGAGGTCAGGACGCTCTGCTTCCCCTGGACATCGACCTGAAGGTCGCGGTGTTCGGTGGGCACGAGGATCTCACCTACGACACGGCGATCCTGTGCGCGACCTGTGACGGGGACGGTGCCCGGCCCGGCACCGGCACCCGCACCTGCGAGGTGTGCCACGGCACCGGTCAGGTGCAGCAGGTGCAGCGCTCGTTCCTCGGCCAGGTCATGACGACCCGTCCCTGCAGCGCCTGCCGCGGATTCGGCGAGACGATCACCGACCCCTGCTTCGAGTGCGCCGGCGAGGGGCGCGTGCGCGATCGACGGACCATCACGATCAAGGTGCCTGCGGGTGTGGACACCGGCACCCGCATCCAGTTGGCCGGAGAGGGGGAGATCGGGCCGGGGGGCGGCCCGGCCGGTGACCTCTATGTCGAGATCCGCGTGCGCAAGCACCGCACGTTCCAGCGGCATGGCGACGACCTGCACTGCTCGGTGGACCTGCCGATGACGGCGGCGGCCCTGGGCACGACGCTGACACTGGAGACGTTCGACGGGGACCGGGATGTCGATGTCAGACCCGGCGCACAGGCCGGCGACGTCGTCACCCTGCGCGGGCTCGGGGTCACCCACCTGCGCAGTGGCCAGCGGGGGGACCTGCTCGTCCACTGTGTCGTGCGCACCCCCACCCAACTGGATCCGCAGCAGGAGGAGCTGCTGCGGCAGTTGGCCAAGGAGCGCGGAGAGGAGCAGCCGGAGGCGCGGTTCCAGCCGATGAACCAGAGCCTGTTCGGCAAGTTGCGCGACGCCTTCAAGCAGAAGTAGCGATGACCGCGCCGTTGTTCTTCCTCGACCCCGGCATGCTGGCCACGGTCAAGGCCGGCCAGATCGTGCGCCTGGACGGGGCCGAGGGTCGTCACGCCGCGACCGTGCGGCGCATCCATGCCGGTGAGGCGATCCAGCTCGCCGACGGCAGCGGACGCATCGTCGGCGGTGTCGTGCAGGAGACCGGCCCGGACACGCTCATCGCGCTGGTCGACGACGTGTGCGACGAGCCGGTGCCCGGGCCCACCTTCACCCTGGTGCAGGCGCTCGCCAAGGGCGATCGCGACCTGCAGGCCGTCGAATCGGCCACCGAACTCGGCGTCGACGCCGTCGTGCCGTGGCAGGCCGAGCGCAGCATCGTCCAGTGGCGTGGCGAGCGAGGGCGCCGGGCACACCGCAAGTGGGAGTCGGTCGCCAAGGCCGCGGCGAAGCAGGCGCGACGTGCCCGGATCCCACAGGTGGAGGAGATCGTCGACCGCGCCGCCGTGGTCGAGCGCGCGCGACAGGCCGATGCGGTGATCGTCCTCCACGAAGAGGCGACCACGCCGCTGGCCTCGGTGCCGCTGCCCGGCGGTGGCGAACTGATGCTCGTCGTCGGCCCGGAGGGCGGCATCACCGACCGGGAGTTGGACGGCCTACGGTCCGCCGGCGCCCGCGTCGCCCGGATGGGGCGCACCGTGCTGCGCTCCTCCAGCGCCGGACCCGCGGCCCTTGCGGTGCTCAGCTCGCGCACCCGATGGTGACGGTGTCGGTTTGCGGTTCGGCCTCGTCGGCCGCGACCCGTAGACTGGAGGCACGATGAGCGAACACCACCATCCGGAGCGGCGCCAGGACAGCAGCGGGGGACAAGGCCGTGCCCTGGTCTCGCACCACACGATCACCATTCCCGCCGAGACCTCCATGGTCGCGCTGCTGGGGCCGCGCGACGAGTTGTTGCGCACCGTCGAGCGAGCCTTCCCCCGGGTGTCCATCCATGTGCGGGGCAATGAGTTCCACCTGGAGGGCGAGCCGTCCGACATGGCGTTGGTCGAGGACCTGGTCGACGAACTGATGACGATCGTCGACACCGGCCAACCGGTGAGCAGCGACGCCGTCGAGCGAGCCATCGGGATGCTGCGCGGCCATTCCCGCGAGCGGCCCGCCGACGTGCTCACGATGAACATCGTCAGCAGCCGCGGGCGCACCATTCGCCCCAAAACCCTCGGCCAGAAGCGATATGTCGTTGCCATCGACCGCAACACGATCGTCTTCGGCATCGGCCCCGCCGGGACCGGCAAGACCTACCTCGCCATGGCCAAGGCGGTGGCGGCGTTGCAGGCCAAGGAGGTCAACCGCATCATCCTGACGCGGCCCGCCGTGGAGGCGGGAGAGCGCCTCGGGTTCCTGCCCGGCACCCTCACCGTCAAGATCGATCCCT
>CAZMLG010000180.1:0-6612 GCA_964566985.1 uncultured Intrasporangiaceae bacterium
CGGCAGCGGCCTGCCGGTCGGGCCCATCTTCTCCTTCGAACTCACGTTGCTCCCGATGTCGTCGTCGTTCGGCGTCTCGCCGATCCAGGACAACGTATCAATGCCGGGCCGCCCGTGCCGCATCCCGAGCCCCTCGATCCCCGCCGAGTGGTGCGTCAGAACCACCGAGTGGTGCGTCAGAACCGCCGAGTGGTCACCGCGCGCGCGGATGGGCCGAGGCGAAGACCTCCCGCAGTTGTTGAACGGACACCATGGTGTAGATCTGCGTCGTGGTCACCGAGGCGTGCCCGAGCAGCTCCTGGACCACGCGCACGTCCGCACCGCCGTCGAGCAAGTGGGTCGCGAAGGAGTGCCGCAGCGTGTGCGGGCTGACGTGTCCTGACAGGTCGGCGCGTTGTGCCGCGGTTTGGATGATGTTCCAGGCGGACTGGCGGCTCAGCCGTCCACCGCGCCGGTTGAGGAACAGGGCCGGCCCACCCGTGCCACCGCGCGCGAGCACCGGTCGGGCCCGCACCAGGTAGGCCGTGACGGCCTCCTTCGCATAGCGCCCCAGCGGCACCAGGCGCTCCTTGCCTCCCTTGCCGAACACGCGCACACTGTCCCCCTCCAGGTCCACGTCGTCGACGTCCAGACCGATCGCCTCGCTGACGCGAGCGCCGATGCCGTAGAGCACCTCCAGCAGCGCCGCGTCCCGCAGGGACGTTGGGGTGTCCCCGACCGCGGCGGCCTTCAGCAGCCGCTCCACCTGGTCGACCGGGATGGCCTTCGGCAACCGCCCCGGCGGCTTCGGCGGTGTGACCCCGCCGGCAGCGTCCCCGGGTGTCTCTCCCTCCAGCGCCAGGAACTTGTGGAAGCCGCGCACGGCGACCATCGTCCGTGCCGCCGACGAGGCCGCCAGCGGGCGGTGGTCCTCGTCGCCTTCCCGCAAGGCGGCGAGGAAATCGGCGATCTGACGTTCGTCGACCACGGCGGCGTCGTGGATGCCGTGTGCCGCCAGATACTCGGCATACCGGCGCAGGTCACGCTGGTATGCCGCCAGGGTGTGCCGCGAGGCACCACGCTCGACACGCAGATGATCCAGCCACCCGGCCATCGAGCGTTCGATGGCCGTCACCTTCGTCGGCATCAGCGCCTCACCTCCACCCGAAACCCTATCCGTGCCGAGTGCTCACCCGCCCCCGCCGAGTGGTGCGTCAGAACCGCCGAGTGGTCACTCCGCGCACCCACGAGACGGAGCATCCGGAACCGGAAGGATGTGCCACCTCACACTCTGGCGAATCGTGAATAGTGCTCGGCCGCCAGGGTGCGCTCGCGAAGCTCCCGCCGCAGATCGGCCAACCACGCATCGGCAGCGGCACCGCTCAGGTCCGCCTTGCGCACGACGATCACATACCACCCGTGGTCGCGCAGCCAGCCGCGGCGCTCGTCGTCGTGCGCGCGGTGGTCTGGCCCGTGGAACTGCACGCCGTCGTATTCGATCGCAATCTTCAGCCCCTCGTATGCCGTGTCGAGCCGAATGTCCGCGGCGTCGTCCCGGTAGACCCAGACCTGCGTCGACGGCAGCGGCAACCCCGCCTGGTGGATCGCCATCCGGGTGAACGACTCACCTTCGGACTCCACCCGTGCGTCAGCGATCGTCAGCACCTCGCGCGCCAGACGGATCCCGCGCCGGCCGCGGTAGCGCGGTAGCAGGGCCACGAGCTCCGCGATGGTCACCAGCCCCTTCCGCAGGAAGGCTTCGATGCAGGCGAGCGCCGACATGGGTCTCAGCTTGCACGCCAGGTCCAGTGCGGTCCGGGCGGGCGACGTCACCGCGACGCCGTCGACGTAGACGATGTCCTCCTCGGTCAGATCGCGCACGCAGCCGGCCACCTCCGGCCGTCTGGTGGGTGTGTGATCGCGTCTCGCACACACCTCGATCCGCAGCATGTCCCCTTCTCCGGGATAGCTGTAGATGTCGACGCCATGGACCCACGCCGCCGTCCGATCGCAGATCACGTGATGCGGCGCGATGAGCATTCCGAAGGCGTTGGCCCGGGCGCAGAGGTCGAGTTGCGCTGGATCACGCGCATAGAGCTGCCGGGCGAGCCGACTGATCTGGCCACGTCGGACCAGGGTGCGAAGGTCGTCCTTGGTGAGCCCGTGAAGACGCGCCGTGGCGCTGGTGAACACGTTGTCGAGGGTGTCGGGAAGCTGCATTCCTTCATCGTGGCCGGAACCACGGCATACCCCGGGCGTCGCGAATGAATCTGTGGACAACTCGACGAGCCCCCTCCGACGCACCACTCGGCGGCCCCGAAGCACCACTCGGCGGTCCCGACGCACCACTCGGCGGATAGGGTGAGGCGCGACGCGCTCACGCACGCGCCCGCAGCGACAGGGGGTCTCGATGACACTGTATGCCGAGTTGCCGGCTCGCCGAATTCGCCAGGTCGCCGCAGATCTCGCCCTGATCTGCTGCGTGGCTGCCGCGATCTGGTGTGGGCGCCTCATCCACGCCCGCCTGGTCGAGTCCGCGGAGGGAGCGCGGTCCCTGCAGCACGGTGGCCACGACGTCGCGACCAACATGACCGAGGCGGGCAAGCGGCTCAGCCACATCCCGCTCATCGGTGACACGGTGCGGGCACCGTTCGACAAGGCGGCGGCCGCCGGTCGCGAGATGGGTGATGCCGGCCAGGACATCATCACCGGGCTGGACCGGCTCGGCCTGCTGCTCGGCATACTCACCTCGGGACTGCTGATCCTGACGGTGTGCGTCCTGTGGGCCTCTCTTCGCGTGCCGCACCTGCGGCGGATGACGCGCGCCGCCCACCT
This sequence comes from uncultured Intrasporangiaceae bacterium, assembly GCA_964566985.1. Classification (GTDB taxonomy): domain Bacteria; phylum Actinomycetota; class Actinomycetes; order Actinomycetales; family Dermatophilaceae; genus Leekyejoonella. The sequence goes on from CAZMLG010000180.1 coordinate 2,815, forward strand.
GCGGTCGCAGGCCGCCGGACACACCGCCCTCGCCCTGCAGGCCCTCGCCGACGGCCACGTCGCCGGCTCCCCGGCGTCGGTGCCGGCGGCCCTGGAGGACCCGGACACCGTGCGCGCGCTCGCCGATGCGCGGCTGGCCGATCTGGGCCTGCGCCCGGCCACACCCCACGCGTGACCGCACCCACGCCGACGCATCACCGGGCGGTTCCGACGCACTTCTCGACGGCGCAGAGTGACGTCTCGGGATAAGGTCGTCGCGTGTCCGATCAGTGGGACGAGGGAGACGACGAGGGCGGGGACACCGACGTCGAGTGGCGCCGCCCGTGGGCCCTGTATGCCGTCGCCGCGCTGATCGTCGTCGCGATCGTGGCGGGGGCCCTCGTCAAACTCGCCGGGCAGCAGGACGATTCGACCGCGAGTCACACCCGGAGCGCGGCCGCGTCCACACGGCCTACGTCCCCGGTGCCGAACCCGACGAGAGGCTCGGTCGCGACGTTGCCGCACAGGACGCCGAAGGTCGTCCGGTCGCCCACGAAGGGGCCGCTGCTGTCGCATGCGCCGGCCGGGTGGCGCGTGGTCGGCATCGCCCGGCCGTCGGCCGACAGCTCCGGGCGGCTCCTGCGTATCGACCCGGCCACCGGGCGCATCACGGCCCAGCGCATCCCCTGGCCGCCGAGCACCGGGCCGGTCTCCGTGGTCGCCGGGCCCGGCGGGATCCTCGTCCGGTCGATCGACGAGGTGCCCGGCTTCCTGTTCGGTCACCGCGGGCGGGACTGGCGCCTGCGCGGCGGTGTCCTGGGTGTGGGTGGCCGGGCCCTGCCCGGACCGGCGCCGAACCAGATCTGGACGCGGGACCACCGTGACCCGAGGCTGTTCCGCCTCGTGAGCATCGACGGCGCGCCCACCGGCAAGGCCGTGCGGCTGCAGGGGTCGTCGATGAGCAACGTCGTGCCCGACGGTGCCGGATACCTGATGGAGGTGTCGTTGAAGGGCACCTGGGATCTGCGGCCGACCTCGCAGCGGCGCATCACGAAAGGCGCGGTCATCGCGGCGGGCCGGCGCACCTTCCTCGTGCGGTCGAACAGCGTGGGAGCCGCCCGCAACCTCACGGTCATCGACCGGTCGAGCGGCGATCACCACAGCGTGAAGACGCCCTGCACGGGGCCACCCATGCAGGCTCCGTCCGGGACCGTCTCCCCCGACGGTCGCACGGCCGCCATCCTGTGCAACGGCAGCAACAACGACGTGCTGTTCTATCTAATCGATCTGCGCACCGGCGATCACCGTAGGGTGCCGGTCCGGGTGCGTTCCTACGAGCCGAGTCTGGTCTGGTCCCCGGACCGGCGACACCTCCTGGTGGTCGACCGCACCGGTCATCTCGTCACGATCGACTGCACGACCGGCCACGCCACGACCATCAAGGGCCTGCCCGCCCTCGACCGGATCGCCCCCGTGCGCGGCAGCGCGGACTGACCACTCGCGTGTTCCACCGCACCACTCGGCGGTTCTGACGCACCACTCGGCGGATAGGGTCGGGGGGATGTCCGCACCACGGGACGACGACGGGGACGTCGAGTGGCGACGCCCCTGGGGCCTGTATGCCGTCGCCGCGCTGATCGCCGTGGTCATCGTCGCGGGCGCCCTGATCAAGCTGACCGGTGATCAGGGATCCCCCGGTGCCGCAAACAGCCGCTCGGCCACGACCGGCGCGCACGGCCGCTCGGCCTCCGGGGCAGGGTCCACCCACTCGGCCGCAACCGGCACGCCCACCGCGTCCGACTCGGTGCCCGACGGCACCGTCCGCCAGGTCCCCTCCCCCACGGCCACGACCCGCCGCGGCACGCACCCGTTCGTGCACGGCATACCCTTGACCTGGAGGCTCGTGGCCCTGTCCCAGGCCCCGCCGAACGAATCCGCCACACTCGTCAGCATTTATCCCGGATCCGGCACGATCGTCCGTATGCCGGTGCCCCCGCTGCTGACCGGCGGACCGGTCTCGTTGGTCGTCGGCCCGGAGCGGGTGCTCATCCACCCCACCGACTGGGAACCCGGCTACGAATTCGACCCCGATGGGTTGGGCACACGGTTCGACGGAGGGCGGCTGGGCTCCGGCGGTGCCGCGCTGCCCGGACCGGATCCGGGGCAGGTCTGGGTGCAGGATGCCGCCGATGACGCGGTGTTCCACCTGCTGGGCCTCAACGGGCGGCGCACCGGCGTGCACGTGCGCGGACCGAGCGACGCCTCGTGGGTCCGGGCACTACCCGACGGCGCGGGGTACCTGATCCTGGAAACCCCCGATGGTGCCTACGACGTGCGTCCCGGGAAGAGTCGCCGCGTCACGAAGGGGACCGTCGTCGCGGCCGGAGCAACACACTGGCTGGTGCGCGAGTGCCCGACCGCGCGCCCGTGTCGGCTGTTCGTCATCGACGCGAAAAGCCGTGAGCGGCATACGGTGCCGTCGCCGTGCCCGGTGCGCCCGGCCGCCGCACCGTCCGGCCGGATCTCTCCCGACGGGCGCACCGCGGCGTTGGTCTGCGGAAGCACCCACGACGCTCGGGTGCTGTATCTGCTCGACCTGCGCAGCGGCGCCGGCACCGCGGTCCACCTCGACGCGCCGGACGGCCCGTCGAGCATGGTGTGGGCCCCGCGCAGCAGATGGCTGTTCATCGTCGACGAGCACGGTGATCTCCAAGCGATCGACCGTCATGGCCGGGGCACGAAGACCCTCGCGACCGGGCTCCCGCCGCTCGCCCAGGTGGCGGCCCGACCGCCGGCCGCCGCCTCCGGTCGGTGAACCCCGTCGCTCCACCGGGACGTATCCCGGGCGGCGCCGCGACGCACGGGCTACCCTCGAAAGGGAACCGACCGTGGTTCGAGGAGAGGATCGGTATGAGTTCAGACAGCTTCGGCACGCGTGACCACCTCGATGTGGACGGCACCCGATACGAGATCCGGCGGCTCGACCGCATCGAGGGCTCGCAGCGCCTTCCCTACAGCCTCAAGGTGCTGTTGGAAAACCTGCTGCGCAACGAGGACGGCAAACTGGTCACCGCCGAACAGATCGACGCACTGGCTCATTGGGACCCGAAGGCGGCGCACGGCAGCGAGATCCAATTCACTCCCGCGCGCGTGTTGATGCAGGACTTCACCGGGGTGCCGTGCGTCGTCGACCTCGTCGCGATGCGGGACGCGATCAACGAGCTGGGTGGTGACCCCAAGCGCATCAACCCGCTCATCCCGACCGAGCTGGTGATCGACCATTCGGTGATCGTCGATGCGTTCGGCAACGCCCAGGCCGCCCGCATCAACGCCGACCTGGAGTTCGAGCGCAACAAGGAGCGCTACCAGTTGCTGCGCTGGGGTCAGCAGGCGTTCAACGATTTCGCCGTGGTGCCGCCGGACACCGGCATCTGCCACCAGGTCAACCTCGAGCATCTGGGCAGGGTCGTGTTCACCAAGGAGGGGCCGGACGGGCTGCTCGCCTACCCGGACACGCTGCTCGGCACCGACTCGCACACCCCGATGATCAACGGCCTCGGCGTGCTCGGATGGGGCGTCGGTGGCATCGAGGCCGAGGCCGCGATGCTCGGCCAGCCGGTGTCGATGCTCATTCCGCAGGTCGTCGGCCTCAAGCTGACCGGTGAGCTGCCGGCGGGCACGACGGCCACCGATCTGGTGCTGACCGTCGCCGAGCTGCTGCGGCAGACCGGTGTGGTGGGCAAGTTCGTGCAGTTCTTCGGCCCGGGCGTCGGCAACGTGCCCCTGGCCAACCGCGCCACGATCGGCAACATGAGCCCG
>CAZMLG010000181.1:0-6604 GCA_964566985.1 uncultured Intrasporangiaceae bacterium
GTCCTCGGAGGCGAATCGCTTCGCCTCCCGGTGCACCTTCGTGACGAGCGGGCACGTGGCGTCGATCGTCTTCAGGTGCAGCGACTCGGCCTCCTCGTGGACGCTCGGCGCGACACCGTGCGCGGAGAAGATCACCGTCGCGCCCTCGGGCACCTCGTCGGTCTCGTCGACGAAGACGGCGCCCCGCTTCTCGAGCGTTGCCACGACGTGCTTGTTGTGCACGATCTGCTTGCGGACATAGACCGGCGGACCATACAGGTCGAGCGCCTTCTCGACGGTGACGACGGCGCGGTCCACCCCCGCGCAGTATCCACGCGGCGCGGCGAGCAGGACCTTCTTCGTCGCCACCGCCCGATCCACGGATGCCACCTGATCAGTCATGTCTTCATGCTACGTCCCGCATCGTGTCGGCCGAGCGCCCCCTTCGCGACCCCGCGCCGGGGATCGCGGTCATGCAGAATGCGTCAGATGTGACCCCTTCTGCATGACCGAACGAAACCACCGATCGGTCGGTGGCCCTCGATAGGGTGGCCGTCGTGAGTTCCCCACTGCCGGAGAAGGCCGCCGACACGACGCCCGAGTCGCCGTGGCCGGTGCGCACCCTGTCGATGAAGGTCGGCGACTACGTCGACCGGATGTCGCCGCTGTGGGTCGAGGGCCAGATCGTGCAACTGCGCCGCCGTCCGGGTGCGCCGACGTGCTTCCTCACGCTGCGCGACACCGAGGTCGACATGTCGTTCTCGGTGACCGTCCACGTCAACACCCTCGACGCGATGGGGCCGGCCGTGCGCGAGGGTGCTCGCGTGGTCGTGCACTGCAAGCCGACCTTCTGGGGCAAGCGCGGCAGTCTGCAACTGCAGGCCAGACAGATGAGGGCCGTCGGTGTCGGTGAACTGCTCGCTCGGCTCGAACACCTCAAGTCGGTGCTGCGCAGCGAAGGCCTCTTCGACGCCTCACGCAAGCGGCCGCTGCCGTTCATCCCGGGCACCATCGGCCTCGTGTGCGGGCGCGCGAGCGCCGCCGAGAAGGACGTCGTCGAAAACGCCCGGCGACGGTGGCCGTCGGCTCGATTCGCCGTCCGGCAGGTCGCGGTGCAGGGGCAGGGCGCCGTCGCCGACGTCACCCGTGCGCTGCAGGAGCTGGATGCCGACCGGCAGATCGACGTCATCGTCATCAGCCGGGGAGGCGGTTCGCTGGAGGACCTGCTGCCGTTCAGCAACGAGACCCTCCTGCGGGCGGTCTCGGCCGCGTCCACTCCGGTCGTCAGCGCGATCGGCCACGACGTCGACACCCCGCTGCTCGACTTCGTCGCCGATGTGCGCGCCTCCACCCCCACCGACGCGGCGAAACTCATCGTGCCCAGCCTGGAGCAGGAACAAGCCGGCCTGACCACCCTGATGCGCACCGGTGCCCGTGCGCTGCAGCACCGGGTGGTGGCCGAGCGACGACACCTGGAGCAGTTGAGCGCACGGCCGGTCCTGGCCCACCCCGAGGTGATGGTCGACGGCCGCCGCGAGGACGTCGACCGCCTCGTCGATCGCCAGCGACGCCACGTGGCACACCGGCTCGACCGTGCCCACGACGAGATCACCCACCTGACCGGCCGCGTGCGGTCTCTCTCCCCGCTTCGCACACTGCAGCGCGGGTATGCCGTGGTGCGGCATACCGACGGGGCCCTGGTCACGAACGCGGCCGACGTCGAGATCGACGAGCTGCTGCGCGTCACCGTCGCCGAAGGGGACTTCGGCGTCCGGCCCGTGTCCTCCTCCGGCGTCTCCTAGGCTGCGTCCATGGCTTCTCCTCGCACCGGCACCGGCGCCGACACGGACGACCAGGACGACATCGCGCAACTCGGATACGAACAGGCGCGCGACGAGCTCGCCGGCATCGTGACCCGCCTGGAGGGCGGCCAGGCGACGCTCGAGGAGAGCATGCGCCTGTGGGAGCGCGGCGAGGCCCTCGCCGCGCACTGTCAGTCGTGGCTGGACGGTGCGCAGCAACGGATCGCCGCGATGACCGCGGATGCCGACGAGGGCGGCGAGGACGACTGACCGAGCAGCCCGGTCACCCCCCGGCAGCGGGTTGGTCGCGCGGGGACCTATCGGCCGGTCGCCGGTGCAGATGCGGACCGCCCGGTGGTGCTGTAGGGCACCAGAGCGCCTGCGAGCATCTCGACCTGCTGCCAGTCCGCCTTGCCGGTGACCATCGTGGTCAGGCCGGACAGCGGCTTCGAGCGCACGAGGCTGATCTGGCTGTTGGACTCCCGGCGGTACTTGGTCCACGTGACGCCGCCGATCGTCGTGGTGCCGACCTTCTGCCCGTGACCGACCTGCCGTCGCACCCAGGAGGTGGCCCCACCCTTCGTCTGCCGCACCGCGGCATACGCGTCGTCCGGCCCCGTGTATCCCGCCTGCCAGGTCTTGGGCTGATGCTCGGGGTGAAGCAACCGCACATTGGTCGGCTTCCAGTCCTTCGGTAGACCGTCCGCGACCGCCACGTCCCAGTGCTGGGCGTGGCCGACCTCGCGCGCGATCCCGTCGATGTCCGCGACCGGCCTGCTGACCGAACTGACCCGCGGCACCATGGCCATCCAGCCGATGACCGCGGCCACGACGACGATCATCGAGATGACCATGCTCTTGGCCGACCCGCGCATCCCTCGCCGTGGCGGCGGGGCGCTTGCGCCCGCACCGGCCGCGGCGTCGGTGCCGCCGGCCTCCGGGCCGGTTTCCCCCGTCGGCGCGCGCCGCGCTGCGGAGGGATCGGTGCTGGGGTGGTTCACCCCTCCATGGTCCCTGATGCGCCGCGGATCGCGCCACGCGGGCCACCGCTCGACCGATAGAGTCGGACACGACCTGTCCGCCGTCGCGTCCGGCGACGTCTTCCGAGCAAGGGATGCCATGACCGCAACAGCACCAGAGCACACCGGCGAGGTCCCCGACCGCAACCTGGCTCTCGAACTCGTCCGGGTCACCGAGGCGGCCGCCATGGCCGGCGGCCGATGGGTCGGCCGCGGTGACAAGAACCGCGCCGACGGCGCGGCGGTCGACGCCATGCGCAAGCTCATCTCGTCGGTCGCCATGGATGGCACCGTGGTGATCGGCGAGGGCGAGAAGGACCAGGCACCGATGCTCTACAACGGTGAGCGCGTCGGAGACGGCACCGGACCCGAGGTCGACGTCGCCGTCGACCCCATCGACGGCACCACGTTGACCTCCAAGGGCATGAGCAACTCGGTGTCGGTGATGGCGGTCAGCGAGCGCGGGGCGATGTACGACCCGAGCGCGGTGTTCTACATGAACAAGCTCGCCGTCGGTCCCGAGGCGGCCGACACCGTCGACATCCGCCTCCCGGTGGCCGAGAACATCCATCGGGTCGCCAAGGCCAAGAACTCGCGACCGTCCGATGTCACCGTCGTCCTGCTCGATCGGCCGCGACATGAGCAGCTCGCCGAGCAGATCCGGGACGCCGGTGCACGCATTCGCTACATCTCCGACGGTGATGTCGCCGGGTCGATCATGGCCGCCCGTCCGGAGACCGGCATCGATCTGCTGCTCGGCATCGGCGGCACCCCCGAGGGCATCATCAGTGCCTGCGCCATGAAGTGCCTCGGGGGCACCCTCCAGGGCACGTTGTGGCCCCAGGACGACGACGAGCGGCAGAAGGCGATCGACGCCGGGCTCGACGTCGACGCGGTGCTGTCGACCGATGATCTCGTGCAGGGGAACAACTGCTTCTTCGTCGCGACCGGGATCACCGACGGCGAGCTGCTCAAGGGGGTGCGCTACCGCGCCGGAGGCTGCTCGACCCAGTCGCTGGTCATGCGGTCCAAGAGCGGCACCATCCGCAAGATCGATGCCGAGCACAAGCTGGCCAAGCTACGCGGATACAGCTCGGTCGACTTCGAGCAGTAGGCGTCCGCCGGACATGGACCGCCCGACACGACGGGATCGCCCCGTCTCGACGCTCGTCATCGGCGAAGCCCTCGTCGACATCGTCCGCCGGCCCGACGGCTCGTGCCGCGAGCACGTCGGAGGCAGCCCGCTCAACGTCGCGATCGGACTCGCCCGCCTGGACCATCCGGTGCGTCTGGCCGCGCACATCGCAGATGACCGCCACGGGCAGGCGATCGTGGAGCATCTGGCCGCCGACGGCGTGTCTCTCACCCCGGGCAGCACGACGGCGGACCACACCCCCACCGCGGTCGCGACGCTGGACGAGCACGGCTCGGCCACCTACGAATTCGACATCGATTGGCGGCTGACCGCACCGCTCCCGACGGGGGCCGGTCACGTGCACACCGGATCGATCGCCGCGGTGCTGCAGCCGGGAGCCGAGCGGGTGCGCGATCACCTGCTCGGCATACGGCGTCACGCGACCATCTCCTTCGACCCCAACTGCCGCCCGTCCCTCATCGGCGCACCGCAGGGCGCGCGGGCCCCACTGGAGCAACTGATCGGGCTGTCCGACGTCGTCAAGGCCAGTGACGAGGACATCACGTGGCTCTACGGCGAGGACGCCGACATCGACCAGGTGCTGCGATCGTGGGCGAGGTTGGGCCCGGCGGTGCTCGTGGCAACCCGCGGCGCCGAGGGGGCGCTGGTGCACTGCGCATCGACCGGGCAGACCGTGTCCGTGCCCGGTCGGAGGGTGGACCTCGTCGACACCGTCGGCGCCGGTGATTCGTTCCAGTCCGGGCTGATCTCCGGGCTGCTCGATGCCGGACTGCTCGGCGGCACGGATGCTCGACGCCGACTGGACGCCGCCGACGCGGACGATGTGCGCCCGGCCGTCGAGCGTGCCGTGGAAGCCTCCGCGATCACGGTCTCGCGTGCGGGGGCGCAGCCACCGACGCGCGACGACCTGTCCCTGCCCGGCGCCGGGTGAGCCGGCCCGGCCGCCGAGCCGGGCTCGTCACCGGCCGGGTTGTGGCGCGGGACGGATCGAGATGCTCTCGACCGCGGCGTCGGGGCCGGCGGTGACCACCCACCGCACCGCCGCGGCGACGGACGCCGGTTCCAGATACCGCGATACGTCGTAGTCGCGGCCCTCGAACGCCGTGAGCTCGCGTTGCATGTCGGTCGCGACCCGGCCCGGGTGGACGGAACTGACGCGGATGCCGGCCCCGGCGACCTCGCCGCGTAGCGCGTCGGTGAAGGCGCGCACCGCGAACTTGCTCGCGGAATACACTCCGCCCGGCCCGTGGGCGGTCAGCCCCGACCCGGAGTTGATCACCACGACGGTGCCCCGCGACTCGCGCAGCCGGGGCAGGAGCAGGCGGGTGAGGTCGGCGACCGCGAACACGTTGAGCTCGAAGGTCCGCCGCCAGTCGTCGCGGCGCAGGTCGGCCAGAGCCCCGTTGCCGAGCACACCGGCGCAATGCACGACCGCGTCGAGCCGTTCGACCTGCTCGGCCGCCTTGCGGGTCGACTCCTCGTCGGCCAGATCCGCCGTGAACGGCTGCGCCGAGGGCAGGTCACCGCATACCGCGGCGACCTGGTCTGCATCGCGCCCACCGATCAGCAGGCGATGGTCGGGGCACAGGTCGTCGGCGACCGCGCGGCCGATGCCACGCGTCGCCCCGGTCACCAGGACAGTCCGCATGGCCCCCACCCTACGGTCCGGCCCGGCGGTCAGGAGGCCTTGGCGGCCTCCGCCTCCCGGGCACGGGCGCGCTCGAGCGCCGCCTTGCGCTGGGCCTCGCTGTCCTTGGCGATCTCGGCGGCGCGCTCCTCGTCCCGCGTGAGGTTCTCGCCGGTGTTCGGGTCGAACACGTGCATGTCGGAGGTGTTGAAGAACAGCGGGGTGTCGTCGCCCTCGAGCACGCGCGAACGGGCATCGAGGTTGACGACGACCTGGGTGCGCATCCCCTCACCGTCGAGGTCGCGGTCCAGCTCCTCGAGTTGCTTCTGCACCGACGGGTCGGTCTCGAACGGGATGTAGGCGTACTGCTCGTTGCCGAGCCACTCCGTCTGGTCGACGAGGGCGTGGAACCGGACGGCCTGGTCGGGCACGTCGCCGAGGGAGGCGTCCTTGAAGTATTCGGGGCGGATGCCGACGATCACGACGTCGTGGCCGCTCACCTGCTCCGCGAGCGCGCCGTCGATCGGCACGTCGACGAAGGGCAGCTTGAGCGTGTTGCCCTCCACCCGGGCGGGCAGGAAGTTCATCGGGGGCGAGCCGATGAACCCGGCGACGAACAGGTTGACCGGCTGGTCGTAGAGCTCGCGCGGTGAGGCGCACTGCTGCAAGACACCCTTCTTGAGCACCGATACCCGGTCCCCCAACGTCATCGCCTCGGTCTGGTCGTGCGTGACGTAGACGGTGGTGACCCCGAGCCGGCGCTGCATGCGAGCGATCTCGGTGCGCATCTGGCCACGCAGTTTGGCGTCCAGGTTGGACAGCGGCTCGTCGAAGAGGAAGGCTTCCGCGTCGCGGACGATGGCCCGTCCCATCGCCACCCGCTGTCGCTGGCCGCCGGAGAGGTTGCCCGGCTTGCGGTCGAGGTGTTCCTCGAGTTCGAGCATCCGGCTCGCCTGGTGCACCTTGTCCTTGATTACGGACTCGTCGTGGTGTCCCTTGGCGAGACGCACTGGGACCGCGA
>CAZMLG010000182.1:0-6510 GCA_964566985.1 uncultured Intrasporangiaceae bacterium
CGCAGTCGAGGACGTATCGAAACCTCTCAAGCGTGCGCTCGGGGCCGGCTTGGCAGCGCCTGCTCGCCAGGCCTCGATACGGCTCGCCCTGGGGGCTCGCCTACTCGACCAGCCGGTTACTTTCCGGTCAGTACTCCGCTGACGCAGCATGTCCTGAGCTCGTCGAAGGGTCGAGGCAGTGGGGGTACCTCCCGCATGGAGCGAAGCGCGCGGGGGAGCGAAACCTCGTCAGGGCCACCGTCGACCGGATTGGCAGGACGCGCTCAGTGATTTCGACACGTCGCGACTGCGTCTCGACGGCTCAATCAGCCGGATGGGGCGCGGCACGAGGGACGCCGCGTCGATCAGCTCGCCTGCCAGCGGATCTCACTGCCGACGATGGTGGCGAGCGCCCGCGCCTGGTGGATCCGTCCCGGCTCGTGCGCGAGGAGCTGCTCGTCGAGCAGGTCGGTGTCCAGCGCCACGAAGTCGGCCAGCTTCCCGGGGGTCAGCGTGCCCTTGCGCGCCTCGTCGCCGTTCGCGTAGGCCGAGCCGTGCGTGTGTGCCCGCAGCGCCTCGGTCATGGTGAGCCGCTCGTGCGGCTGCCAGCCACCCGCCGGCGTCCCGTCCACTCGCGTGCGCGTGACCGCGGCATACAGCCCGGTCATCGGATTCGGTTCCTTGGCCTGAGCGTCCCCGGCGAACGGCGCATCGGACCCGAAGGCCGGCACGGCCCCGGCGTCGAGCAGCGAGCGCCACCCGTAGGAGACCAGGTCGTGGCCGTCGAGCAACTCGTCGACCAGGTCGAGGTCGCCGATGCAGTGCGCCGGTTGCAGCGACGGGATGACTCCGAGTCGGGCGAACCGTGCGACGTCACCCGGCTGCAGATGCTGCGCATGCTCGATGCGCAACCGCAGCGGCGTGGGGGTCTCGGTGAGCACCCGCTCGTAGGCGTCCAGCACCTCGTGGTTCGCCTGGTCCCCGATCGCGTGGGTGGCGACGGCGATCCCGGCACGCACGGCCAGGCGGGTCAGCCCGGTGAGCTGGTCGACGTCCAGCCGGGCCATCCCGTGATTGTGCGCATCGCCGTGGAAACCGTGCGACATGTGGCTGGTGTGCGAACTGAGTGCGCCGTCGCTGAAGAGCTTGACCGGGCCGATGCGCATCCAGTCGTCGCCTTGACCGGTCGCCAGCCCCTGCCGGATCACCGACTCGAGCCATTCCATCGGGATCGACTTGGTCACGCGCATCGCGAGCCGCCCGCGCTCGTGGATCCGCATGTAGGCCGCGCGCGTCTCCTCGCCGTCGATGTCGGTGATGCTGGTCAGCCCGAGGGAGAGCAGGCGCTCCTGGCACTCCTCGAGCAGCGGGTCGAGGCCGGCCGCGCCCACGCCGACGCCGGCCTGGAACATCTGCAGCGCCATCGTCGCGCCCTCACGCAGGATGCCGGTCGGCCGGCCGGCCTCGTCCCGCTCGATCGTTCCGCCCAGGGGGTCCGGGCCGCCGCCGGAGCCCGATGCGCGCAACGCCTCGGAGTTGGCCCACATCGTGTGCCCGTCGATGCTGGTCAGGACGACGTGTCGATCACCCGAGACCGCATCCAGGATCGACCGGTGCGGCACGTCCGCGCCGTCCCACGCGTTCGGGTTCCAGCCGCCGACGAAGACCCAGCCCCCCGACTCGGTCGCGGCGACGCGCTCGCGGATCGCGGCGAGCGCCTCCTGCTGGCTCGTCGTGCCGGACAGGTCGAGGTTGGCCAGGTCGGTGGCCAGCGACGCCGTGTGGATGTGCGCGTCATGCAGGCCGGGGATCACCAATGCGCCCGGCAGATCGACGACCCGCACGGGCGCGGTGTGTGCGCTCAGCTCGTCGGCGGAGCCGGCGGCGAGCACCTGCTCGCCGTCGGTCAGGAGGCCGGTCGCCCAGGGCACCTGGCAGTCACCCGTCCAGATGCGCGGGTGTCGATACAGCACGGTCACGCCGCCACTCTAGAGCGACCGGCCCGGCCCGCGCGCAGCCCCGCCGGCGGGACGAGCCGCCGACGGGAGTCACCGAGACTCATCACCCTCCGAGCCGCACCCGATCGAGCGACTCGGTTAAATTCGGTAGAGAACACCAGCACCCGGAAAGGAGCGCGTCCGCGATGGCCGAGTCACCCGGCGGCCCCGGAGCGACGCCACGGGTCGGGACCAGGCGAGTGCGACGCGGCCTGGGCGGATGGTGGATCCTCACCCTGATCCTCGTGCCCTTGCTCATCGCCACCCTGGCGACCTGGACCCGGCACGGCGCGATCGAGCACGACCTGCAGACCCGCACTCAGGCCGTGCTGCGGGCCCACCACCTCACCGGGGTCGGCGTCGACTTCTCCGGCCGTGACGCCGATGTGGCGATCCCGACGGACACCGACATCGACCCCGCCGAGGTCGAGGATCTGGTCGGCAGCGTCGACGGTGTCCGCGTCGTCAATCTGACCGGGGTGGGGAGCTGACATGGGCTGGTTGCTCGGCGAGACCTGGATCTGCTGTCTGCTCGCCTTCATCGCGGGCACTATCGTGGCGTGGTTGCTGGCGGCGCTGATCTATCCGCCGGAGAGCGAAGCATTCGCCCCGATCCCCGACGAAGGAGAGCACACCCCGTGAGCTGGCTGTTCAAGCAGGTATGGGTCTGGATCCTGATCGCGTTCCTGCTCGGGCTGGTCCTGACCTGGATCTATGTCGTGCGCACCCGCGAGGTCGACGAGCCCGGCGCGACGACGCCCCCCGCCGACGAGGACACGACACCCCCACCCGACAGTGCCGAGGCGTCCGAGGCGAAGGCTGCCGCCGCAGCGGCCGCCGCCGACGAGGACGCGCCGTCCACGCCGACGAAGATCCCGGATGAGCAGGAGTCGATGGGCGCGCTGGATGTGACCCCGAGCGTCATCCACGACGACGGGCAGGAGCACCAGGGCCAGGCGGCACCCGACCCCGACGAGCTTCCGGTCGCGGGCAGCGCCGAGACGGTCACACCCGACGAGGGCCGCGTCGAGCCCGCGGAGCCCGATGCGGCCCCGGAGCCCGCGCCGGAGGCGGAGCCCGCGCCGGAGGCGGAACCCGAGCCCGCACCTGTCGCCCAGGCCGATGCCCCCGCGTCCGACCCGGCCGACGTCACCGAGATGGACGACGCCCCCGGGGTCGCCGCACCGGAACAGGCCGAGGCTCCTGCGGAGCAGGCCGAGGCCACCACGGAGGAGCCGGCCGAGCCGGACCCGATCACCGCACAGTTCGGTGAGGGCGCAGCCTCCCCGAAGGAGGACGGCTCGGCGCCGTCCTCGGCCTACACGATCAAGGGGGACGCGGAGACGATGACGTTCCACACCGCGGACAGTCCCCGGTTCGACGAGGTCGAGGCGGAGATCTGGTTCACCGACGAGGGCGCCGCCGCAGGCGCCGGCTTCCTGCCCTGGCGGCGCTGAGCGCGGCACACATCGGCCGGATGCCCGGCCCGGCGCCGCGAACCGTGCTGGAATAGCGATATGACGAATGCCGGCGCCGCAGGAGAGTCGCCGGTGACCCGTCGCGGGCTGCGGCACCTGTGGGCCGGGTGGATGCCGGTGCCGGCGACGCCGTGGCGACCGCGGCGGCTCGTCACCGAGACCGTGCTGGTGCTGCTGCTCAGCCTCGGCGCGTCGGCGATCTACTCGATCCTGGAGATCATGCGCCGGCTGTCGATGCCGGTCGCGCTGAACCAGCAGACCTCCAGCCTCAACGCCAGCCAGGCACAGCAGCCGTGGCTGGACCTGATCTACCAGCTGGTGCAGATCGGGCTCGGGTTCGTGCCGGTGCTGCTCGTCTGCCACCTGCTCGCGCGCGAGCTGCCGCGCGTCACCCGCTACCTCGGCATCGACCGGACCCGCACGCTGCCCGATCTGGTGCTGGGCCTGCTGCTCGCCGCGGTGATCGGCATACCCGGCCTCGCCCTGTATGCGCTGGCCCGCGCGGCCGGACTCAACACGACCGTCATGGCGGCCGACCTCGGTGCCCACTGGTGGGCGATCCCGGTCCTGATCCTCTCCGCGATCCAGAACGCCGCCTTGGAGGAGACGGTGATGATCGGCTACCTGTTCACCCGGTGGAGCCAGGCCGGCGGGCGGATCTGGCTGGTCGTGATCGTCTCGGCGGTGATCCGCGGCAGCTACCACCTCTACCAGGGATTCGGCGGGTTCGCGGGCAACATCGCGATGGGGCTGATCCTCGGCAGCGTCTATCTGCGCACCCGCCGCGTGCTCCCGCTGATCATCACGCACGCGGTGCTCGATACCGTGGCCTTCGTGGGATATGCACTGCTACACAGCCAGGTGAGCTGGTTGTGACGACACCGGCCGCTCCGACGTTCACCGAGATCAGGGCCGACAAGGTCAGTTGCGTGGTCGACAAGGTGACGATGCTCCCGTCCACCACCTTCTCGGTGCGCCCGGGCGAAAACGTCGCCATCACCGGAGAGAACGGTGCGGGCAAGACGACATTCCTGCGCGTGCTGACCGGCAACCTCGTGCCGACCTCGGGCACGGTGACCCGCGATGGGCACACCCTCGACGAGCGCGACCCGCACACGCGCCGGGTCATCGCGCCGCTCATCGGCCCCGTCGCGGGCTTTCGTGACATGACCCTCGCCGACCACATGATCATGATCGACCAGACGTGGGGCGGCGACCGGGACGGCGCCGGCCGGCGCATCGCCGACGTGCTGCAGCGTCTCGACATCATGCGGTTCGGCAACCGCTACATGTCGCAGCTCTCGTCCGGGCAGCGACAGTTGGCCGAACTCGCGATGGTGCTGCTGCGTCCGAGTGCCCTGCTCGTGCTCGACGAGCCGGAGCAACGTCTCGACCCCGGCCGGCGCGGCATGCTGGCCGAAGTGCTCACCGAGCGGGTGCAGGCCGGCGGCGCGGTCGTGTGGGTATGCCATGACCAGGCGCTCGCCGAGGGTTCGGCGACGCGCATCGAGCACTTCCCGCAGGGGTCGCGCCGCCGCTCCGGCGGCGCGAGCACGGCCCAGGGTGGATCCGGCGACGCGTCGGCCACACCACCCGGCAAGCAGTCCAAGCAGACCAAGCAGGGGGGCCGGCCGAAGGGCGGCGGCAAGAAGTCCGGCAAGCGGCCGAAGGGCGCGCGGTGAGCCGCTGGGATCCCGCCGCCCGCGAACGCCTCTCGGACGCCTACGAACTGCGCTACAAAGGCGAGGGCAGCGCCCTGTCGTCGGCGCTCTTCGGGTCCTACGTGATGCTGCTGATCGGGCTCATCTACGGCAGCATCACCATGAACTACGTCTTCGGCGAATGGCCGCAGATCACCCATTTCGTGCATCAGTGGCCGATCCTCAGCGTGGCGATCGCGATCGCCGTCGTCCTCGTGCTGACCCTCGCCGCGTTCCGGCTCGGGATGACACGCGGTCCGGCACTGCCCGAGCCGGGGTTCATCGAGGCGGTCGTGCAGACCGATCTGCCCCGTGCACTCACGCTGCGGGACGCCTGGCGCGGCAGCCAGTTGTTGGTCCTCACCACGTGTTTCGGAGTCTCGACCGCGGTCGCGATCGGCCTGACGATGCGCCACACCAACCCGGTGGCCGTCGTGCTCGGTGTCGTCATCGGCATCGCCGGCGGCATCCTGATCGTGCAGTGCTGGCTGCGCGGCCAGGTGCGCGGGCACGGCCCGGTGAGCGGACTGCATACCCGCCCGATGTTGGAGAGTCTGCCGGCCGGTGACCTGATGACCCAGTCGGTGATGTCCGAGTCCGTCGCGTCGGCCCTGGTCACCGGTGACGCCCGCCGGGCCCGCACGCAAGCGTTCAACCTGCACCTGCGGCACAAGCCGGAGCGGATCAAGATCGCGGGCCCGCATCTGACGATGATCTGGGCCGACGTCGTGGGCATCCTGCGCGCCGGGTGGGCGTCGCTGGTGTGGGTCGTCGCCACCGTCGCGACCGTCGTCGCGGTGAGCCTGCAGACCGTCGTCGACGCCGACAAGCCACTCGTCATGCCGATCCTGTATCTGTTGGTGCACCTGTCGGCGTCCGGGTTGACCCGCGGCCTGCAGAGTCATGGCTTCTCGGCGGGCACCCCGTCGATCTTCGGGCTCGACTGGCGCACCGAGACCGGGCTGCACCTGGTGCCGCTCGCCGTGGTGCAACTGGTGACGGCCGTCGTGGCCGGGCTGATCTCCGGCCTCCCGGCCCAGACCGCGGTCGCCCGCGCGATCGCCGTGGTGGTCACGATGGCCGGCGGGCAGCTGCTCTACGCGCACAAGGGTCCGCCGCCGTCCGGGCTGATGGGCACCGCCCCGGGGCGCGGCATCGGCATCGTGTGGATGGCCCACCCGGCGATCGCCGTCATCGTGGCCGCGCTCGTCGCACACTTCGGCGATCTGCCGGCGCTGGTCGCCGGGGTGATCGTGGCCGCGATCGGGTTTTCGCGGGCGCAGTCCCGCTTCGCCCCGGCGCGGCTGAAGGAGTCGTTCATGGAGCAGGCCAACCGGGAGCAGGAGGAGCGCCGCA
>CAZMLG010000183.1:0-6499 GCA_964566985.1 uncultured Intrasporangiaceae bacterium
CAGGACGACCAGGCGACCCTCGACCTGCTGAACAGCCTGCGCGACACGCAGGACGGCATCGAGCACCGGAGCGGGACGACGATCGGGGTCACCGGCATCACCGCGATCCAGACCGACGTGTCGTCCGCCCTCACCTCGGCGCTGCCGAAGTATCTCGCCGTCGTGATCGGGCTGGCCTTCATCCTGTTGATGCTGGTGTTCCGCTCGATCCTCGTGCCTCTCACCGCCACCGTGGGGTTCCTGCTGTCGGTGCTGGCCACCCTCGGCGCCACCGTCCTGGTCTTCCAGGAGGGGCACCTCGGCCTCGTCGAAGGAGAGCCGTTGGTCAGCTTCATGCCGATCATCCTCATCGGCATCGTGTTCGGCCTCGCCATGGACTACCAGGTCTTCCTGGTCACCAGAATGCGCGAGGCCTACGTCCACAAAGACACGGCGCGAGCCGCCGTCGTCGACGGGTTCCGGCACGGTGCACGGGTGGTGGCCGCCGCGGCCGCGATCATGATCTCGGTGTTCGCCGCCTTCATCCTGCAGGACAACGCCCTCATCCAGTCGATGGGATTCGCGCTCGCGGCTGCCGTGTTCTTCGACGCGTTCGTGGTGCGCATGACCCTCATCCCGGCCGTGATGAACCTCATCGGCGACAAGGCCTGGTGGCTGCCCAGGTGGCTCGACAAGATCTTGCCGCACGTCGACGTCGAGGGCGAGAAGCTGGCCGGCAACCTGGAACTACGCCGGGTGGAGGGGTCCGACCTCAGCCACGTCTGACCGGGCACACCCGGACAGGCACTTCCCGCCGAAGCAGGCACGCATGCGTGCCCGTTCCGGCGGGAAGTGCCTGTGTCGACGCGGTGCCGGGTCGGGGACAATGGAGCCATGCTGCTGGGTGCGCTCGTCGTCGTGGCCGTCGCCCTGGGGTGGCCGGTCCCGCGGCTGCTGCCGTCGGCCCGGATCCTGCGGAAGGTCCCGGGACCGGCAGTGCTGCTCTGGCAGGCGGTTTCGCTCGCGGCGGTGATCGCCGGCCTGGCGCTCGCGCCGCTGGCCATCCTGCGCTTCGTGCGCCGCGGCAGCACGATCCCCGCTCCGGACGACAACCTCGGCATGCTGCTGCTCGGGCTGTCGATCTCGGCCCTGCTGGCCGCCCGGCTCCTGCTGCAGGGGCACCGTGTCGGCACCGACCTGCGGCGTGCGCGGCGCGAACACCGCCGGTTGGTCGACCTGCTCGCGACGCCGCACGAGGCGCCGGCGGCGGCCGCATCGGGAGTGCGGGTGCTCGCGCACCCCACGCCCACGGCATACTGCGTGCCCGGCGTGCGGCGGCGGGTCGTGGTGTCGGACAGCACGATCGACGCGCTCAGCGAGGAGGAGCTGGCAGGGGTGCTGGCCCACGAGCGGGCCCACCTGCGGCTGCGGCACGACCTCGTGCTGGAGTTCTTCACCGTGCTGCACACCGCCGTGCCGCGGCCGCTGCGCAGTCCCCACGGACTCACCGAGGTCAGGCTGCTCGTCGAGCTGCTCGCGGATCGGCAGGCGGTGCGCGCGGTCGGCCGCGTCGCCGTGGCGCGCGCCCTGGTCGCGCTGGCGTCCGGCGACCACCCCGACGCGGCGCTGGGATACGACGGTGCCGGACCGATGGTGCGCCTCGAGCGCCTGCGCGACCCGGCTTCGCACCGGCCGCTCGCCGCGCTCGTGACGATCGCCGCTGCGGTGGTGATCGCGGCCCCCGTGGTCCTCGGCGTGCTGGCGGTCCTGACCTGACCGGCTCGCCACCTTCGCCGGTGGAGTGGCGCAGACACCTGCGAGACGGGCCCGGATGTGCGAACAATGGATCATGGTGCCGACGAGAGACGAGATCCTCACCGCACGGGATCTGGTGCGGCCGCATCTGCGGCGCACTCCGTGCCTCGACTACCGGCTGCCCGGCGGCGACGTGGTCGCGCTGAAGCTGGAGCTGTTGCAGCACACCGGATCCTTCAAGCCGCGAGGTGCCTTCGCGACGGTGCTCTCGCAGGAGAGCCCGCCCGGTCGGCTCGTCGCCGCGTCGGGAGGCAATCACGGGCTGGCCGTGGCCCACGTCGGGCGCCGACTCGGCATACCGGCATCGATCTTCGTGCCTCGCACCGCACCCGAGGCGAAGGTCGCCCGGCTGCGCTCCTACGGCGCCGACGTGCATCAGGTCGGGCAAACGTATGCCGCGGCACTGGAGGCGAGTCGGTCCGAGGCGCAGCGGCCCGGCTCCCTGTCGGTGCACGCCTACGACGCCCCCGGCACGATCCGGGGACAGGCGACGATCGGGGTCGAGATCGCCGAGCAGAGTTCGCCCGACACGGTGCTCGTCGCGGTCGGCGGGGGCGGGCTGATCGGCGGCGTCGCCTCGTGGTTCCGCGGCACGGTCAGGGTGGTCGGCGTCGAGCCACGGACCTGCAACGCGCTCGATGCCGCGATGACCCACGGCGGTCCGACGCCCGTCGACCCGACCGGGGTCGCCGCCGACTCGCTGGGCGCGAGCAGGCTCGGCGACCTGCCCTGGGAGGCTGCCCGGCAGACCGGGGTGCGCTCCGTGCTCGTCGGGGACGACGACATCCGCGCCGCCCGCGAACGGCTCTGGCGCGACCTGCGCCTGGTCGCCGAGCCCGGCGGAGCCACCGCCCTCGCCGCGCTGCTCAGCGGTGCCTACACCCCGGCCTACCGGGAGCGGGTGACCGTGATCGTCTGCGGCGGCAACTGTGACCCGGGCGACCTGCCCCTCGACTGAACCCACCGCCCCCCAGACGACCACTTTCGCCCGAAACGGCCAGATATAGGTGGTCATTTCGGGCGAAAGTGGTCACCTCGGGGCGGGTGGGGTGGCGTAGATTGGGGGAATGGCTGACACATCGAGCTCCGACCACGATCTGCACGTGGGTCCGCCCAAGAAGAGCGCCGTCGGCATACCCGGGATCGCCCAGTCGACGATGTACGACTGGCGGGAGATGGGGGTCCGGCGCAGTCTGAAGACGCTGCTGGCGATGAACCAGGAGCACGGGTTCGACTGCCCGTCGTGTGCCTGGCCGGATCCGGCGAAGCGCAAGACGGCGGAGTTCTGCGAGAACGGGTCGAAGGCCGTGGCGTGGGAGGCGACGCGCAAGCGGGTCGGGCCGGACTTCTTTGCGGAGCACTCCGTCGAGGAGTTGCGCACGCGCGACCACCACTGGCTGGAGAGCAACGGCCGGCTCACGACACCGATGTATCTCGCCCCGGGTGCCACGCACTATGAGGAGATCACCTGGGATCGTGCGCTGGACGTCATCGCCGATCGGATCCGGGAGATGCCCGACCCGGACCGCGCCGTGTTCTACACCAGCGGGCGGGCTTCCAACGAGGCCGCATTCACCTATCAGTTGTTGGCCCGCCGGATCGGCACCAACAACCTGCCCGACTGCTCCAACATGTGTCACGAGTCCAGCGGTGCCGCCCTGTCGGAGACGATCGGCGTCGGCAAGGGATGCGTGAGCATCGAGGACATCTCGGATCACGCCGATCTGATCGTCATCGTCGGGCAGAACCCGGGCACCAACCACCCGCGGATGCTGACGACGCTGGAGGAGGCCAAGCAGCGCGGCGCGAAGATCGTCGCGATCAACCCGCTGCCCGAGGCCGGATTCGGCACGTTCCGCAACCCGCAGACGGCCCGCGGGCTGGTCGGCCCCGGCACCGATCTCGCCGACGTCTACCTGCCGGTGCGGGTCAACGGAGACCTCGCCTTGTTCGCCGGGTTCAACAAGGCGCTGCTGGAGCGCGAGGACGGCGCACCGGGCACCGTGTTCGACCACGACTTCATCGAGGAGTACTGCGACGGTTTCGAGTCGGCGGTCGAGGGGTGGCGAGCCTTGGAGTGGGACGAGATCACCCACCGCAGCGGCCTGACCCGAGGACAGATCGAGGACTTCGCCGACCTGGTCACCGACGCCGATGCCGTCACCGTGTGCTGGGCGATGGGCCTCACTCAGCACAAGAATGCCGTGGCGACGATCCGCGAGATCGTCAACTTCCTGTTGCTGCGCGGCAACATCGGCCGCCCGGGCGCCGGCCCGTCGCCGATCCGCGGGCACAGCAACGTGCAGGGCGACCGCACGATGGGCATCTGGGAGCAGATGCCCGCGTCGTTCCTGGACGCGGTGCAGGAGGAGTTCGGTTTCGACCCGCCGCGCGAGGTGGGTTGCGACACGGTCGAGGCGATCAAGGCGATGCGGGACGGCAAGATCGACGTCTTCATGGCGCTGGGCGGCAACTTCGTCGCCGCGACGCCCGACACCGCCGTGACCGAGGCGGCCATGGCCAACTGCCGGTTGACCGTCAACATCGCCACGAAGCTGAACCGCTCGCACCTGTGCCACGGCACCGAGTCGCTGATCCTGCCGTGCCTCGGCCGCACCGAGCGCGACGCGCAGGCCGGCGGCGAGCAGTTCGTCACCGTCGAGGACTCGATGAGCATGGTGCACGCCTCCCGCGGGCGGCTGCTGCCGGGCTCACCGCTGCTGCGCAGCGAGGTCGCCATCATCACGGGCCTGGGTGAGCGGCTCTTCGGCGCGGCCGACGGGCGGGTCGACTGGCGGGCCATGCACGACGACTACCGCGTGATCCGCAAGCACATCGAGCACGTCGTGCCGGGATTCCACGCCTACGAGGAGCGGGTCGATCAGCCGCGAGGCTTCATGCTGCCGCGCGGGCCGCGGGATTCGCGCACCTTCGCGACGGCGACCGGCAAGGCGCGGTTCACGGTCAACCCGCCGACCAGCGTCGAGGTGCCCGAAGGGCACCTGCTGCTGCAGACCGTCCGGTCGCACGACCAGTTCAACACCACGGTGTATGGCATGGACGACCGGTATCGGGGCGTGAAGGGCGGGCGCCAGGTCGTCTTCGTCAACGCCGCGGACCTGGCCTCGTTCGGGCTGCACGACGGGGACATGGTCGACATGATCAACACGACCGACAGTGGTGAGCGCCGGGCGAGGTCGTTCCGGGCGGTGGCCTATCCGACCCCGCAGGGGTGTGCCGCGGCCTACTTCCCCGAGGCTAACGTGCTCGTGCCGCTGGAGTCGGTGGCCGAGACGAGCAACACCCCGGCGTCGAAGTCCGTGGTCATCCGGCTGGAACCGGCGAGCTGACCGAACGATCGGGGGAGGAGGCTATCGCGTCCCGTCCTGCTCGAGTTGCTCCAGCACCGACCGCAGGTCGTCCAGTTCGTCGGGGGAGGATCCACCGAGGAAGTGCAGCATCGCCTGCCTGCGCTGCGGGGCGGGCAGCTCGCCCAGGGTCTCGCGCAGCAGCCGGGCGGTCTGCTCCTCGCGGCTGGCCGCCGGTGCATACCGCCAGGCCCGGCCCTCCCGGATGCGGGTGACGAGGTGCTTCTTGGCCAGTCGGTCCAGCACGGTCATCACCGTGGTGTAGGCGAGGTCCGCGTCCAGCGCCTCGAGCACGTCGCGGACGAGCAGGCCGTCGGGGTGATCCCACAGGCGCTCCATGACGGCACGTTCGAGGTCGCCCTTCCCCGCATGCTTGCGCGCTGAACGTGTCACACCGACACCGTAACCCGCGCACCGTCGCCGGCCGTCGGGGCGGGTGGCGCGCCGAGCGTCACGACACGGTCGCATCCCCGGATCCCGTCGACCTGGTGGCTCACGGCCACGACGGTCCGCCCGCGAGAGGCGGCGAGCATGTCGGTCATGACGCGGGCCGCCGTCGGGTGGTCGAGGTGGGCGACCGGCTCGTCCAGCAACAGCACCGGACGGTCGCTCAGCAGTGCCCTGGCGAGAGACAGGCGGGCTCGTTCGCCGCCGGATACCGCTCGATCGCCCTGGCCCAGCAGGGTGTCGAGGCCGCCGGGAAGCGATCGCAGCCAGTCGGCCAGCCCGGCACGTGCCAGGGCGGTGGCGACCGCGGCGTCGTCCGCACCGGGTCGAGCCAGCAGGAGGTTGGCGCGCACGGTGCCGTCGAAGACGTGCGGATCGTCGTCCACGACGGCGAACAAGGCGCGCACCGTCTCCGCGTCGAGCTCGTCCGCGGGCCGGCCGTCGAGACGGTAGGTGCCGCTCGCCGGACGCAGATGCCGTGCGAGCACGGCGAGCAGCGTCGACTTGCCGGCGCCGTTGGGCCCGACCAGCCCGACGTGTTCACCGGGCCGGATCGACACGGTGGTCTCCGGCAGGTCGCACCGGCCGGCACGCCACCCCGCACTCACCCCGGCCAGTTCCAGCGTCGGTGTGCGACGGGGCATCCGGGCGGCGCCGCCGGTGACCGCGGGCACCTCCTGGCCGAGCACCGACGCGACACGTCGGTGCGCCGCGCGGCCGCGCACCAGCGCCTGCACCGCCTCCGGGACCGTGGCGAGGACATCGGTGAAGGCCACCGGGCCGAGCAGCAGCATCGCGGCGACCGGGTCACTCAACCGCCCGGACGTGACGGCCGTATGCAGTGGCCACGCGACCGCCGCCGTCGCGGCGCCGACGAGCGTGGGCACCAG
>CAZMLG010000184.1:0-6438 GCA_964566985.1 uncultured Intrasporangiaceae bacterium
CGGACACTGCGGTGTCCTCGACGCCGACGGCCGGGTCGACAACGACGCCACCCTCGAGCGGTATGCGCAGATGGCGATCGTGCAGGCTCGCTCCGGTGCGCACGTGGTGGGCCTGTCCGGGATGATGGACGGCCAGGTCGCCGCGTGCCGTGCCGCACTGGATGAGGCCGGGCTGCACGACACGGTGATCCTCGCCTACGCCGCCAAGTACGCCTCCGCGGCCTACGGCCCCTTCCGTGAGGCGGTCGAGTCGACCCTGCAGGGCGATCGCGCCACCTACCAGCAGGATCCGTCCAACGCGGTCGAGGCGCAGCGTGAGGTGCGGCTCGATCTCGCGCAGGGTGCCGACGTCGTCATGGTCAAGCCGGCGCTGCCGTATCTGGACGTCCTGCAGTCGACCGCCCAGATCAGCGACGTCCCCGTCGCGGCCTACCAGGTCAGTGGAGAGATGGCGATGATCGAGGCGGCCGGAGCGCAGGGCTGGATCGATCGGGACCGCATGATGGTGGAGTCGCTGCGGTCCATCAAGCGTGCGGGAGCGCAGATCGTGCTCACCTACTACGCTGTGGAGGTTGCTCGCCGCCTGTCCGTGTCGTGAGGAGGTCGAGTCCGGTGCTCCCGGAGAAGAGGCGTGTTGCCGCGGTCGGTGCTCTGGTCGGCGTCGCACCGGCGTTCCTGTTGCCCGGGCCCGGCGCGTCGTCCCCGTCGGTCGTCAGCGCTCGAGCGGTGCCGGTGACCTCGACCGTGGCGGCCGTCGCGGTGCAGGTGAGCACGCGCGCCGCCGGTGCCACCGTCAGGGTCCGTGACAGGCACGGGACGGTCGTCGGCACGGCAGCGAGCGCACCGGACGGCAAGGCGATCGTCCCGGTGACGGTGCCCGCGGGCAAGCGCACCGAGTTGAGCATCTCGGCGGACGGCATACGCGGCACCCGCCACGTCGGCGTGCGCACGACGGCCGAGGGGGTGCGCCACA
Source organism: uncultured Intrasporangiaceae bacterium (assembly GCA_964566985.1). Taxonomy (GTDB): domain Bacteria; phylum Actinomycetota; class Actinomycetes; order Actinomycetales; family Dermatophilaceae; genus Leekyejoonella. Next base: position 974 of record CAZMLG010000184.1, read on the forward strand.
GTCGGTGGTTGGTCGTGAATCAGCGCACGAGCATCGGGCACTACGCACCGAAGACGTTGATCTCCGGTCACGGCGCCCGGCTCGCGCCTGCGGCGCATCATGCCTTCGATCGGATGGTGCGTGCCGCGGCGAAGGACGGTGTCGCGTTGTGGTCGGCCAGCTCGTACCGGTCCTATGAACAGCAGGTCCGGCTGTTCTCGTCCTACGCGAACGCCGACGGGAGCCGGAAGGCGGCAACGTTCTCGGCGCGGCCGGGACACAGCGAGCACCAGACGGGCCTGGCGCTCGATGTCGCGTCACAATCCTGCGCGGTGCGCGCCTGCTTTGCGGACACGAAGGCCGGTCGCTGGGTGCAAAAGCACGCCCATTCCTACGGATTCATCATCCGCTACCCGAAGGGCGAGCAGTCCGTGACCGGCTACGTCTACGAGCCGTGGCATCTGCGGTATGTCGGCACGTGGCTGTCCGGCTACCTTGCGTCGGCACACGTCAAGACCTTGGAGCAGGCGTTCGATCTGCCACCCGCCACGCCCCGTCGGGCGACGTCGTGATCGCAGGAACGAAACCGATCTCGCCAGGCCTCGTGAGGAGCCCCCTCACCCCAACCCGGCTGGTTGAGTAGCCCGCTGACGCAGTCGAGGGCGTATCGAAACCTGGTGAGGGGCGCTCCGGGCCGCCCATGCTCGCCAGGCCTCGATACGGCCTCGCGCTGGGGCGCTCGGCCTACTCGGCCAGCCGCAATGGTTTGGGCGAGTTCGCGGGGCCTCGCGCCGGGGCGCTCGACCTACTCGGCCGGCCGGGGCCGGAACATACGATGACGGCGGAGAGATGGTGCGTCGGGCACCGCTGCGACGCGAGGGCGGTTGTCGGTGGTCGGTGTTTGAATGAATGCATGAACACCTCGAGGAGCCTGGGGTACGACGCAGAGTCGTTGGATCCTCCTGTGCCCGAGGATCGTTCGAGGGGGATCGTGTCGGATCCGTGGGAGCCGGTGGTGCCGTTCGACCGCGCCGCGGAGGGAGCTCGGGCGCAGCTCGGTGAGGTGATCGGCCGGCTCAACGCGGCGCAGGCAGATTTGGTCACGTTGACCGAGCGGGTGATCGGCGACGACCTGTGGGCCGTCGGAGGCGTGCGGTCGGTGGAGCATTGGTTGACGTGTTTCGCAGGGTTGTCGCCGTCGCGGGCCGCAGACGTGGTGCGGATCGCGCGGCGCAGCAGTGAGCTTCCGCGGATGCGCGCCAGATTGGACGCGGGGGAGCTGACCGTGGATCAGGCGGCGGTAGTGGCGCGGCATACGCCGTCGACGCACGATGCGCGGGTCGCCGAGTTCGCCGGCGATGCGACGGTGGGCCAACTGCGGCGTGCGCTCAGCCGTTATGCGTTCACCGATCGCGACGGTGGCGGGGCGAGCGAGGAGGAGCCCGATGCGGCGCCCACGGCGCATGGGCAGGCGAGCGATGACGGCGCGGACGGCGGCGCGTGCGAGCCGGACGATCACCCGGCGGATGAGGAGCCGTCCGCAGGCGTGTCGACCGACGGACAGGGTGCGGAGCAGGGGGCCTCGTTCGGCGGCGTGGACCGCGGCGTGCCGGATCCGCTGGATTCGAGCGCAGCGCCTCCTCGGCTCAGCCTGGAGTTCCGCGACGGGCGGTTCCATCTGGAGTTCAGTGCATCGGCGCAGATCGGCGCCCTGGTCGAGCAGGCGCTGGTGGAGGCGAAGGACGCGTTGTTCCGGCAGCAGCATCCTCGGGTCACCATGGGGGAGGCGATGGTCGAGGTGGCGTCTCGGTCGTTGGAGTTCGCCGGTGATGTGTCACCCTCCCGGCAGAGCCGTTATCGGGTCTATCTGCATCTGGATGGTGAGAGTGGCTGGTTGCAGGCGCGAGATGGTCTTCCGGAGCATGTGATCCGCCGGGTGACCTGCAACGGTCAGGTGCAGCCGGTCTGGCACGTCGGTGGCAAGCCGGTCAGTGTGGGTCGGTCGGATCGGGTCGTGCCGGATCGCACGCGGCGACTCGTGGAGGACCGCGATCGCGGATGTCGTTATCCGGGCTGCCGTTCGCGATATCACTTGGAGGTGCATCACGTGGTGCATTGGCGCGACGGCGGCCGCACGGACACCGAGAACCTCGCGTGCCTGTGTGGGTTCCATCATGATGCGCATCACCGTGGTGAGTTCTTGATCGCCGGCGACGCGGACCGCCCGAACGGCGCCGATGGTCTGCAGTTCACGACCCGCCAGGGCGGCCCGATCGGGCCGCAGTCCTCAGCGCCGAGCCACGTGGCGGCTCGGGCGCACGCCGAGGTCGGTGATGCTCCCCGGAAGCTTGCCACAGCGAGACCGTATGCCGGGCCGCTCGGGGAGCGATTGTCGTTGCGGTGGGTCGATTTCGGGCCCGGGACGACGTCACCGCCACCGCCACCGGCATCGCCGCCACCATCACCGCCGCCACGGTCGCCGTCGCCACCATCATCGCCACCAGCACCGTCGGATTCGCCGGGCGAGCATGGACGGCGTGATTCGGCCGATGATTCGGCCGGTCGGCGCGCGCCGCCGACATGCCTACCACCGGACGCGCGGATCTACGCGGAGGCCGACGGGTGGGTCTATTGGACGACACCGGACGCCTACGAACTCGCCGGGGAGGACGCCGATCTGACCGGACCTGCCGCCCTCGCATACCTTCGCGAGCAACGAACCGGCTGACCACCACTGCGCACACGACGTTCACATCTCAGGGTGGGTCGAGGTCGAGTTGTGCGCGGTCAGGCGCCGATCGCGTGCTCGCCCTGGTGACGCAGGGCCCGTAGAGCCGCCAGGGCCGCCCGGCGTCCGGCGCGCGTCGCCCCGCGGGTCGAGGCGGACGCGCCGTAGCCGACCATGAACAGCCCTGGTCGCTTCACGACCGTCACGCCGTCCTGGCCCATCACGATGCCTCCGCCCGGCTCACGGATGGTCAGGTGGCGCAGGTGCCTGATGTGTGCGCGGAAGCCGGTGGCCCACACGATTGCGTCGATCGGTGTCTCCCACAGCGCCGGATCCGTCTGCGCCGGAAGGCCCGGCAGCACCGGGACGACGGACCGATCCACGAGGTATGCCGTGGCCTCGCCCTGGTCGGTCAGACCGGCGCCGTCCGGGCCGGGCCCGTCGAGCACGACGGTGTGCTCGTCGAAGCGCACCGGCCTGCCCCGGGCGAGCAGCAGTCCGCGCGTCACGTCGGGCAGGTAGAGCTCGCCCAGCGGTATGCCGGTCGCGGCCGAAACCGACAGCGGGGGAAGGCCCTGTGTGGTGCGTGCGGAGACCGATCGTTCGACGTCCAGCCCCCATTCCCGATCGAACGGGCGGCGGGTCCAGCGCGGGGTGCTGCGCGTGGCCCACACCGTCTCGGTGCCGTGCGCGTCGAGCTCCTGGAGGAACTGCAGCGCCGACGTGCCACCGCCGACGACGAGCGTGCGGAGCCCGCGGAAGTCCTCGGCGCCGCGGTAGTCGCGTGTGTGGACTTGCGGGCCGCGGAAGTGGTGCAGGCCGGGGTAATACGGCAGATAGGGGCTGTCCCAGGTGCCCGTCGCGTTGATCACCGAGTCGGTATGGATGTGCTCGGTGGCGGTGGCGACGGTGAATCCGCCGCCCGAGATCGTGACGTCGAGGACTCTCGCCGGTCGCAGGATCGGCAGACCGTGGTCGCGCTCGTAGGCGCCGTAGTAGCGCGGCACCACCTGGTTCGCCGGTTCGGTCGGGTCCGGTGTCCGCCATGGCCCGTCCGGAAGCGGATGGATGCCGTGGGCCCGGTCGAAGGTCAGCGAATTCCAGCGATGGCGCCACGCCCCGCCCGGGCCGTCGTTCGCGTCGAGCACGACGAAGTCCTCCCACGGGCGCATGCCGCGGGTCCGAAGGTGGTAGGCGGCGGACAGGCCGGCCTGGCCGGCACCGATGACGACCACGGGTGTCTGCCGTTCTGCCATGGGTCTCACCTCCGCCGACGGGTTCGGGCCGGAAAGCCTGACGCCTGCCGACCCCTGGGGTCGGCAGGCGAGCTGCCGGGTCAGGCCTTGACGAGCTGGATGTCCAGGACGATCTGGATCTTGTCGCTGACGAGGGTGCCGCCGCCCTCGACCGGTACGTCGAAGCTGAGGCCGAAGTCCTTGCGGCGGATCGTGGTCGTGGCCTCGAACCCGGCGCGAGTGCCGCCCCACGGGTCGGGTGAGACACCGGCGAACTCGAGGTCGAAGGTGACCGGCTGCGTGACACCCTTGATCGTGAGATCGCCCTCGAGGGTGTCTGGGGTGACCGCCGTGGAGTTGAACGTCATCGTCGGGTAGGTCTCGATCTCGAAGAAGTCGCTCGAGTGCAGGTGCTTGTCGCGATCGGCGGACCCGGTGGTCACCGAGGCCGTCTGCACGGTGGCGCTGACGCTGGAGTCCTCGAACTGGTCACCGACCTTGACCTCGGCGTCGAACTGCTCGAACGTGCCGCGGACCTTGGTGACCATGAGGTGGCGGGCGACGAAGCCGACCTCGCTGTGCGCGGCGTCGACGGTCCAGGCGCCGGGGGTGAGGTTCTCCAGGGTGCTCATGCGTTCTCCTTAGGGGTGGTAGGGCGCGTCGCTCGCGCACTTCATTGAATACGCAACGACCGTACCTTATGATGATTGAGAATTCAATTAATGCGCGGGCAGGCCGGTCGGCCGCACTAGACTGGAGGTCACTATGAATGGCAGCGACACACCGTGGCTCTCCGACTCCGAGCAGGCCGCATGGCGCAACTATCTGCGCGCCAGCCGGGCCCTGGAGGAGGTGCTCGACGCCGAGTTGCAGGAGGCGGGTCTGTCCCTGCCCGAATACGAACTGATCTCCATGCTCTCGGAGGCACCGAATCAGCGGATGCGGATGAGTGAACTCGCCGACATGATCGTGCAGTCCCGCAGCCGGGTGACCCACTGCGCCAATCGGCTCGCGGCACGCGGATGGGTCACGCGCGAGCCGTGCTCCGACGACCGTCGTGGGATCCGCCTGGTGCTCACCGACGACGGACGGGCCGCGATCGAACGCGCTGCCAAGGTGCATGTCGCCGGGGTGCGCGCGCACTTCGTCGGCCAGATGAGCCCCGAGCAGTTCAACACGCTCGGGGAGGCCATGGGGACGGTGCGAGCGCACCTGAAGTAGGCGATGTCGACCCACGTCGACGTCGCCACGCGCAGTGACCTTCGGTGTCACGCGTGCGAGGTGACGCTATGACGCCGATCACGTCGGCCCACCACCCTGCCGGACGCCGATCGCGCGTTGCGACACTGGAGGCATGACCCAGCACGCGTCCACGAGTCCCACCCTGTCCGAGACGCTCATGCAGCGCGCCAGGGCGGTCACCCCGGGCGGGGTGAACTCGCCGGTGCGCGCCTTCGGCGCCGTCGGAGGCACCCCGCGGTTCATCGCCTCCGCGAAGGGCGCCTGGCTGACCGACGTGGACG
>CAZMLG010000185.1:0-6426 GCA_964566985.1 uncultured Intrasporangiaceae bacterium
CGGCGTCCGGCTCGGTGAGCACCATGGTGCAGTGCCAGCCCTTCTCGATGATCCAACGGGCCAGCTTCTTCTGCTCGTCGTTGCCGAGCAGGTAGAGCAGCTTGCCGAAGGAGTAGCTCGCGGCATACATGGCGATCGCCGGGTTGGCACCCAGCACCATCTCGTTGAGCGCCCACTTCAGCGACGGGGGCACGACCGTCCCGTCGAGGTCGCCGGGCACGTCGACGGCCCAGAAGCCGGAGTCCTGGTAGGCCGCATAGGACTTCTTGAACGCCTCGGGGATCTGCACCTCGGTCGTCGCCGGGTCGTAGGTCGGGGGCGTGCGATCGCCCTCCTCGAAGGACTGCGCCAGGTCGTGCTCGGCGAGGACGGACATCTGCTTCAGCATCTCGCGGGCGGTGTCGGGGTCGACGTCCTCGTAGGGCCCGTGGCCCAGCACCTCACCACGGCCGAACACCTCGAAGAGGTTGAACTCGAGGTCACGGACATTGCTCTTGTAGTGGCCCATAGCAGTCAGGCTCCGTTCATCACACCGAAGTTACTCGTCAGTAGTTCCATTGTCCTACTAGGCAGTAGACCGTGCAAGCCGGGGTGTCTCGCGGTGTCGGAGGCACAGAGCGCTCCCGGCCGGCGGCACGCGTCGGTGCGGCGTCGAGCCCCGGCCTCCAGGAGGAGGTCGCGCGGGCAAACCGGCGTTCCCGTACCCTGGCGAGTCCGGGGCACCTGACGAGGAAGGACACGCATGATCGAGGTCAGGGGGCTGACCAAGCGGTTCGGCTCGACGCTGGCGGTGGATGATCTGTCGTTCCAGGTCAGACCCGGCGTCGTGACCGGGTTCTTGGGACCCAACGGGGCCGGGAAGTCGACCACGATGCGGATGATCCTCGGACTGGACCGACCCACCGTGGGCGAGGCCCTCGTCCAGGGCGTCCGGTACGCATCGATCAAGGCACCGTTGCGCCGTGTGGGAGCGCTGCTGGATGCCAAGGACGTGCACACCGGCCGGTCGGCCCGGGCGCACCTGCGGGCGCTGGCCTACAGCAACGGTCTGCCCCGATCACGGGTGGACGAGGTATTGGAACTGACCGGCCTGACGAAGGTCGCCGGTCGGCGCGTGAGCAACTACTCGTTGGGGATGTCGCAGCGGCTGGGGATCGCGGCAGCCATCCTGGGCGACCCGCCGATCTTGATGTTCGACGAGCCGGTCAACGGTCTGGATCCCGAGGGCATCCTGTGGATCCGGACGTTCATGAAGCGTCTGGCCGCCGAAGGTCGGACCGTGTTGGTCTCCAGCCATTTGATGAGTGAGATGGCCCTTACCGCAGACCATCTGGTGGTCATCGGACGCGGCAAACTCTTGGCCGACACCTCGACCCAGGCGTTCATCGACGAGAATTCCCACAGCCTGGTGCGGGTGCGTGCCGACCGGCCCGACGTCCTGGCCCGAGCGTTGGACGACGACGGCCACAGGGTGGAGCCCACCGACGGTGGGTTCTTGGACGTCAGTGGCGTGACGACCGATGTGGTCGGTCGCCTCGCGCTGCGACACCAGGTTGCGGTCCTCGAACTGTTCGAGCAGAAGTCCTCGCTGGAGCAGGCCTTCATGGAAATGACCCACGACAGCGTTCAATACCACGCCGGAGCGCCGGACGAGCAGGCGCCGCGGCCGGACCGGTCCGGATCGGGTGTCGAGTCCGCACAGCCGCACGATTCCGCCGGCGCACAGGGAGGGCCGAAGTGAGCGCACCACCGACCGGTCAGGACGTCATATCGCACCGAACCGTCCGTCATGGGACGTTCACCTGGACGGTGCGGTCGGAGTGGGCCAAGCTGTGGTCGCTGCGATCGACCGGATGGACCCTGGCCATCATGCTCCTGGTCAGCGTCGGGTTCTCCCTGCTGGCCTCCTGGGGGACGGCCACGCATCTGAAAGAGGCCCGAGCCGGTGGCGCCACGATCGATGTCACCAACGTCGCCACCGCCGGGCTGGCCTTCGGGCAGTTGGCCCTCGGCGTGTTGGGGGTCCTGATCATCAGTGGGGAGTACTCCACCGGTGGGATCAAGTCCAGCCTCACGGCGGTCCCTCAGCGGGCTACGTTCCTGATCGCGAAGCTGGTCGTCTTCACCGGCGTGGCCCTCGTCGCGGCGATGATCACCAGTTTCGCCTGTTTCTACCTGGGGATGACCTTCTTCGACGCCTATGACGTCGGCGTGGGGATCGGTGACCCGCATGTCCTTCGCGCGGTCCTCGGCGCCGGCCTGGTCACCACCGTCTCCGGCCTGCTCGGCGTGGCGATCGGCACCCTGTTGCGCCACTCGGCCGGGGCGATCACCATCACCGTCGGCCTCCTGTTCGTGGTGCCGATCGTCCTCGGGTCCATCCCCGCGGACATCGTGCACGACATCGACAAGTATTTCCTGGTCGACGCGACGGCCAACACCACGCAAGCCACGGCAGGGGTCGGCGACATGCTCGGCCCGTGGACCGGCCTGATCGTCTACGCGGTCGAGGTCCTCGCCCTGATCGTGATCAGCGCGGTCCTGCTCGAGCGCCGAGACGCCTGACCCCGGAGCACATCACCGGGCGCCACGGGGCATCGACGCCTCACGCGTGGCTCAGCTGCGTGGTTGCGGACGCCGCAGCAGTGGCCGGGGGAACAGTGGCACCAGCACCGCCGTGGCCAGGCTGAGTGCCGCGATCGCCCAGAAGACCCGCGCGATGTCGGCGTCGCTGACCATCAGCCCGATGAGCAGCACCAGCAGCGCCCCGACGCCGTTGGCCAGCCCGAGCGCGATGCCCGAGCCCATGGAGCGGTTCTCCGGGAAGATGTCCTGGCCGATGAGGATCATCGTCGACCCCGTCAGGAAGATCGAGATGCCGGCCAGGGCGGCCGCCACCCAGACGACCGGGCCGTGCAGGTAGGCCACGGCGATGACCAGCACCGCCGTCCCGGCCGCCGAGACGATCATCACCGGGGCGCGGCCGACGATGTCGGCCAGATGGCCGCCGCCCAGGTTGCCGGCGATCCCCACGACCAGCATGGTCGTGATGATCGAGGCGCCGGTGACCAGCGACCCGCCGCGCAGGTGCCACATGATCGGCACGTAGGTCACCAGGGCGTAGGTCGCCATCGCCTGGATGGAGCGGAACGTCACCAGCAGGGAGAGCGGACGGGCGTGGCTGCGCCATCGGATGCGGCTGCTGGAGCGCGGGGTGCGCGGCAGCCGCGGCGCGGTGCGCCACAGCAGCGGGGCGGTCAGGACCCCGGGGATCGCGACGACCCACAGACTGTGCAGCCCCCAGTGGGTCACCACCAGACTCGCGATCGTCGGCCACAGACCGCGGCCCGCCTCGCCGCCGACCAGGAACACCGAGGTGAGGAAGCCCTGCCGCCCCTGCAGCAGGCTGCGCACCCCCGCCAGCGCCTGCGGGTGGAAGAACGCCCCACCGATGCCGATGAGCAGCAACAGGATGATCAGCATCCACATCGACGTCGCGACGCCGAGCAGACCACCGCCGAGGGACGTCATGAGCAGGCCGGTGACCACCAGGCTTCGCCCACCGAGCCGGTCGGCGAGCCAGCCGGTGACCGGCTGCAGCGCCTGGCCGACGGTCATCGCGGCGATCAGCGCGCCCGCGACCCGCACCGGCTGGTCGAGCGAGATGAGCACCGCCGGCAGGACGCCGGGCAGGTAGTTGGCCGCGCCGTCGATCAACAGATGAGCCCACGTCAGCCCGGCGAGCCGCCCTCCCTCGAACCGACCCGCGTCGTCGGTGCGTTTGGAGTGGACGGGCGGGGAGGTCACCGATTCACGCTATCGGGCGATCTCGCGGGCCGACAGGGGGCTTCCGGCATACGGGTCCCGACGCGGCGGTGAGAGGCTGGGGCGATGGACGGACCCGACGACTGGCGCACCACCGACGCGACGCCGTGGGCGCGGACCGTCGCCACGGCCCTGCGCACCACCTACCCGTATGCCGCGCACCATGTCTCGGGCGGTCCGGACGACACGGACGTGACCCCCGATGGGCTGCACCCGGCATTCCACGGCTGCTTCGACTGGCACTCGTCGGTGCACATGCAGTGGTCGGCGATCCGCATCCTGGACCTCGCGGGGGAGCGGCTGGACCCGGACGCTCGCGACGAGTTGATCCGGCTGCTCGACGAGCGCCTCACCGTCGCACGCTGCGAGGCCGAGGTGGCCTATCTGCGGGCGCACCCGCATTTCGAGCGGCCCTACGGCTGGGCGTGGGCCGCGCAGCTCGCCACGACCGCCCGGCGCTCGCGGACGGCGGCGTCTCGTGGGTGGGGCACGTCGACCGCGCCGCTGACGGTCGCGGTCGCCGACCTGGTGCGGCGGTGGCTACCGCGCGTCGCGTATCCGGTGCGCAGCGGAGAACACGCGAACCTCGCCTTCGCGCTGAGCCTGCTGCACGAAGCGTTCGCGCAGCGGGGAGATTCCGGTCCGGACGAGGAGAGTGTTCCCGAACTGGTGCAGTCCCGCGCCCGGGAATGGTTCGGCTCCGACCAGGGGTATCCGGTGGAGTGGGAGCCGGGCGGGAGCGACTTCCTGTCTCCGGCGCTCTGCGAGGCCGACCTGATGCGGCGAGTGCTGCCGACGCGCGAATTCGACGAGTGGCTGGACGGGTTCCTGCCGCGGCTCGGCACCGAGGAGGACTCGTTGCTGGGCCTGCCGCAGGTGCGCGACCGCTCCGACGGCAAGGCCGTGCATCTCTTCGGGCTCGCGCTCTCGCGTGCCTGGCAACTGCGACTGCTCGCGCCTCACGTGGCGCTCGACCGGCAGCGGCGGATCGCCGAGGTCACCGCGCGCCGGGTGGCCGCGGTCCGGGGCGAGATCGTCGCCGGTGACTTCATGTCCACACACTGGCTCGTGTCGTTCGCGCTGCTGGCCGAGACGGCGGCGGCGCCGGCCCTAGGATGACCTCGATGGGCACACCGACCGAAGAGAGGGAGATCGAGCGGAAGTTCACGGTCTCCGAGGGCGTGCGAGTGCCCGCGTTCAGGGGATGGCCGGGTGTCGCCGAGGTCGGCCCGTCGCGCACGTTCGAGCTGCGGGCGACCTATTTCGACACGTCGGACCTGCGTCTCGCCAGACACCGGATCACGCTGCGCCGCCGTATCGGCGGCGGAGACGACGGATGGCATCTGAAGCGGCCCCACGGGCCCGAGGGGCGGATGGAGCACCGGATGCCGTTGACGGACACCGAGATCCCGCCGCAGGAGCTGCTCGATGCGGCGCAGGAGCTGCGCGAGGTGGTGCCGGGCCGTGTGTGCGAGATCGACACGCATCGGGTCGAGACCGACCTGCTCGGCCCGCAAGGCCTCCGGCTCGCCGTGTGCTGCGACGACGGTGTGGTCACGCGCAACCTCCTCGACCGGTCGCTGGACCGACAGTGGTCCGAGCTCGAAGTCGAGTTGGCGGACGGCGACATGGCATTCCTCGACGACGCCACGGCATACCTGGAGAGCCACGGGGTGGGCCGGGCGAGTGCCGCCTCCAAACTGCAGACGGCACTCGGCCGGCTCCTGGATCGCTGACCCGGCGGGGGCCGGTCAGCCGGCAGCGTCCGCCTCACCCGCCCGCTCGGCGGTGGCGGCTCGGGAGGCGAGGATCGCGGCGCGCCGGGAGAGCCGGTGTTCGCGGCGGATCTCCGCTTCCCGGAACCGCCGCCGGTCCTCCTCGGTCGTCGGGTGCAGCTCGCGCACCGTCTTGGGCCTGCCCTCCTCATCGATCGCGACCATGACCAGGTAGGCCGAGGCCACGTGTACCGGGTCGGTGATCTCGTTCCAGCGCGTCGCCTCCACGCGCACCCCGACCTCCATGGAGCTGCGGCCGGCCCAGTTGACCTGAGCCAGCACGCGTAGCACGTCGCCGACGTTGACCGGCTCCATGAAGGCCATCTCGTCCATCGCCGCGGTGACCGACGGGCCTCCCGCATAGCGTGCCGAGACCGTGCCGGCCGCGTCGTCGACGAGCTTCATGACGACGCCGCCGTGCACGGTGCCCATGAGATTGGTGTCATGGGCGCTCATGATGTGGGCGAGGGTCAGCCTCGTCTCGACGGGCTTGGTCACGGCGGCCTCCCGGGCGCTCAGGACGAGGCCTTGGCGTCGACCTCGTACGACGTGTTGATCGACTCGAAGAAGTTGACCAACTCCAGGGTGTCATTCGCGGTTGCCATCCACTTCGCCGGATTGCTCGCACCCCAGTGCGCGTCGAACCCGAGCTCCTCGAGCCGCCGGTCCGCGAGGTACTTGACGTAGGTGTTGATGTAGTCCGCGTTGAGCCCGAGGATTCCGCCCGGCAGCAGGTCACGGTTGTAGCGTTCCTCCATCTCGACACAGTCGAGGATCATCTGCCGGATCTCGTCGGCGAACTCCTGCGTCTGCAGGTCGGGGTTCT
>CAZMLG010000186.1:0-6290 GCA_964566985.1 uncultured Intrasporangiaceae bacterium
GCGAGCGACTGCGAGCAGCCCTTGCCCACGTCGCCGTAGCCACACACCACGGCGATCTTGCCGCCGATGAGCACGTCGGTCGCACGGTTCAGACCGTCGATCATGCTGTGGCGGCAGCCGTACTTGTTGTCGAACTTGGACTTGGTGACGGAGTCGTTGACGTTGATGGCCGGGAAGAGCAGGGCCTCGTCCCGGGCGAGTTCGTAGAGCCGGTGCACACCGGTGGTGGTCTCCTCGGTGACGCCCTTGATGCCGGCGGCGATCCGCGTCCACTTCTGCGGGTCGTCGGCCATCGTGCGGCGGACGAGCGCCTTGAAGACGGAGAACTCCTCGGAGTCGTCGCCGGTGGTCGGCGGCACCTGGTGCGCGGTCTCCCACTCCACGCCCTGGTGCACCAGCATGGTGGCGTCGCCGCCGTCGTCGAGGATCATGTTGGGGCCGGCATCCGGCCAGGTCAGCGCCCGGTTGGTGCAGTCCCAGTACTCCTCCAACGTCTCCCCCTTCCAGGCGAATACCGGCACCCCCTGTGGGTCGTCCGGCGTGCCGTCCGGGCCGACGACCACCGCGGCCGCCGCCTCGTCCTGCGTGGAGTAGATGTTGCACGAGGCCCAGCGCACCTGCGCGCCCAAGGCGGTCAGGGTCTCGATGAGGACCGCGGTCTGCACGGTCATGTGCAGCGATCCGGCGATCTTGGCGCCCTCGAGCGGCCGTGCCTGCGCATACTCCTCACGCAGAGCCATGAGGCCGGGCATCTCGTGCTCGGCGAGTCGCAACTGGTGCCGGCCCGCCTCGGCGAGGGAGAGGTCTGCCACCTGGTGGTCGAAGGACATGAGTCGTCCAGCTCCTTTGCTTGTCGGTTCTGCCCGGGGGCAGCGTGGTTCGTGGCGGCGCGCCCATCTGGGCCGCGGAGCCGAAGCTCCCTGTGGGGTCATCACCGACGCCGACCGCCCCATCGTACGGAATCCGGCGGCGCAACGGCAGTCGGTCAGCTCCCGGCGTCGGCTCCCACGTCGTGCAGGTGATGGTGCAGGTCGTGCAGGCAGTACTGCGCGAGGGTCAGCACGGTGAAGCGGGCGCCGCCACCCCGCTGTCCGGTGCGATCCCACCGGCCACCGGCGACTCCCTCGTAGGACGTGGCCAGGCCGTCCGCCGCCTCGTGGATCTGCTCGGCCACCCGCGAGGGATCCTGGTCCCCGTAGCGACCCGACGCCGCCGCGGCGTCCTGGTCCCAGTCGTCGAAGGGCGGGTCGTCGCGGTCGAGCATGAGATGCAGCCGCCCGTCGAAGACCCGACACACGTCGCGCACGTGGCACGCATATTCCAGTGGCGACCAGATCGTCGGCGCCGGGCGCTCGCGCACGCCTCGGGCGGCCAGCACGTCGGCCCAGGGCCGCGCGGCGTCCCGGATCGCGGAGGGGACCTGCTCGGCGGTGAAGTCTCCCGCCGTGGTGCCGCACTCGTCGCAACGCCGGGTGAGCGTCCAGGTCCAGTCCTTCGTGTCCTTCGGTGGAGGCTGCGCCATGGCGCCAATCTACTGCGGTGCCCGCTGCACGCCGCGCGGGCCCGGCCGCGACGTCAGTCGATCTCGAGGCCGAGCAGGGCGTTCTCGAGCACCTCGGTGAGCGCCGGGTGGATCCAGTACTGCCCGCGGGCCATCTCGTGCACCCCGAGCCCGAAGGACAGCGCCTGGATGACCGGCTGCACGAGCGTGCTCGCCTGCGGGCCCATGAAGTGGGCGCCGAGCAGCATCCCGGTGGACCGGTCGGCGACGACCTTGACGACGCTCGTGGTGTCCTCCATCGCCCATCCGTAGGCCGTGTCGCCATAATGCTGCACCTTCGTCACGACGTCGTGGCCGGACTCCCGGGCGGCCCGTTCGGTCAGCCCGACCGTGGCGATCTGCGGATGGGTGAAGACCGCCGACGGGACGAACCGGTGGTCGAACGCGCGCAGGTCCTGCGGGTGCACGAGGTTGTGTGCGACCGCCCGCGCCTCGGAGTTGGCGACGTGCTTGAGCTGGTGGGGTGAACTCGCATCGCCCAGCGACCAGACGCCGGGGGCGCTCGTGCGGCCGTAGTCGTCGACCACGATGCGCCCGTCCGGATGAGTGGCGATCCCGACCGTGTCCAGGTGCAGTTCCTCGGTGTTCGGGGTGCGACCGGTCGCGACCAGCAGCATCTCGGCGTCGATCGTGTCGCCGCCGGACAAGGTGGCGCGCACGTGGTGCGCATCACCGCGGACCTGCTCGACGGTCTGCGACAGGTGGACCGTCCACTGCTTCTGTGCCAGCTGCGTGAACGTCTGTGAGATGTCGGTGTCCTCGGCCCGCAGCATCGCGGGGCCACGGGTGACGATCTGCACCTCCACCCCGAGCGCGGAGAAGACGTGGGCGAACTCGGCGGCGATGAATCCGCCGCCGACGATGATCATCGACGCGGGCAGATCGTCGATGCGCATCACCGTGTCGCTGGTGTGGAAGGGCACGCCGGACTGCGCGATCGGCGGGGGCACCACTGCGCGGGCACCGACCGACAGCACGATCTGGTCCGCACTGACCTCGTGCGCGGACCCGTCGACGTCGACCGAGAGGGTCCGCTCCCCGGTGAAGTGGGCCGTGCCGAGGTAGGCCGTGGTGTTCGGGCCGTTCACCCGGTAGTCCCGGCCGCCGGCCGCGATCGGGTCGATCCGGCCGAACACCCGGTCGCGGATGTCGCGCCAGCGGACGCCGTCGAGGGTCGCGTCGACCCCGTAGCGCGCCGCATCGCGCACGCCGAGGGCGACCTCTGCGGCATACACGAACATCTTGGTGGGGATGCAACCGACGTTGAGGCAGGTCCCACCGAAGACACCCTTCTCGATGACCGCGACGCTCTTGTCGTCGAAGTCGGGGGTCACGAGGGAGTTGCCGGAGCCGGTGCCGACGATGGCCAGGTCGAAGTGCGTCACGAGCAAAGCGTAGAAGGTGCGGAACCGATCGACGGGCCGTACCCTCCCAGGCACATGCGCCGAATCGTCTCCCACCTGATCGCCGCCGTCATCACCGCGGGCTTGGCGCTGATGCTGCTCGCGGTCACCCCACCGGCTCAGGCGTGTGCCTGCGGCGGGGTCGTGGGCCCCGGCGGAGTGCGCACCACCGTCACCCAAGAGACCGCTCTGGTGACCCACGACGGCGGCACCGAGACGATCGAGATGCAACTCGGGCTCACCTCCGACGGTGACGACGTGGGCCTGGTCGTGCCGACGCCCGCGCCGGCGAAGGTCTCCCTGGGAGACGACCAGACGTTCAAGGACCTCATGTGGGCCTCGCGCCCCCGGCAGCAGACCGACTGGCACCTGTTCGGTCCGCCCGTGCTCGTCGGGCCCGATTCGGCCGATCGCGGGCCGGCCGCGGTGGGGTCGTCCGTGCATGCGCTGCGCACGGTGCACCTGGGGCCGCTGGACGCGACGATCCTGCAGGCCGACGACCCGAAGGCCCTCGCGGCCTGGCTGCATCGGCACGACTACCGGATGAAGTCCTCGATCGCGAAGCAGGTGAAGCCCTATGTGCAGATGAAGTGGTCGTTCGTCGCGGTGCGCCTGACCGCGAAGGGCCGTCATCTCGAGGGCGAGATCCCGCCACTGGTCATGAAATTCACAAGTGATCGACTGATCTATCCGATGCGCATGTCGCGCGCGGCCACCACGCCTCAGGGCGTGACCACCTACGTACTCGCGAAGCACCGGGTGCAGCGCACGGACCCCAGCTCGACGGTCCGCGAGGGCGCGACCGCACCGGTCGTGGAGTATGCCGGGAAGGTCGACCGCCACGGAGTGCACAGCGCCGAACTGCGTCGACTGCTGAAGACGACGCCCTACCTCACCACGATCGAGCAGACGTTTGCCGATCCCGCACACGGGATCCGTTCGGACCTGACGTTCGACCGCGCCGCCAGTGACGCGGGCTACCAGCGGACCTACCGCAACGACGCCTACGTCCTGCCGATCGATGTGGCGGCGCTCGGGCTGGCTCTGATCGCCGGCGGCACGACGTTGCTGATCCTGCTGATCCGCTCCCGCCGGCGGCGTGCCGCTGAGGCGGCCTGACGCTAGAGACCGAGTTCGCGAGTGCGGTCGTGCAGGTCGGCGACGTGCGGGGAGACCGCCGGGTCGAGACCGAGCCCGATCGCCAGATAGGTCGCGATGTAGTCCTGCATCGCCAGGTGCTGGGCCAGCCGCACGACGGGGTGACCCGGATCGACGGTCATCTCCATGACGCGCACTCCGGCGCTGCGGGCGGTCTCCAGCAGCGCGTCGGTCATCGCATCGCGCCGCCCGTCCTCGGGAGTCGGAGGCCGGTGTGCCGCATCGCGCAACATCACCAGGCCCAGGCTCGGCTGTGCCGGGCCGTCGAGGAACGGGTCGGCGAAGACGTCACCGATGCCGGCCGGTCGCCCGCGTGAGCCTGCCCCGCCGCCGGCGGTGAACGGCCCGTCGAAGCAGGCGACCACCTGCGAGGCGGCGTCGGGCAGCTCGCCCCAGGTCGTCGGCATACGGGCGGTGCGGGCGAACATCGACGCCGACCGGAGCGCGGCGACCCCGGTCAGGTGGCTGTCACCCAGCACCATCGGCACCGTCTCGGCGAGTTGCACCGCCGTGACCTTGGCCGGGTTGATGAACGACTCGGAGGACGGGCGGCACTCCTCCGCGCGGCCGTCGAGCGCGTCGGCCGCCTGCGGCAGCACGTCCTCGGCCAGATCGATCAGGCCGAGTGAGGAGGCGGCGAGCAACACCGGGGTCAGCAACGACCACAACGAGGTCCGGCTCGAGGTGCGCCCCCGTCCCACGCCGACGTGGACACCGCGAGCGGCACGGCAGGTCTCGGCGAGCAGCGAGTCCTGTGCACCCACGGTCAGCAGGGCGGCGCCGCGTCGGGCCGCCTCTCGCGCGATGGCGACGGGACCTTCGGCGTTGCCCGACAGGGACACCGCGATGACCAGATCGAGCGGCCCGATCCACCCGGGCAGCGGGACGTTGCGCCGCACGGTGACCGGCACCGGCGAGCCCGGTTCGGCAAGCAGTTCGAGGACGTCCGCGACGACGGCGCTGCCGCCGAGGGCCGCGACGAGCACCGACCGAGGGCGCTCGCCCGAGGCGACTTTCTCGATGCCCGCCTCGCGGGCGAGGGTCATCGCCTCGCGCACCTGGGCACCGGCGGTCGCGAGCGCACGCAGAGTGTCCCGGGTGTCGTGCCGGGCCAGTTCGTCGGGGTCGTCGAGCAGCGAGTCGTCGATGAAGGCCATGAGGTCAGGCGCGGAAGACCCGGGCCTCGTCGGCCAGGAGCACCGGGATCCCGTCGTCCACGCGGTAGCCCCGGCGCACACCGGGCTCACCGCAGTCCGAGGCGCACTGCAACTCCGGGGCCCCGCCCGCCGACGTGCCGTCGACCAGTTCCTGTCGGCACACCGGACAGCGCAGGATGTCGCGCAGCCACGGTTCGATCGTCGGTGAGCTCATCGATGTTCTCCTCATCAGGTCCGGCGGACCAGGCCGAGCGCGGCGTCCCGCACCCGTTCCATGGTGACAGAGTCGGCCGCCTCGACGTTGAGGCGCAGCAGCGGTTCGGTGTTGCTGGCCCGCAGGTTGAGCCACCACATGGGCGCATCGTCGTGGGTGAGCGTGAGTCCGTCGAGGGTGTCCTCGACGACCCCGCCCTCGCGGTGGGCCCAGTCGCGGACCCGTTCGGTGGCGGCCGCGGCGTCGTCGACGGTGGAGTTGATCTCGCCGGACGCGGCATACCTGGTGTAGGCCGAAGCAAGGCGGGACAGCGCAGCGTCCTGGCCGCCCAGCGCGGCGAGGACGTGCATCGCGGCCAGCATCCCGGTGTCGGCGAACCAGAAGTCCTTGAAGTAGTAGTGGGCGGAGTGCTCACCGCCGAATACGGCGTCCTCCTGTGCCATGCGGGCCTTCATGTAGGAGTGCCCCACGCGGGTGCGCACCGCACGGGCTCCGTGCTCGGCGACGATCTCCGGCACCGCTCGGGACGAGATGAGGTTGTAGACGATCGCGACGTCGCTCGCATGGGCGCCCTCGGCGACGAGCCGGTCGATCTCACGGCCGGCGACCATCGCGGTGACCGCCGACGCCGGCACCGGCTCGCCCCGTTCGTCGACGACGAAGCACCGGTCCGCGTCGCCGTCGAAGGCGAGCCCGAGGTCGGCCCCACGTTCGCGCACGGCCCGCTGCAGGTCGACGAGGTTCTCCGGCTCCAGGGGGTTGGCCTCGTGGTGGGGGAAGGTGCCGTCCAGCTCGAA
>CAZMLG010000187.1:0-6251 GCA_964566985.1 uncultured Intrasporangiaceae bacterium
GGCGCTGGCCCAGTCGAACAGCTTCGCCTTCACTCCGCCCTCGTCGGCCATCATCGTGGTGATCTTGCCGTAGACCTTCTCGAAGATCCGCGGGGCTGCGCCCATCCAGGTCGGCCGCACGACCGGGAGATTCTCCACGATCTTGTCGACCCTCCCGTCGATCGCCGTGGGGAACCCGATCTGCAGCGGCAGCGTCAGCAGCACCTTGCCGAAGACGTGCGCCAGCGGCAGCCAGAGATACTGCAGGTCGTCGGCGTTCAACAGCTTGACCGAGTCGACCGCGGCGGCCTCGTAGGTCCACGCGTCGTGCGGCAGGCGCACGCCCTTGGGCCGGCCCGTGGTGCCGGAGGTGTAGATCAGCGTGGCCAGATGCGACGGGGTCAGCGCAGCGACCCGCTGCTCGATCACGTCGGAGTGCTCGGCCAGGTGGGCCTCCCCCTGCTTCTCCAACTCGTCGAGCGTCATGACCTGGTCGCCGTCGCCGGCACCGTCGAAGGTCACGACCTTGACGACGTCCGGCAGTTCGTCGCCGATGTCGCGCAGCTTGGCCAACTGGTCGTCGTTCTCCGCGAAGACGACCTTGCTGCCGGAGTCGCGCAGGATGTGGTGCACGTCCGACACCGTGGTCGTCGGATAGATCGTCGTGGTCGCGGCGCCGGCCAGCATGACGGCCAGATCGGTGAGCGCCCATTCCAGCCGGGTCGCGGCGGCCAACGCCACCCGGTCCTCGAGCTCGACACCGAGCGAGATCAGGCCCGCCGCGATGTTGCGGGCGCGCACGTCGACCTGCTTCCACGAGATCGACTTCCAGGTGTCGCCACTCGGATAACGGTAGGCCTCGGCATACGGGGTCCGGCCGACACGGTCGAGGAACAGATGCGCGACGGACTGGGCACGCTGCTCGATCAGCTCCAGGTCAGGACGTTCCTGCGCGACGGACATCACCATGGTTGCTCCCGCTTCTGCTGAGGTGTCTTGGCGACACGCTACTGCCCGGCCGACGCGCTCGTCATCCGGGCAAACGTTCTGTGGCACGCCACCATACGCGCCGGTAACCTCATGTGGGGAGGAAGGCGGTCACCGCGAGGCCTGCAGCAGCCTCCGGGCGGCGTCGACGTCGGACCCGATCTGCGCGACCAACTCGTCGACCGACTCGAAGCGCGTGTTGCCCCGCAACCGCCGGGTGAACTCGACGTGGACGGGCTCGTCATACAGCTCCAGGTCGTCCCGATCGAGCACATGCGCCTCGACCGTCCGGGCCGCGACATCGTCGAAAGTCGGGTTGGTGCCGACGGAGATCGCCGCCGGCATCCGCCGGTCGGGGTCGCCTGGTCCCCGGTCGTCGCGCACCAGCCATCCGGCGTAGACGCCGTCCGCCGGCACCATCCCCGCCACGTCGGCGCACAGGTTCGCCGTCGGGAAGCCCAGGACGCGACCGCGCTGTAGGCCGCGCACGACGACGCCGCTCACGGCATGCGGCCGGCCGAGCACCTCGGCGGCGCGATCCACGTCCCCGGCGACGAGTGCCTCCCGCACCTGGGTCGAGGAGTAGCGCGGTCCCTCACCGACGTCGGCCAGCACGTGCACGTCGAAACCATAGGTGGGCCCGAGCTCACGCAGGGTGTCGACGTTCCCGGAGTTGCGCACGCCGAAGCGGGTGTCCCGTCCGACGACCAGCTGCCGGGCACGCAGGCCCTCGACGAAGACGTCCCGGACGAACTCCTCCGGCGTCATCGCGGCGAGCTCCAAAGTGAACGGCATGACCAGCAGCGCGTCGATTCCGGCGGCGCCGATGCGCGCGACCTTGTCGGCAGGCGTGCCGATCAGGGGCGGGGCCTTCTGTGGGTAGAGCACGGCGAGCGGGTGCGGGTCGAAGGTCACCGCCGCGCTGTGCAGACCGTGATCCCGGGCCCGCTGCGTCACCGCCGCGAGCAGCGCCGCGTGTCCTCGATGCACCCCGTCGAAGTTGCCGATGGTGACCACGCTGGGCCCGAAGTCGGCAGGCACCTGGGAGACGTCTGTGAGGCGAAGCACGGCCGCAACTTTAGTCCCGCGCTCCGGAGCGCTCCTCGACCGGTGGGAAGACCACCCGCGAGCGCGCCCGTCGCCCGTCGTCCTGCACGACGGCGATCAGGTCGTCCTCCTGTGTCAGCGCCGCGATCGGCGTCTCGCAGGCGGCCAGGGACGCAAGGGGCTTGCCGTGGCGCAGGTCGCGTGCCTCGGCGGTCGTGATCCACCGGACGGGCAGGGTCTCGGCGGCCGCGCGCCCCATGGGGAGGATGGGCAGGTCCGGCGGGTCCACCTGCCCGAGGGGCTCCAGTTCGTGGGCGAGGTCCAGGGTGAAACGGCCGACCCGGGTGCGTCGCAGAGCGATCAGGTGGCCGCCGACACCCAGCGCCTCCCCGAGGTCACGGGCGAGCGCGCGCACGTAGGTCCCCGAGGACACCTCGACCACCACGTCGAGATCGACGAGGCCCTCGGATCGCACGTCCCGCCTGTCCAGCACCTCGAACCGGCCGACGTGCACAGGCCGGGCGGCCAGGCGCACATCCTCGCCGCCGCGCACCCGCGCATACGAGCGTTTGCCGTCGATCTTCACGGCGCTGACCGCGCTGGGGACCTGCTGCAGATCTCCGGTCAGATCGCCGACCGCCGCTGCGACCGCCTCGTCGGTCAGGCCCGTGGCAGCCGCCGCCGACGTGATGTCGCCCTCCGCGTCATCGGTCACCGTGCACTGTCCGAGCCGGATCGTCGCGGTATACGACTTGTCGCTGCCGACGAGGTAGGTCAACAGCTTGGTCGCGCGACCGATGCCGATCACCAGCACGCCGGTCGCCATCGGGTCGAGCGTGCCGGCGTGCCCGACGCGGCGGGTGTGGGCTATCCGGCGCAGGCGACCGACCACGTCGTGGCTGGTCCATCCCGCCGGCTTGTCGACGATCAACAGGCCGTCGAGAGGGCGATCAGCGCTTCTTGTAGGGATCTTCATCACCCGCGGGCTTCGCGTCCCCCGCTGCACGGGCCAACTCCTCGTCCCGTTGCCGGGCCACGCGCAGCGCGTCCTCGATCTGGGCCGCGCCCTCGGGCACCGAGTCGAGCAGGAACTCCAGCGACGGCGTGAGCCGGATGCCCAGCCCCTTGCCGACGTGCGACCGGATCCGGCCGCGCCACTGCTCGAGCGCGGCCGCCGTGTCCTCGCGCTCCTGGTCACTGCCGTAGACCGTGTAGAACACCGAGGCGTGCTGCAGATCACCGGTGACGCGCACCTCGGTGACCGTGACGAATCCGAGCCGCTCGTCCTTCAGGCGGTGTTCGAGGAACTGTGCCACGAGCGCCTTGATGCGCTCGGCGATCCGGCGTGCGCGTGCGGGGTCGGCCATGACGGCACATCCTTCCGACGACGGGGGCGAGAGCGGCCGGTCCATGCGCCGCACCGCAGAGTCTAGGACAGCGACCCGCCGGCCCCCGCACGCAGCCGAGCGACCCGCTCGCGGGTGCCGCAGGTCGTGGAGCAGTAGCGCCTCGGAGCCCCTTGCGTGCTGCGCACGAAGGCCCGCCCGCACGTCGCCGACGCACACTGCCGCAGCGGTGGCTGTTGCCACTCGGTGAGCAGCACGGCGAGAGCCATCGCGGTCGACGCCATGAACCATGGCGCGAGGGGGTCGTCGTCGCGGGCGTCGACGTGCAGGTGCCACGGCGCCCCACCGTGCGCCGTCACCCGCGGCGGCCCGGCGTAGGCCTGCAAGAGGTCGTTGATGGCAGCTGCCGCCCGACTCGTGTCCACGGCCGTGACCACCGCACGCAATCCCGGCACGGCGCGGGCGAGCTCGTCGATCGCGGCGTCATCGATCGTCTCGACCTCGGTCTCTCCGAAGCGTTCGAGGGCCCTCCGCACGCCGGAGGCCCGGGCCTTCGGCGGCCCGTCGAGAGCAGCGAGGACAGCGACCGCTCGTCGTGCGGCGTCCCGAGGACTGCCGCCGAATTCGGAAGACACGCTCACATCCTGAATGTAACGTGCAATCAATGTAAACACGTTACGGGCCGGCGTCCTACCTGCTCGGCAGCGCGCCGGCCCGCATCGCGGGCGAGATGTCCGCACCGGCCCTGCTCCTGGTGGGCATGAGCGCCGGCGTCGCCGCATCGGTCCCACCCCTGCTGGTGGCCTGCCTCACGGCATCGGCCGCGGCCGGGGGCCCGGTCCTCGGCGCCCTGCTCGACCGGTCCGCCCGGCCCGGCCGCCGTCGTCGCCCTGTTGATGGCGGCGGCCGGCGCCGCCACGATCACCCTCGTGTCGTTGATCGGCATACGGCATCGGGACTCACCCCCTCGCGTGCGCGCGCAGGTGTTCACCACCGGCGCAAGCGTGAAGATCACCGCGGCGAGCGTCGGTGCCGCCCTCAGCGGGCTCTTCGTGGCCTGCCCGCTGCCCGCACTCCTCACAGCCGGCGCGGCACTGCACCTCGCCGCCGCCTTCGTGGCGGCGCGCTCAGCCCTTGCGCGCGACGATCAGGTCCCGGTCGATGGAGGAGTCGACCCGATGGCGCAGGTCGTCGAATCCGGGTCCGCTCACGACGCTCAGGCCGAACTCCTCCAACAGCCCCGCGAGATCGTCCCGGGAGGCCACCAGACGGTTGTAGGACAAGCCCACGGCTCCCCGGGACCGCAGCAGCCGCAGCCATCCCGGCAGGGCGGAGCGCAACAGATCCATCGGCCTTCGTGACAGGTGGCCGCCGTGCGACCCGTGCTGCACGCCATACGGCGTGTCGGTGACGATCAGGTCGACGCTCGCCGACTTCAGCAAGCCGTCGAGGCGGGTGGTATCGGTGCACAGGAAACTCACCCGCTGCGTCTCCCCCGAGCGGAAGGCCTCCTTGCTCGGAGCCGTCTCGGCGTCGAAGCGCCGCCCGCGGGCCGTCCCCGACGTGCGCAACGCACCCTCGCTCGCGGTGTGCTTGAGCCGGTGCTGCCGCAGCCAGGTCTTGAGAAACGCGGTGTAGGCCTGGTAGTCCTTGCGGTCGAGATCGATCCCCGTCACATCGAACCCGTCGGCGAGCGCGATGTTGAGGGTCGTCCCCCGGCCGCACATGGGGTCCAGCACGTGCAGGCCGCCGTCCGGCCACCCCTCGCGCCGACCCGCCGCTGCGGTCACCGCGAGCGCCAAGCGGGTCCACTGCCCGTTGGTCTTGCCGCGGTATTTCAAGATCGTGGTCAGGTCGCTCGGATAACGCTGCAGCCGCCGCAGCGGCACCGGGCGCAGCAGATCACCCTCGCGCGCGAAGATCGCCTGCGCCGCCGACAGCGCAGACAGGACACGGACGCCCTGCTCCGCCCGGTCGTCCGGGACCTGCGCGGTGACGTAGTCGACGCCGGCGATCCGCTCCCGGCCGACCGCCGTGTCGGCTCCCAGGGCGGAGCCGAGCGCGACGCGGGCCTCCGCCTCCACCAGCCGAGGAGCGGCGTCGGCATAGACCCGGTTGACCGACGGCGCGACGAGCAGCAGGTATTCGGACACGGCAGGTCACCCTACCGTCCGCCCCTCCCGCACGACATTCTCGTGCCACTCGACGTCATGAAGGCAGTCCACACATGCCTCGGGCGGCGAGGAGCACTCCTCGCCGCCCGAGCCAGAACTACGCCCGAGTTCTCTCCGCGCCCTCCTCACGCTCCGCTTCGGCCGGGCACCTCCTACGTCGGCGCCCAAGGCTTCGATACGCCTCGCTCGTCCCTCACGAGGCCACTCAGCCCACCGCCTCCACTGCGCGTTTCGTCAGGTGCAACATCTTCGCCGCGCCCTCCTCACGCTCCGCTTCGGCCGGGCACCTCCTACGTCGGCGCCCAAGGCTTCGATACGCCTCGCTCGTCCCTCACGAGGCCACTCAGCCCACCGCCTCCGCTGCGCGTTTCGTCAGGTGCGGGGCTTCTCGCGCATCTCGTACGTCGCGATCAGGTCACCCTCCTGCAGGTCGTTGAACGACCCGAGGTTGATGCCGCACTCGAAGCCCTCGCGGACCTCGGTGACGTCGTCCTTGAACCGGCGCAGACCGGCCACCTCGATGTTCTCGGTGATGACGACCCCTTCGCGGGTGATGCGCGCCTTGCTGCCGCGCTTGATCTCACCGCTGCGCACGATCGAACCGGCGATGTTGCCGAACTTGCTGGACCGGAAGATCTCGCGGATCTCCGCGGTGCCGAGCTCGACCTCCTCGAACTCCGGCTTGAGCATGCCCTTCAGCGCCTGCTCGATCTCCTCG
>CAZMLG010000188.1:0-6136 GCA_964566985.1 uncultured Intrasporangiaceae bacterium
TCTGGACCTGCCCGAGGTGTCCCTGGTGGCGATTCTGGACGCCGACAAGGAGGGCTTCCTGCGCAGTGAACGGTCGCTGATCCAGACCATCGGACGGGCGGCGCGAAACGTGGCCGGTGAGGTGCACATGTACGCCGACACGATGACGCCGTCGATGACCGCCGCGATCGAGGAGACGAACCGCCGCCGGGCGGTGCAGATCGCCTACAACACCGAGCACGGCATCGACCCGACCCCGTTGCGCAAGAAGATCGCCGACATCACCGATCAGTTGCAGCGCGAGGACGCCGACACCGATGCCCTGATGGGCAGCGGGCGGTCGCAGTCGAGAGGCCGCGCGAAGTCCGGCCGAGGGTCCGTGGAGGCCGACGCACGGCTGGCCAAGGGCGCGCTGGAGGAGATGCCGGAAGGCGACCTCGCCGATCTGATCCAGGAGCTGACGACCCAGATGCACCAGGCCGCAGCGGATCTGCAATTCGAGTTGGCCGCCCGGTTGCGCGACGAACTGGGCGATCTGAAGAAGGAGCTGCGGCAGATGAAGGCCGCCACGTCCTGACGGCGATGTGAGCGGGGCGACGATGGTGTGAGCAAGCTCTCGCCCCGGGAAGCCGCTTTTCGGAATTCCGGCGGTTCCCAGACGTTTAAACTTTCAGATGGAACATTTGCGGAGACGAATATCTCCGCACGATGACATGTGAAAGGACGACGATGAACCTCAAGGCCGTTCGCGACGGAGCACGCCACCGCGCCCAGACGCGCAGTCGCGAGTCGCAGAACCGCGCATACGACAGGGCCCGCAGCGGCTGGGCCTCGCACCACGCGGCCAACGCCACGCTGCAGCTGCACCTGCGCTGAGCAGCACCGGACGGACCGCGGTCACCGCAGGGCGGGGAGGCGCCCTGCGCAGGTCAGCGTGGCCCGTCGCTGCGCGGGCAGCGGCTCTTCGGTGAGGCCGTGCCCGGTGCTCGGGGCATGGACCATGTGCCCCTGGGCCGTGACGATCCCGACATGGTGGATCGGCTTGCCCTCGTCGGCGAAGAAGTACAGGTCGCCCGGACGCACGTCACCCAGGGGGATGTCGAGGCAGGCATCGTACTGGTCGCCGGCGTCGCGAGGGACGGTCAGGCCGAGCGTGCGGGCGGCGAAGTAGACCAGCCCCGAGCAGTCGAGCCCTGCGGGGGAGATGCCACCCCAGAGATAGGTCAGTCCGACATGGCGCCGCGCCTGCGCCAGCAGGGCCTCCACCGTGGCCGCGGCGGCCGGCTCGGGCCCGGACGGGTAGGCGCCGGGGTCGCCCTCTCGAAGGTGCGCCGTGCGCACGTATCCCGGATACCCTTGGGGGTCCTTCATACTCGGTTGCCACGGACACACCACCAGGCTCCATCCGTCGGGCGTCGACTCCCGCACCAGGACCGGTTCGTCCCGCAGGACCTCGGTCTCGTAGCGGTCGAGCAGCCCGAGGCGGCCCTCATCGAGGGAGGGCATGGCATCCATGGCGGCGAGCCACCCGGCGTGGTCGGGGGAGTCGGTCAGGATCAGGGCATCCACCTCCCGAGGCGACGAGGGGTCGGCCCAGACACCGGCGACGGGGACATCGACATAGGCAGTGGGAAGTGGTGAGGTCACTCACTCATCCCAACACGCGAGGACCGTGGCCTCGGACGTGGGGGCAGGGGAGCACTCCCGGAATCGGTAAATTCTGCGTCAAGATGCTGTCCGAGATGAAAATCTCTCGGCACAGTAGGGACACGGCCCCGTCGACGAACCCGAGGAAGTGTCATGACCACGATCACGCGCAGAAACCTGCTGGCCGGCACCGCCGGTGCCCTTCTCACCGCGGGGGTGGCCTCGAGGGCGCCTGCGGACGCGGCGAACTGGAAGGTGCTCCCGCACGAGTACCAGGCGCAGGAGACCGGCTACTGGTGTGGCCCGGCGGCCACACGGATCGCGCTGACGTGCCGCGGGATCTACCCGAGCCAGGGAACGCTCGCCGCGCAGCTCGGCACCACCGTCGCCGGCACCGACTACATCGGCCAGGTGACCGGCGTCCTCGACAGCTATGTCGGGTGGTACGAGACCAAGAACATCCCCGACGACCCTCCGACGCAGGCGCAGAAGGACCTGCTCTGGCGGGACATCACCTTCAACGTCGACCGCGGATACGCCCTCGTCGCCAACATCGTCGCGCCTCCCGGCAACCAGCCGCCGGGCTACCCGTCGAACCAGACGATCTACCACTACTTCACGGTGATCGGGTACAACCCCGACCTCTGGCAGGCCTACATCGCCGACCCGGCGAACTTCGGTGGCAACAACCACTACTGGCTCTCGTTCGACCAGTTGGCGTCACTGATCCCGCCGAAGGGCTACTCGGCCTGACGGCCGGCTACCAGCCCCGCTCGCGCCATTCACGAAGGTGTGGCCGCTCCGCACCGAGCGTCGTGTCGTCGCCGTGGCCGGGATACACCCAGGTGCGGTCGTCGTAGACGTCGAAGACCCGATGCTCGACGTCGTCGATCAACTGCGGGAACGACTGGTAGTCGGCGTGATCGGTGGCCCCGACACCTCCGGGGAACAGCGAGTCGCCGCTGAACAGGTGGACGTGGCCGTGCGGGTCGTCGTAGGCGAGCGCGATCGAGCCGGGCGTGTGCCCGCGCAGGTGGACGACGTCGAGGGTCACGTCGCCGACCTGCACCCGGTGGCCGTGCCGCACCGGGCGGTCGACGGGCACGGGGAGCTGGTCGGCATCGTCGGCCCCCGCGACCGTGGCCGCACCGGTCGCCTCGACGGCGTCCGGCAGCGCGCGGACGTGGTCCCAGTGCCGGTGCGTCGTGACGATCGTCTCGACGCGGGTGTCGGCGTCGTCGACCATCTGCGCGATCGCGGTCCAGTCGTCGGCCGCGTCGACGAGCAGGCTGTGCCCGGTCGCCCGGCAGGTCAGCAGATAGACGTTGTTGCTCATCTGCGACACCGCGCGCTTGCGGATCACCAGCGCGTCGAGATCGCGCCGTTGCGCCGGCCCTCCGGCGGTCACTCTGCCGTCGTAGCTCACTGCCCGGACCCCTTCTCCGCCTCGTGGATCATGATGGCCGCCCGCACCAGCGTCAGGTGACTGAACGCCTGCGGGAAGTTGCCGACCATGCGGTGATTCTGCGGGTCGTACTCCTCGGAGATCAAGCCCACGTCGTTGCACAGCCCGACGAGGCGGCGCATCAGGATGTGCGCGTCGTCGAGCCGCCCGGCCAGGGCGTAGGCGCCGACGAGCCAGAAGGAGCACGCGAGGAACGGGTGTTCGCGACCGGGAAGCCCGTCCACCCCACCCTCGGTGCGGTAGCGCAGCAGCAGGCCGTCGGTCATGAGTTCCTGCTCGACGCGCTCGATCGTGCCCTGCACGCGCGGATCGTCGCCGGGCAGGAACCCGACCAGGGGGATCACCAGCAGGCTCGCGTCGACGTCGGTGGTGTCGTAGTGCTGCACGAACGAGTTGATCGACTCGTCGAAGCCCTTCGTGAGCACCTCCTCGCGCACCTTGTCCCGCAGTTCGCGCCACCGGTCCACCGGGCCGTCCAGTCCGTGCCGCTCGACGGCCCGGATCGCGCGGTCGAACGCCGCCCACACCATGACGCGAGAATGCGTGAAATGGCGCAACGGCCCGCGGATCTCCCAGAGGCCGTTGTCCGGCTCCTCCCAGTTGCGTGCCAACTGGTCCACGAGGGAGCGCTGGACCGCCCAGCTTCTCGCCGACTCGGTGTGTCCGCGATCGCGTGCGTCCTGCAGGGCGATCATGACCTCGCCGAGCACGTCCGTCTGCTTCTGGTCGACGGCGCCGTTGCCGATGTGCACCGGTGCCGACCCGGCGTATCCGGGCAGGTGACCGAGTTCGCGCTCGGGCAACTCGCGACCGCCGTCCACGGCATACATGATCTGCATGTCCTCGGGGTCCCCGGCGAGGGCCCGCACCAGCCAGTCGCGCCACAGATCCGTCGCGTCGTCGAATCCGGCCTGCAGCAGCGCCTCGAGGGTCAGCGAGGCGTCCCGCAGCCAGCAGAAGCGGTAGTCCCAGTTGCGCACGCCCCCGAAATCCTCCGGCAGGCTGGTGGTCGGCGCCGCCACGATGCCGCCTCGCACGCTGTCGGTCAGCAGCCGCAGGGTCAGCAGGGAGCGCACCACGGCGTCCCGGTACGGGCCGTCGTAGGTGCAGGCATCGGCCCACTCGCGGGAGGTCCGGGTGGTCTGCCGTATCCGCTCGGCGATGTCCAGCGGTTCGGGGATCTCGCGCCATGAGGGGAACCAGTTGAGCATGAACTCGTAGGTCTCTCCGGCCTTCACGGTGAAGTGGTCGCGGTGGCGTCCGTCGTCGGCCCGGGGGAGGCGGGTGCCGCGCAGCACCAGCATGTCGGGCCCCGCGATCGCCGTGAGGACGTCGGTGTCGCGGGCGTGCCCGGGGTGGTGGGACATCCACGGTCGGACCCGGCCGTAGTCGAAGCGGACGATCAGCTCGTGGGTCATCTCGACCTCGCCGTCGAGCCCCTCCACGATGCGCAGGATGTCCGCGCGCTCGTGGCCGAGCGGCATGAGCTCGGTCACCTTGACCCGGCCGGTGGCCGTCTCGTGCACCGTCTCCAGCACGGGCGTGTTCTCCAGGTAGCGCCGAGTGCTCGTCGCCTCGCCGGTGGGGCCGAGCAGCCACCGCCCGTGGTCGGGGGTTCCCAGGAGGGCGGCGAAACACGACGCGCTGTCGAACCGCGGCAGGCACAGCCAGTCGATCGATCCGGCCCGGCTGATCAGGGCGGCCGTCTCGGTGTCGCCGATGATCGCGTATTCCTCGATCGGCACGCGAGGCGGCGTGTCGGTGCCGGTGGTGGACTGTGGGGTGGAGTCTGCTGTGGCGTCGGTCATGTCCACGAGCCTAGGAGTGGGTGGTCGTCGGTGGGGGGATCTACGATTGTTCGCGTGCCAGTCCCCACCGCGTCACCCCGTCCCGTCCCGGCCCACGAAACCCTCCAGGTGCGTGGCGCCCGGGAACACAACCTGCGCAACATCTCGATCGACATCCCGCGCAACGCCCTGGTGGTCTTCACCGGGTTGTCCGGCTCGGGCAAGTCGTCGTTGGCGTTCGACACCATCTTCGCCGAGGGCCAGCGGCGCTACGTCGAGTCGCTGTCGGCCTACGCCCGGCAGTTCCTGGGGCAGATGGACAAGCCGGACGTCGACTTCATCGAGGGCCTGTCGCCCGCGGTGTCGATCGACCAGAAGTCCACCAACCGCAATCCGCGGTCGACGGTCGGCACGATCACCGAGGTCTACGACTACCTGCGGTTGCTGTTCGCGCGGGTCGGGCGCCCGCACTGCCCCACGTGTGGTGCGCCGATCGGGCGGCAGACCCCGCAGCAGATCGTCGACCGGTTGCTGGAACTGCCGGACCGGACCCGGTTCCAGGTGCTCGCGCCGGTGGTGCGCGCCCGCAAAGGCGAATACCAGGATCTGTTCGCGCAACTGCTGCAGAAGGGTTATGCGCGGGCACGGGTCGACGGTGAGGTCGTCTCGCTGCGCGAGCCCCCCAAGCTCACCAAGCAGAAGAAGCACACCATCGAGGTCGTCGTCGACCGGCTGGTGGCACGTGGCGGTGACGCCAAGGCCAAACAGCGGCTCACCGACTCGGTGGAGACGGCGCTCGGCCTGGCCGGCGGGACGATGGTCGTCGACTACGTCGACCGGGAGGAGGGCGGCGCCGACCGTGAGCAGCGGTTCTCCGAGAAGATGGCGTGCCCCAACGAGCACCCCCTGGCCATGGACGAGATCGAGCCGCGGTCCTTCTCGTTCAACAGCCCGTTCGGCGCCTGCCCCGCGTGCACCGGGATCGGCACCGAGCTGGAGGTCGACGAGGACCTCGTCGTGCCCGACCAGGACAAATCGATCCGGGAGGGGGCCATCCTGCCGTGGGCGCAGGGCAAATCCTCCGCCGACTACTTCCTCCGGGTCATCGGCGCGCTCGCGGACGAGCTGAAGTTCTCCCTCGACACCCCGTGGCGTGCGCTGCCGCAGCGGGCGCGCCACGCCCTGCTGCATGGACGCAACCACAAGGTGCACGTGCGCTACCGCAACCGTATCGGGCGCGAGCGCAGCTACTCCACAG
>CAZMLG010000189.1:0-5727 GCA_964566985.1 uncultured Intrasporangiaceae bacterium
TCAGCCACGACCTGGCCGTCGTCGACATGCTCGCGCACCGGGTCGGGGTGCTCTATCACGGCGAACTCGTCGAGAAGGGCATCGGATCGCAGGTGCTCGCGGACCCGCACGACCCTTACACGAAGCGCCTCATCGCGTCCCTCCCGGTGCCGGATCCTGCGCAGCAGGCGGCGCGCCGGGCGGCGCACCGCAAACTGCTCGAGGCCGATTCGCGATGATGGGCCGGTGAGTGACCTTCCCACCGACGTCCTGGAGCCCGTGCGGCAGCGGTATGCGCAGTGGCTGGCCCTCGACGAGCGGGGCGTCGTCGCGGACCGCGGCGAGGCGCCCGACGAGGTGCGGGCCCTGCAGCTGGTGCTGCGACTGGAGCGCGGGACGCCGCCGAGCTGGCACGACGCGATCGCGCTGAGCGCCTCGGCCGCCGTGGCGATCTGCCTCGACCCGCGCTCGGCCGAGGGCGGTCCGTGGCACGAAACGATCGCCGAGTACGCCCGTGGGCACATCCGCAAGGTCACCCGCCGGGCCCGCGGCGCTCACTGGCAGGCGGCCCAGGAGCTGCCGGGCATCACCCTGACCAGCGGCGACACGCAGGTGCGCGCGCTGGTGCCCGGCCGTGCCTCCGCACTGGACAAGCGGATCTCCCGGCTGCAGGTCGGCGGGACCGATGCTCCGATCGACGACCCGTCGCCGGCTCCCGGTGACGGCACGCTGCAGATGTGGCTGCCTCCCGAACCCGTCATGACGCTCGGCAAGTCCATGGCCCAGACCGGTCACGCCGCGATGATCGCCGCAGCGCTGATGGCCGGCACCACGCCGGACGCGCTGGACCGGTGGGCCGCGGCCGGCTATCCCTGCCACGGCATACGGGCGGACGAGCTGACGTGGCGACGGCTCGCGGACGCGGTGCACCATCCCGCCGAGGCCTGGGACGGTGACCGTCTGGCAGCCGTGCGCGACGCAGGGTTCACCGAGATCGCTCCCGGCACGATCACCGTCATCGCCCGAGCGCCGCACTGAGTCCGGTGCGCCCGCTCGACAGTGCTCGATGCGATCGTGGCAGCAGGTGCCTACTGGAGTCAGTGGGTCACCGGGACCTCCAACGGTGGCCTCACCGCCCGGCCGGGTGGTGATCGACAGCGCTGGGAGAGCCGGATCTTTCAGGGGCGGTACGACGACGCAGACCCTGCCGACCGCCCGATCTACGGGGCATGGAACCGCCGCGATGACCCGTACGGCGCAGCGCCGCGTTTCGGCTCCGCATACCTGAAGCTGCGGCCCGAGGTCCTTGCGCGCGCCAGCTTCTGCTGGCCTGACAGTGTCTACCACCCTGAGGCGGTCGGAGGCCACGGGAGGCTGGACGAGCTGTGCCTGCTCGCTGACCGAGGGATCCTCGATCGGCACGGATGCCCGGTGTTGGTTCACCCCGGCTATCGAGCCACGGCGGATGCGATCGATCCCGAGTATCGCGGCCCGGTGCCGGTCGAGCTGGCGCGCAGGCTCGGCGGTGAGATCACTCCAGCCCGGCTGGCCGCTGCCTCCAGGTCGAACACCCACGATCCGCAAGCAGTCAAGTGGCTGTGGCACTGCCTGGCGCGGTACGGCCGGCAAGGATGCAGCCTCGCCTGACCACGGCCCGACACGAAACGTGACGACGCACCTGGGGGAAAGCCCACGGCTGGGAGTTGCCCGGCTACGAAGCCCCGGTGGGTGCCGGGAGCGTAGGCGTTGGCTGCTCACGATCACCGGATACCGGTTGGCCGCCGGCCGGTATGCTCGGGCGATGCTTTCCGAGCCGAATGTGTGCGGGCTGGTCTCCGGCGATCCGCGACTTGCCACGATCACCGCAAACGTCCACGAGCGAGAAGCAGAGCGTGCAGTGCTGTCTAACACGTTGGTCGTCGCCGAGGAGGCCGGTGAGGCCGTGCAAAAGATCAGGCGCTACTTGGGACTGGCCCGATCCTCAGCCACTGAGGATGAAGTCGCCGAAGAACTCGCCGATGTCGTCATCTCGGCCGCCGTGACCGCGGGGCTGATGGGCATCGACATCACTGAGGCTGTCGACGCCAAGCTGACCAAGATCATGGACCGCGGCGGCCGGTAGTCGCCGGGCCACAGCCCGGTTGACTCTTCACCGGTCAGTCGCGGCTGCTGACCCAGGTGCGGTTGGCGTTGAGCCTCATCTTGGCGCGCGCCGCGTCCTCGACGTCGATGCCCGTCGCATTGGCAAGAGCGCACAGGTTCCAGATCAGGTCGAAGATCTCATGGCCCAGTGCTGTTCGTGCGGCACCGAGGTCAGGACACGAGAGCCGGCAGACGTCCCACAAGTCCACTCACCGCCTCGACGATCCGGATACCGAGGTGACCCGAGCGCCCGGTCACGGGCCGAGCGACCGCGGATGTGCGCAGCGTCTTCGTGGTCCCACCAAAGGTCGCTCACCACAGCTTCGAGTCGTGGTCCTGCAGACGTAGAGTGCTAGCATTGATAGCAGGAGGTGATCGTGATGGCGGCGATCAGCGTGCGTGACCTGAACGAGGACGTCACGGCCCGATTGAAGGTGCGAGCCGCGCGGCACGGGCGGTCGATGGAGGCCGAGGTACGGGCAATCCTGACCGAGAGCCTCGCCGACGATGAGGACGACCGACCCAACCTGGGCCAGGTGATCCGGGAACGCTTCGCCGGACTGGGTGGTGTCGAGTTGGACATCCCTGCCCGGCGGGACATGCCACGCGCGGCCGATCTGCCGGGCTCGTCGTGATCGTCATCGACACCGACATCGTCTGGGAGATGATGCGCGACAAGCCGGACGGACACGTCGCCGCATGGGTCGAGACGGTGGGACGACTGCACACCACGGCGGTCACTCTCGCCGAGGTCGACTATGGCATTGCTCGGCTGCCTGCGGGCTCACGCAGAGATCGGTTGGCGGCGACTGCGGCCATGGTGTTCGCCGACTTCAACGACGTGATCCTGCCCTTCGACGTCCACGCAGCACGCCGATACGGCGAGGTCGTAGCCGGCCGCGAAGGGGCCGGCCGGCCGATCTCCGCGGCCGATGCACAGATCGCGGCGATCTGTGCATCGCGGCGGGCCACACTCGCTACCCGCAATACCGCCGACTTCGAAGCAGTCGGCATCAGCCTGCACAACCCCTGGATCGGCTGAGCACCGCCCACTGCCACGCGCCGCCCGCACCGCACAGGGCCCTATAACGCAATAGACCGTCAACATTCGTGACGATGTCAGCCGGGTGTTGACGGTATGTCGCGCTATAACGTGCGGAACTACGTCGGGCATACCGCCGGCGCGGCGGCGCATACTCGCTCGGTCTCGATCCGCCCTCGCTCCCTGATCGCATCAAGGCGCTCGACCAGCCGTAGTGGCCCGGGTGGCACGCTCGCGAGATGGGTCGACCGGTCGGGTCAGAGGGAGAGGTCGTCGGACTTCGGCCCGAACTTGTCGCGCAGGAAGCGCTGGCTGGCCTTGAGGTTCTCCCCGCCGATCGTGGTCGCCTCGGACATCACGTCGGCGACCCCGGTGAGCAGCAGGTCGAGTTGTTCGGTGAGCATCTGGTGGCCGGTCTTGCCGTCCTCCAGTGGTGCGACGTTGGCCATCGTCGGCGGCAACTCGAGGTAGGCCTGCACGGCGTCCGGCGCGAACACGTGCTGGATCTGGTGGATCGAGTGCGCCAGCCGGCCCTCGCTCAGGCCACGCTCGGTCAGGTAGGAGGAGGTCTCGCGGCACCGGTCGCGCAGGTCGACCAGTTGGGCGCGGCAATCCTTGGGCACGCGGATGTCGTGCGCCATGGCATACAGGTCGGGCACCTCTGCCGCCGTCGATGGCACCGTCTGCTCGGAGGCCGGGACGTCGTCACCCTTGTTCTTGCCAGACACGGTGTCGCGCTTCCCCTTCCGTTCGGTCTTGTCGAGGCGGACCTTCGGCGACCGGTTGCACCCGCCGAACATCAGGCGCGGGCCGCGGCTGAGGAACCAGATCGCGATGAGCCAACTGGCCGGGAAGACCACCCAGAACGCCCCGAGGAATCCGAACACGACGATGCCGACGGCACCGCGCACCATCGGGCGCCAGGACTTGCGCGGAGAGGCCCAGGCATAAGACCAGAGGACCGCCAGGCTGAGCGCCGCAGCGGGATGCACGACCCAACTCGCGAGGGTGAGGCCGAGCACCGCGGCGACGGCCATCGCCACGATCGCGTGGACGTGGCGGCGCGGGCCGCGGGTGAACATGCTGGCGGCCATCGCCGCGATCGACACCGCGGCGATCGGCTGTGCCGCCACCTCGACGACATCCACTACTGCACCCACGGAGCACCTCCTGCTCGCCTGCGTCGTCGCCCCTCGTCGACGTCGCACCTTCAGGATACCCGGCGGGGTCAATGCCGTCCCGTGCCAGATGTCACGGATCACTCAGCCCATGAGGTCCTCGCCCGACAGGTGCGCGACGGTGACCCCGGTGTCGGTGAAGGTCCTGGTCACGGTCGGGGAGGTATAGACCCACAGGATGCGCAACGGGCCGTCTCCGGCGTTGTGGAACCGGTGCGGCACCGGCGACGGGATGTAGGTCGTGTCGTAGGGCTTCAGGAGCGTCGCCTCGCTCGGGCGAATCGCCCCGGCGATTCGTCCGGCCCCGGCCCGCCATGTGCGGGAGAATGCGGCATGGCCACCACTCGTGGCGCGTGCGGACCCTTCACCCTGGCCGCCTGCGCCGAGATGCTGTTCGTCGACGAGCCGTTCTCGGCCCGCGTGCGCAAACTCACCGATCTGGATATGCAGATCGAGATGTGGGACTGGACCCGCCACGACATCGACATGCTCGCGCAACTGCGCGAAGAGGGTGCGGTCTACTCGTCGATGACCGGCTACGTGACCGGCGGTCTCGTGGTGCCGGAGGCCGTCCAGGAGTTGCTCGTCACGGCCGAGCGCTCGGTGCGCGTGGCCCGGCGGCTCGGCATACCTCGCCTCAATCTGCACGGCACCGGTCTGGATTCGCGCGGCCTGCCGGTCACCCCCGTCGAGACCGTCACGGGCGCGATGTGGGCCTCGGCGGTCAAGACGCTGCAGAAGGTGGCCCGCCTCGGCGAGAAGCACGAGGTCACGTTCGTGCTCGAGAACCTCAACACCCGGGTCGACCATCCGGGCGTGCCGTTCGCTCGGGCGCAGGACATCCTCGCGCTGGTGCAGGCGGTCGACAGCCCGCACCTGCGCATGATGCTCGATCTCTACCATGCCCAGATCGGCGAGGGAAACCTCATCGAGCTGTGCCGCGACGCCCTCCCCTGGGTCGGCGAGATCCAGGTCGCCGATGTGCCCGGCCGGCGGGAACCGGGGACCGGCGAGATCAACTATCCGGCGATCGCCTCTGCGCTCGACCGACTCGGGTATGCCGGGACGATCGGGCTCGAGGGCTTCGCCAGCGGCGATCCGACACGGGCCGTGAGCGACTTCCGGAAGGCCTTCACCGTCTGAGCTCCACTCGGTCCGTGGCGGGGAGGGTCGACGCGCGAGGCGGGGGCGCCGACTGTGCGCGGTCCGGTCCCAGGGGCACGTCACCGGATTTCGACACGTCTCGACTGCGTCTCGACGGCTCAATCAGCCGGCAGGGAGACGACCGCAACCCGACGGCTCAATCAGCCGGTAGGGAGACGACCGCGACCCGACGGCTCAATCAGCCGGCAGGGAGACGACCGCAACCCGACGGCTCAATCAGCC
>CAZMLG010000189.1:5827-6116 GCA_964566985.1 uncultured Intrasporangiaceae bacterium
GGCAGGGAGGCGACCGCAACCCGACGGCTCAATCAGCCGTCGGCCTCTTGGGACTCTGGTTGCTGCGCCCACCAGCGCAGCAGCTCGGCCGTCGCGGCCTCCTCGCCGACCTCACCCTGGTCCAGGCGGTAGGACAAGAGGTGCTTGTAGGCCCGTCCGAGCACCGGGCCCGGATCGATCCCGAGAATCTGCGCGATCTGGTTGCCGTTGAGTTCCGGGCGCACCGCGTCGAGCTTCTCCTGCTCCAGCAGGCGCGCGATCCGCACCTCCAGCGCGTCGTAGGTGCGGG
>CAZMLG010000190.1:0-6056 GCA_964566985.1 uncultured Intrasporangiaceae bacterium
GGCGCGGCTTCATCGAGGAGGCCGCCGGGGTCCTCAAGCACCGCAAGCGCAAGGAACGCGCGATCCGCAAGCTGGACGCGATGGAGACCAACCTCAACCGCGTCGGTGACCTGACCAGCGAGATCCGCCGACAGCTCGGGCCGCTCGGCCGGCAGGCCGAGACGGCGCGCAAGGCGGCGACGATCCAGGCCGACGTGCGCGACGCGCGCCTGCGCCTGCTCGCCGACGACCTGGCACAGCTGACGAGCACGCTGGAGCAGGAACTGGCCGACGAGACGGCGCTCAAGGATCGCCAGGCGGCGGTGGAGAAGGCCCTCGAGCAGGCGCGCGGCCGGCTCGAGCGGCTCGAACAGGAGGCCGCCGACGCAGCCCCCGCCCTGACTCGGGCGCAGGACCAATGGTTCGCACTGTCGTCGCTCGGCGAGCGTGTCCAGGCGACGGCCCGTCTCGCCGCGGAGCGGGTGCGCCTGCTGTCCGAGGACGACCAGCACGACGAGACCGACTCCTCCCGCGACCCACAGGAGTTGCGAGCGCAGGCCGCGCAGGTGCGAGCACAACACGAGCAACTCACCGAGGAGATCAGCGCCGCCGCGAACGCCCTCGAGGAGGCCGTCGGGCACCGCGCCGACCTCGAGCAGGCCCACCAGGCCGAACAACAGCGCCTCACCCGCCTGGCCCGGGCCGCCGCGGACCGGAGGGAAGGACTGGCCAAGCTGGAGGGCCAGGTCGGGGCCCGCCGCAGCCGCCTGGAGGCCGGGGAGGCCGAACTCGGACGCCTGGAGTCCAGTGCCGAGGAGATCGAGGACCGGGTCACCCGTGCGGAGCGCGAGTTCCAGGCCCTCGAGTCGAGCATCGCCGACGACGAGGCCGGCGAGGAGAGTCTCGACGCGGCCTACGAGGATGCGTCCGCCCGGCTGGCGAGCGTCCAGGAGGACTTCGACGCGGCCCGGGAGGCCGAACGCACCGCCGAGCGCGACCGCAGCAGCCTGCAGGCCCGGCTGGAGGCGCTCGAACTCAGCCTGCGCCGCAAGGACGGCGCGGCCCACCTGTTGACCGACCCGGACGCACATGCCGTGCACGGCTCGGTGTCCGAACTCGTCGGCGTGCAGACCGGCTACGAGGCGGCCATCGCCGCCGCGCTGGGCTGGGCTGCCGACGCGGTCGTGGTCGACGGCATCGAGGCGGCCACGGCGGCCATCGGCACGCTGCGCGACGACGACGCGGGGCGGGCCGGCATGCTCGTCGGCGACACCGCGCGGCCCGAATCGGACGCGGACTGGCCCGCGCTGCCCGCGGGCGCCCGATGGGCGCGTTCCGTCGTCACCGCGGAGGACCGGCTGCGGCCGGCCGTCGACCAGCTGCTCGATCGGGTGGCGCTGGTCGTGGACGTCGAGCAGGCACGAGAACTGGTCGCCCGAGGCGAGCGGATCACCGTCGTGACCCGGGACGGCGACGTCTTCGCCTCCGGATACGTGCGTGGCGGATCCTCGTCCGCACCGAGCCTGCTGGAGATCCAGTCGGCCGTCGACGAGACCCGCGGGAAGGTCGAGGAGGCCGAGCAGCGCGGACAGCGTGCCAGGTTCCGCGCCGAGCAGGCCGCCGCGTCGGTCGAAGAGCTCACCCACGAGGTCGAGGCGGCGCTCGCGAGACTCAACGAGTCGGATGCGCGGATGGCCGCGGTGGCCGAGCAACTCGGACAACTGGGCCAGGTCATCCAGGGCGCCGGCGCCGAGCGGGAGCGCATCGTCAAGGCACGGCATACGGCGCAGGAGTCGCTGGACAAGGGCCGTGCCGAACTCGAGGAGCTCGAGCAGCGGCTCGCCGATGCGCAGGCCGAGCCGGGTGACGAGGAACCCACCACCGACGAGCGCGATCGCCTGGCGGCCGAGGCCGCGCAGGCCCGCAGCACGGAGACCGAGCTGCGCCTCACGCTGCGCACCCGTGAGGAGCGTGCCCGGTCGCTGTCCGGACGGGCCGAATCCCTCGAGCAGGCCGCACAGTCCGAGATCGAGGCCCGCGAGCGGGCCCGGGAGCGGCGGGAGCGACGCAGGCGCGAGGCGGACGTCGCCGACTGCGTGCGCCGGGGAGCCGAGCGCACGGGCCAGGTCGTGACCGGCCTGCTGGAGATCGCGACCGCCCGCCGAGCCGACGCGGAGCGGATCCGCGCCCAGATCGACAAGGCCCTCGCCGAGGAGCGCGGCAAGGTCGACGAGGTGCGCGAGGAACTGCGGCAGTTGACCGACACGGTGCATCAGGACGAGGTCGCCCGCGCCCAGCAGCGGCTGCGCATCGAATCCCTGCAGACCAAGGCGGTCGAGGAGCACGGCATCGACCCGGAGATCCTCGTCGACGAGTACGGCCCGCACCAGCTGGTGCCCCCGGTGCCCGGACCCGACGACGACCCGGACGACCTGCCCGAGCCGGCTCCGTTCGTGCGGGAGGCCCAGCAGAAGCGGCTGCGCTCGGCCGAGCGCAAGCTCGGCCAGCTCGGCAAGGTCAACCCGTTGGCGCTGGAGGAATATGCCGCGCTCGAGGAGCGCCACAAGTTCCTCGTCGAGCAGCTCGAGGATCTCAAGTCGTCCAAGAAGGACCTCCTGGACATCGTCGCCGAGGTCGACGAGCGGGTCGAGCGCGTCTTCTCGGAGGCCTTCGAAGACACCGCGCGCGAGTTCGAGGGCGTCTTCGACCGGCTCTTCCCCGGCGGGGAAGGGCGCCTGGTCCTCACCGACCCGAGCGACATGCTCACCACCGGGATCGAGGTCGAGGCCCGCCCGCCCGGCAAGAAGATCAAGCGGCTCTCCCTGCTCTCCGGCGGCGAACGCTCCCTGGTCGCGGTCGCGCTGCTGGTGGCGATCTTCAAGGCCCGCCCCAGCCCCTTCTACATCATGGACGAGGTCGAGGCGGCGCTCGACGACGCCAACCTGGGCCGACTGATCACCCTGTTCGAGGAGCTGCGCGACTCCAGCCAGTTGATCGTCATCACCCACCAGAAGCGCACCATGGAGGTCGCCGACGCGCTGTATGGCGTGTCGATGCGCGGTGACGGCGTCACCACGGTCGTCTCGCAGCGGTTGCGCGACGTGGCGCACGACGGCGGCCCGGGATCCGACGATCGGTCGGCGCCACGGGACCGCGCCGACGAGCCCGAGCCGGTGAACGCGTAGCGTCGCGGCGGTGCGTCATGGTGCAGGAATCGACTCCGCGGAGCCGGATTCGCGCTGCGGTCGATCGGCTCGGTGAGGTCGAGTTCGCCAGGAGGTGTCTTCGGCTCCTGGCCGGCACCGAGTGGGACGGCGCGCTGATCGAGATCCTCGGTGGCGCGAGCGCGCCTCACGTCCTGGCCGGTGGCGAAGGCGGCCCCGACGGACACTGGCCGAAGACCTGGGCGTTGCGGGCCTTTCTCTACGCCTGGGATCCGGCAGCCGGGACGGCGGTGGTCGCGGCATGCGGTGACGATCATTGGCGGGTGCGCGAAATGGCCGCGAAGGTCTTGGCGAAGCGTCCTGTCGAGACTGTGGAGGCCGAGCGCGCGCTGGAAGCGCTGACCCATGACGATCACGAGAGGGTGGCCGCGGCCGCAGCCCGGGCCCTGCACGCGTGAGGGTCGCCGCGAGTGCTGGTGGCTCATCCGGGCGGCCGGCGCGCGGGGACCCGTGCTCAGTCGTCGAGCGACGCGTAGACCAACTTCTTCAGCGCCGGCCGCAGCGGATAGGTGCTCGACGGCATGAACTGTGTCATGAAGACCACCGTCATGTCCTCGGCCGGGTCGACCCAGAACGTCGTCGAGGCCATGCCGCCCCAACCGAACTCGCCGACGGAGCTCGCCAGCCTCGCACGGACCGGATCGACGGTGACCGAGAATCCCAGGCCGAACCCGACCCCGAGGAAGGGCGTCTCGGCATACAGCGGGATGCCGAACTCGTCCAGGTCCGCTCCACCGGGCAGGTGGTTGCGGGTCATGTAGGCGACGGTGCGGTCACCGAGCAGGCGCACGTCGCCGAGGCGCCCGCCGCGCAACAGCAGTTCGGTGAATCGGCTGTAGTCGTCCACGGAAGAGATCAGGCCGCCGCCACCGGAGAGAACGGCGGGTGTGGACAACGCGGTCCGCCCGATGTCGTCATACCGCATCGGACCCTGCGGGCCGAGACCGTAGAGCGTCGCCAGCCGGTCCGGTTCGACGGCGTGGAACGCGGTGTCGGACATCTCCAGCGGCCCGAGGATGTGGTCGGCGAAGAACTCGTCCAGACGTTGACCGGAGACGACCTCGACGATCCTGCCGAGCACGTCGGTGGAGACCGAGTAGTTCCAGCAGGTGCCCGGGTCGAAGCGCAGTGGCACCCCGGCATACAGGTCGCACGCGGCCGCGAGATCGGCGCCCGCCGGCGGGTCGAACTCGTCGATCGTGGAGCGCAGGATCTCGTCGGTGACGTGCACGCGATGGAAGCCGTAGGTGAGACCCGAGGTGTGCGTCATCAGGTGCCAGATGCGCATCGGCTCGGTCGCCGGGCGAGTGGACGGCGCGACCGCAGAGCCGCCGGTGTAGACCCGCACGTCGCCGAAGGACGGGATGTATGTGGACACCGGGTCCAGCAGGTCGAGCGACGCCTGCTCATAGAGCATCATCGCGGCCACCGTGGTGATCGGCTTGGTCATCGAATAGATGCGATAGAGGGTGTCCGTGTCCAGGGGCGACCCGCTCTCGACGTCACGGTGGCCGTAGGCCGTGTCGTGCGCGATGCGTCCGTGCCGGCTGATCCGCACGTGGAAGCCGGGCAGCCGTCCGTCGTCGACGTAGTCGCGCAGGTGCGCGTCGAGGCGGTCCAGGCGGGCGACGTCCAGGCCCGCGGCGGCAGGGTTCGTGGGGCGTGTCATGGCCTCAGTGTGCCGCCGGGGAGCCGATCGATGGGTCGGAACGGCCCGGATCGGCTCCCTGAGCAAAACTTCACAGCGACCGACGGTGTTGCGGTTTGGGAATTCACAGCATCAGGCCGCACACTGTGTCCATGATCTGGCTCATCCTCGCGCTCCTGGTCTCGGTGCTGCTCGCGGCAGTGGTCGTGGGTCTCGTCGCCGTGCCCGCCCGACGCGAAGGCCGCCAGGTGCTCACCGAACGCGGGGAGACTCTCGTCACCTCGGTCGCCGAGCGCAAGGACAAGGTCACCAAGGCCGCACGCAGCAGCGTGCAGCGCAAGAACGACGCCGACGACGACGCCGTGGACGACGGCGGCGCCGAGAAGTCCGCAGGCTGACCGAGTTGCTCGCCGCGGGAGGCCGCCCGCACTGATCCGCCCCGGTCGTCGTTTGCCATGATGTGCGGGTGGACACGCTGTGGGAGATCCTGACTGTCATCACCATCCTCGTCGTCGGGGGGATCGTGCTGGCCGTGGCGCTGGTGCGCGGGCGCGGCGGCAAGGACGCCTCGCTCCCGACGCGTGAGGAGCCCGCCGCGCGCGAGACCAAGACGCGCGAGCGCAACACGTATCGCCCCGGTGGCGGCATCACGATCGACACCAGCAAGGGCGCGACGCCGCCCGCCGAGCCCACCGGGCCTGCGGCACCCGACGCAGGGTCCGAATCACCGGAGGCCGACGCGGCAGCGACCGAGCAAACGCCCGCGCCCGGGAAGGCGAGCGCGCCCGAGCAGGACGTCGTCGAGCCCGAATCACCCCGGGTGGAGCGGCCGGAGTCGGCGCGCGGCCGGATGGGCCGGTTGCGTGGCCGCCTGGCG
Organism: uncultured Intrasporangiaceae bacterium; assembly: GCA_964566985.1. Classification (GTDB taxonomy): domain Bacteria; phylum Actinomycetota; class Actinomycetes; order Actinomycetales; family Dermatophilaceae; genus Leekyejoonella. The sequence continues at coordinate 5,729 of CAZMLG010000190.1, forward strand.
AACTCCAACAGCGCCATGGGCAAGGGGCTGCTGACCATCCTGTCGACCGGGTCGCTCGACGACACGGTCTGGGAGGAGGTCGAGGACACGCTGCTCGGCGCCGACCTCGGTGTCGAGGCCACCACGCAGATGGTCGACCATCTCAAGACCCGTGTGCGGGTCGAGGGTGCGCCGACCGCCGACCAGCTCGAGGAGTGGCTGCACGAGGAGTTGCTGGAGCAGGTCGACCCGACGCTCGACCGGCGGATTGCTGCGAGCCGCGTGGGTGACCGGCCGGCCGTGATCATGGTCGTCGGCGTCAACGGCACCGGCAAGACCACGACGGTCG
>CAZMLG010000191.1:0-6049 GCA_964566985.1 uncultured Intrasporangiaceae bacterium
GGATGTCCTTGGCCATCGCGATGACCATCTTGCGCACGGTCTCCGCCTGGGCGGCGTCGCCGTAGGTCACCTTGTCGAGTTTGGTGACCCCGTCGACGAGCATGGCGATCTCCTCGCCGAACTCCTCACGCAACTGGCCCAGAGAGTATGCGGTGTCCTCCACCGTGTCGTGCAGCAGTGCGGCGGCGAGCGTGGGCGGGGTCATCCCCAACTCGGCGAGGATGGTCGCGACGGCGAGCGGATGGGTGATGTAGGGGTCGCCGCTCTTGCGCAACTGGCCGCGGTGGCAGCGTTCGGCGACGTCGTAGGCCCGCTCGATGACGCCCAGGTCGGCCTTGGGGTGGGTGGCACGGACCGATCGCAACAGCGGTTCGAGCACCCGGTTGCCGGTGTGCCGCGGCCCACCCAGCCGCACGAGCCGGGCACGCACGCGTGACGTCGTCGCGCCCGTGCGCTCATCCTGACTCATATCCCGAGTCTAGGCCGCACGGCTGTCCCGCGTGGCGGGAGGCGCGCCCACGGGTCGCTCGGGCCCGGTCGCGCGACCCGAGCGCCCTGGGGGCATCGGGTGGCACGAACCGCGCGGCCGGGCCGAGGCCCTCCCTTGCTCCCCCGCGCCGGGGTCGACGCGGATCAGACGCGGCCGATGCGCACGCGCCAGACGGTGGGGCCCTCCTCGAGGTACTCCCACGAGTACTGACCCTGGTGCTCTGCCTCGAACTGGTAGTAGAGCGGCTTGGGGTCGTGGTCGTTGACCAGGATGTAGGCCGTGCCGGGCTCCAGCGCGTGCCAGGTCTCGAAGATCAACTCGTGGCGACGGCGTGGCTCCTCCGAGCGCACGTCCAATTCGGTGTCCGCCATGGCGGCTTCCTTCCTGTGGGTCTCTTCCAACTCTGCTTCGATCCGGGCGATGCGGTGCATGACGCCGTCCAGGCGCAGCGCTTCCTTCCGGTAGCTCGTGCGAAGCACGGACCACCCGTCGGCCGCGAGGCGACCTGCCAACTGGGGCTTGCCCGCCTCCGCCAGGCGCCGGCAGGCACGGCTGAGCGTGGCGGCCAACGCCTGGATGATCTCGTCGCGGTCCTGTGGGCCCGCGAGCGGATCGCTGCGCTCGGAGGCGTCAGTCGGCACGCTTGATCTCCACGCGCCATTCCGTAGGGCCGGACTCGACGTAGTTCCACTCGAACGCGCCGGGCCACAGCGACTCGGTCTGGTAGCGCAGCGGCTTCGGGTCATGGTCGTTGACGATGGTGAACGACTGCCCCGATTCCAGTGCATTCAGGCGGCCGAAGATGACCTCGTGCCGCTGGGCGTGTGGGAGGGTACGTACGTCGAGCGCCTCCCCGGAGTCGCCGTTCGCGGCGGACTGGTCGGCTGGGCTGTCGGTCATCGTGGGTGCTCCTTCGACGAAATTCGGATGGCAGTTGTTTTTACAACACATCTGGTGAAAAATACAAGTGTGAACCAGCCACTCGCCGTCACGTCCCTGCTCGCCGCCGGCTCCGAGACCGACCAGTTGCGCGAACTCCTTCGCGGGGTCATCGACCCCGAACTCGGCGTCGACATCGTGGGCCTGGGCCTGCTCTACGACCTCGACCTGCACGACCGGGTCGCCGCGGTCACGATGACGACCACGACGCCGGCCTGCCCGATGGGCACCTACCTCACCGAGGAGGTCGAGCGCACTCTGCTCGACAGCGGGAGCGTCGACCGGGTCGAACTCGTCCTCACGCACTCCCCCGCCTGGACCCCGGAGATGATGTCCGACGAGACCAAGCGGATGTTCGGATGGTGACCTGTGTGGCCCACCCGGCCCGCCGGCCCGTGACCATTCCCCTCGGATGACGGCGCCCACTCGGACCCCGCCGACCCGAAGCGCTCTCACCCGGCGCCTGCCGTTCATGGTGCTCGGCCTGATCAGCCTGCTCGCCGCCCTCTGGGGCGGCCTGTTGCTGCTCGGCCTGTCGCTGCCCACGCTGCGCGAGACCACGGCCGCCGACCACGGCCCGCTGATGACCCTGGGGTTCCTCGGCACCGTCATCTCGCTCGAGCGGGCCGTCGCACTGCGGCGCCCGTGGGGCTACGGCGCGCCGCTGCTCGCCGGTCTCGGCGGCCTCTCGTTGCTCGTCGGCCTACCCGGGTATGTCGGGTGGTTCCTGCTGGCGGCCTCGTCGGTGGTCCTCCTGCTGCTGTATGCCGTGGCCCTGACGATCGACTCGGCGATGCACCTGCAGGCGATGGCCGTCGGCGCACTGTGTTGGTATGTCGCCGCGATCTTGTGGCTCGGGGGCACCGGGATCGCACAGCTCGTGCCGTGGCTGGCCGGCTTCCTGGTGCTGACCATCATCGGAGAGCGGCTCGAGCTGGCCCGCCTGGCGATGCTGTCACCGACGTCGTTGCGCATCTTCCGGGTCGGTGCGGGCGTCTTTTTGGCCGGGCTGGTCGTGAGCGTGACGCCCGCCGGGCCCGCCGGCGTGCGGATCGCCGGGCTCGGACTGGTGATCCTGGCCGTCTGGGGTGCCCGCTACGACGTCGCCCGCAAGACCATCAAGATCCCCGGTCTCACCCGGTTCATGGCCGCGTGTCTGTTGTCCGGCTACGTGTGGCTGGCCACGAGCGGGATCGCCTGGCTCGTCGCCGGGCAGCTGGGCCGGTCGGTCGCGACCTACGACCTGTCGTTGCACGCGGTCTTCCTCGGCTTCGTCATGTCGATGATTTTCGGCCACGCTCCGGTCATCGTGCCGGCCGTGCTCGGAGTCCGACTGCCCTTCCACCGGAGCTTCTACGTCCATCTGGTGCTGCTGCACCTCGGGCTGATCGTCCGCCTCGTCGGCGGGGACCTGATCGGGTGGACCCTCGCCTGGCAGGTCGGCGGCGCCGTCACGGTGGCCGCCGTCGTGATCTTCCTGCCCGCCTCCGCGATCGCGGTGGTCCGTGAGCGGCTCCGGTCGTCGCGGGGACGTGGTGACGACGCGTCCGACTCCGGTCGCAGCCGCCGGATCCCGGCGATCGCCGGCGCGGTCGCGCTCGTGGTCGTGGCCGCCGCGGCGTTCGCGGCGGGCGGCCGGGAGAGCGGGCCCGACCAGCACGTGACGGCCGGCGCGGGCAGCACCCGCACGGTCGATGTGGTGCTGGACAACATGCGCATCACGCCCTCGGTCATCACGGTGACCAAGGGCACCCACCTGATCCTCGACGTCACCGACACCGACCACATGCGCCACGACCTGAAGATCGGGGGCGGACCGCGCACTCCCCTGCTCAGCCACGGCCAGAGCGCCCGCCTCGATCTGGGCACCGTGCGGCGCTCGCTCGACGGCTGGTGCACCGTGCCCGGTCACCGGGCCGCGGGGATGACCATGACCATCCGGGTGGCCGGTGACGACGCGGCCGCGAGCGGCGGGCCCGATGCGAACTCACACGGCATGTCGATGTCAGGTGCGTCCGGCAAGGACGCCACGTTGTCCATGGGACGCCGTGCCCCGGCGGACTTCACCGCCCGTGACCCGAAGCTGGCTCCCGCGCCGGACGCCACCACCCATCACTACACGTTCACCGTCCGCGACGTGCGCACCCAGGTGGCCCCCGGGGTGACCCAGACGCTGTGGACCTATGACGGCACCGCCCCAGGACCGACGCTGCACGGCCACGTGGGCGACACCTTCGTGATCAAGATCGTCAACAAGGGCGATATGGATCACGGCATCGACTTCCACGCGGGGATGCTCTCCCCCGACCGGCCGATGCGCTCGCTCGCACCGGGCAAGTCACTGACCTACACCTTCAAGGCCACCCACTCGGGTGCCTGGCTCTATCACTGCAGCACGATGCCCATGTCGTTGCACATCGCCAACGGCATGTACGGCGCGGTCATCATCGATCCCCCCGGACTGGACCCGGTCGACACCGATCTGGTGATGATCCAGTCCGAGCTCTACCTCGGGCCGCAGGGCGGCATCGCCGACGCCGACAAGATCGCGTCGCGCACGCCGGACGGTTATACGTTCAACGGATACGTCGATCAGTATGCCGACCGGCCCATCCCGGTGAAGGCCGGCAGCCGGGTGCGCATCTGGGTCGTCGACGCGGGACCGAACGAGCCGACGTCCTTCCACGTGGTCGGCACGCAGTTCGACACCGTGTTCAAGGAGGGTGCCTATCTGGTGCGGCGGGGCAACGCCCAGCACGGCGCCGCGCAGACCCTCGACCTGGCTCCCGCGCAGGGCGGCTTCGTGGAGTTCACCGTCCCCGCGCCGGGGCACTACACCTTCATCGACCACGCGATGAGCGATGCGGAGCACGGCGCCAAGGGCGTCCTCGTCGCCCGATGACTCACCGGCCGATCGAGTAGCCGAGCCCCTGGGCGAGGCGCATCGAGATCATCCGACGTCCGCCGAGCGGGCAGCCGACGGCTCAGGAAGCGGCCTTGTGCTTCAGGTGCGCGACGCACAGCTCCGGCTCGACGAAGGATTCCAGGCTGCTGGCCTGCACGGAAGTGTGCAACGTGTCCAGCACGCCGCGCATCAGCCCCAGGTGCACGGCGCACACCACCTCCTGGTTGGTGTCCACCGCCTCCCGGAACGGGCAGTGGTGCAGCAGCAGGCGCGACGCGTCGCCGGCACTCATCTCGGGGGCGAATCCGATCTCCTCGAGCACCTCGTTGAGCTTGCGCGTCGCCGTGGCCACGTCGGTGCGGCCGGCCGCCGGCGGCTGCGTCATGCGCCGACCCCAGGCGCGCCCGGCCTGCGCCGCCCTGCTGGACGGGTCACCTGCGGGGATCGTCATCGAACTGGAGAGGATCTGCGCGAGCAATTGGTAGGAACGCCGCCCGCCGGAGTGGGCCGCGCCCGGCCCCGCGCTGTAGAGCCATCGAGGTCTGCCCGGCACTTCCCGCTCCTCACGGTGCCGGGTCGCGAGGTGGGCGTCGGTGAGGGCATCGAGGTGAAATCGTGCCGTGTTGGGATGCAGCCCGACCGTGCGGGCGACCTCGCTGACCCCCATCGGCTCGGTGCTGCCCTGGAGGGCGTGCAGCACCCGCGCCCGACTCTCCCCGAGGTAGGGGGTCTGCGGACCGTCCGGATCATGGGCCATGCTCACCATGACCCCATATTTTCATGATTGAGTCGTACAAACAATGGGCTTGATCAGACCCGTGAGATCGTGTGCACCGGCCAATCGGTCAGATGGCGCCGTCCGCGCAGGAAAGTCAGCTCCAACAACACCTCGATCGCCTCCACCGACGCGCCGCACTCCTGCACCAGAGCGGCGGCGGCCGCAGCCGTCCCGCCCGTGGCGAGCACGTCGTCGACCAGCAGCACCCGCGTGCCCGGCGCGAAGGCGTCGAAGGTGACCTCGATCGTCGCCTGGCCGTATTCCAGGTCGTAGGTGCGCGACCGGGTCTCCCCGGGCAGCTTGCCGACCTTGCGCACCGGCACGAAGCCGACGCCGAGGTCCGCGGCGACCGGCGTGGCGACGATGAAGCCGCGCGCCTCGATGCCGGCCACCACGTCCACCCGGCCGCGGTGCCGCTCGGCGATGTCGGCGACGACCATCGCGAACGCCTCGGGCGCCGCGAACAGCGGCGTCAGGTCCTTGAACACCACGCCGGGGGTCGGGAAGTCGGCCACGTCGCGCACGTGCGCCTCCAGGGCCGCGGCGACGTCGGCGGCGGTCGTGGGCACCGCTCAGTCCCCGTCGCGCTTGGCGAGCGGGTGGATCTCGCGCTTGTGCAGTCGGGAGGCGTGCGCGGAGGCGGCCGCCTGGGCCAGCTCGGGTTCGACGACCCCGGACGCCTGCTCACCCGGCGAATGGGCGACGGTGCCCGACTCGGCGAGGATCGAGCTCTGGGTGGCCTGGTAGGCCGCGGCCCGCTTCTCGAGCTCTTTCATCGCCGGCTCGTTCTTGCGCAGCGAGGCCAGCAGCGGCGTCGCGATGAAGATCGACGAATACGTGCCGACCGCGATCCCGACGAACAGCGCCAGCGCCAGGTCGAGCAGTGTGCCGGGACCCAGCAGGGTGAAGCCGACCACGAGGATCGCGGCGATCGGCA
>CAZMLG010000192.1:0-6036 GCA_964566985.1 uncultured Intrasporangiaceae bacterium
CGTAGGCGGGCTCGACCTCCATCCCGGACAGCGTCGTGAAGTCGGCGTCGCGCACCCGACCCTTGGCCTCGGCCTGCTCGAATCGCCGCTGCCAGCGTTCGCGACCGCTCACGTTCTCACCCATGACGCCAGGATACTAGGACGTCCTACTATTTGTCGAAACGATCCGGCGACAACCCGGCTGGTTGAGTGCCGACGCGTTCAAGCGACAACCCGGCTGGTTGAGTAGCCGAGCGCCCAGCGCGAGGCGTATCGAAACCTGGTGAGAGGCGCTCCGGGCCGGTTTGGCAGCGCGTCTCGCCGGGTTTCGATACGGCTCCCCCGCTTCGCTCCTCCGCCTACTCAACCATCCGCAGCCGGCACCGCGACCCGGCCACACGGCCTACCCGGCCTCACCCCCAGGCGGCTACTCGACGAAATCACCTGCGTCGACGCGCACGGTGCGCAGCAGATCGAAGACCTGCAGGTTCTGCTGATCACTCAGGGCGGCGAGACCGAACTCGATCTCGTGCAGCTTCTGCGTGGCCTGCTTCGTGACGGCGCGTCCGGCCTCGGTGATGTGGGCGAGGGTGCCCCGCCCGTCGCGCGGGTTCGGCACCCGGTCGACGTAGCCCTGCGCCGCGAGACGCTGGATGATGTGTGTGGCGCTCGTCGGATGGACCATGAGCCGCTCCCCCACCTTGCTCATCGGCAATTCACCCTCACGGCTGAAGGACAGCAGGACCAGCGCCTCGTAGCGCGCGAAGGTCAGGTCGAACGGTGCCAGTGCCCCGTCGAGCTCGGCGATCAGGATCTGTTGCACCCGCATGATCGACGTCACCGTCACCATCGCCTCGTGCGGGGAATCGTCGCCGTAATGGGCACGCCACTGCTCGGCGGCTCGGATGATCGGGTCGAACGGCAGGGTGGTGTTCACAGCGGCCAAAATATCCGGCGGCCCGTGCCTCGACGACAGCGCGTCCGGCATGTGCGACGCCTGTCCGGCATGTGACACGGGGTCCCCGATGCGTAGGGCGCCCCCCCGGGCTCGCGTCTCTCCCGTGCCGAGGGGGTCACGCAGCCGGGTCGGGCACCGCCCCCCGCCCGCGGTCGAACACCCCGTGCGGATCGTAGGCGGCAACCACCCGCTGCAGTCGCTCGTAGTCGGCCGCCGACCAGCTCGCCCGGCGGACCTCGTCGGATCCGTCACCGCCGCGCAGGTTGGCGAAACACCCCGTCGTATGCGGTGCCAGCGCGTCGCGGAACCGTGCCGGGCCGCCCGTCATCGAGGCGCCGGGCACGGGCACCTCGACGGCGAGCAGGTGGAAGCCGGCGTCGCGGTGCCCCACCGGAGTGTCGCCACCGTGCAGTGCGCCACCGAGGTGGCGCACCTCCACCAGCAGGAACGGGCACTCGGTGTCCGGCCCCGCCTGCTGCAGCAGCAGGCTCTGCACGTCCGTCGTCAGCTCGTCGACGAGCACTCCGGCCTCGTCGAACGGCACCGGGTCGTGCGGATCCATGTGAATCGCATCGAGCGCCGCATACGGCATCGTGCCGAGCTGCTCCATGACCACCGGCGCGCACGAGCGCATGGGCGCCACCAACGCCTCCCCCGACCGTGCGGTGCCGGGATAGGCGACCCGCAGGTGCATCGTGAACCGCCCACGCAAGGGCTCCGGCACGTCGGGCAGCGGCGGCAACCGAAGGAAGGCGAGGGACGTGCACATGTCCTGCGGAAGGCTCGCCGCCCACGCGGCATACGCCGACAGGACCGGCTCGGCGGCGGATCCGTCGAAGATGATCCCGCCTCCGTAGATGTCGTCGATATCCTTGAGGCCGAACGTCATCGAGGTGATGACCGCGGGAGCGCCGCAGCCGCCGCGCAACGCCCAGAACAACTCCGGTTCGCTCGTGGCGTCGACCGTGAGGACACGCGCGTCCGCGGTGACGACCTCCATCGAACCGACCTGATCGCAGGCATACCCGTAGGCACGACCCAACACGGGCAGCCCCCCGCCGAGGGTGAATCCCACCACGCCGACGTCACTGGTCGAGCCGCACAGCCCGCCGAGCCCGTGCGGCGTCGTGGCCTCGAACACGTCCCGCCACCGGGCGCCGGCCTGCACGGTCGCCGTGCGGGCCTTTGGATCGACGGACACACCCCGCATCTCGCGCGTGCTCAGCAGCATTCCGCCGACCGTCGACGGACCGGCACCGTGGCCACTGCATCGCACGGACACCGGCATCCCCGCGTCCGCGGCACACTGCACCGATGCCACCACGTCCGGTGCGCAACGCGCCGCCACCACGACGTCCGGCCGGTCCCTCACCGCAGCGTTGAATCCCCCGGTGTGTGCCGCATACTCCGGATCGGTGGCCACATATGCTCGCCCCTCGACCTGCGATCGCAGCATGTCGAATCGGTTGGTTCTCGCATCCATGGACATGACTCCACTTTCTTCGCTGCCTGCTGTGCTCACAGAATGGCGACGAATGCGTGGACTGCCCAGCCATGTCCCGAATCCGGGGCGGGGTAGGAAGAATGTATCGCCGCGGGAGGAAGGCGACTCCGTCCGGCGATCGGTCGGGCCTGCGGGCGCCTCAGCGCCCACAGCCGGCGGTCACTGCGCGCTGCCGGAGAGCCGCTCCTCGATGCGCTGCACCTTCTGCGTGATCTGGCCGGTGTATCCCTCCCGCAGGTCGGCCTTGAGCACCAGCGAGACCCGAGGGCTGCGCTGCTGGACGGCCTCGCACGCCCGCTTGACCACGTCCATGCATTCGTCCCATTCACCTTCGATCGTGGTGAACATCGACCCGGTCTCGTTAGGCAGTCCGGACTCGCGGATGATGCGAATGGCGTCGGCGACCGACTCGCTGACCGACCCGTCGGGGTCATCGGTGGTGGACGGTGCGATCGAGAAGGCGAAGAGCATGCCTCCACCATAGGCGCCGCACCATCGGCACGGCACTCATGGCTCAGATGTTCGCGACGAGGGTATCCGCTGCGGTGTAGGGGTCGCTCGTGCCGGCGACGACGTCACCGGCGAGAGAGTCGAGGTCGGTGCCACCCGAGACGTCGCCCATGCGTTCGCGCAGTGTCTGCAGGGCGATGGCCTCGATCTCCCCGGCGGCCCGCGCGACCCGCCGCTGCTGCAGCACCCCGTGCTCCTCCATCCAGCCCAGATGCTTGTCGAGGGCCTCCATCACGGCGTCGACGCCGTCGCTCTCCTCCGCGACGAGCTTCTCGACCGGCGGCCGCCACAGACCCGGCTCCTTGCCGTGGCCGAGGCTGATCATGCCGCGGATGTCGCGCACCGTGGCGTTGGCACCGTCACGGTCGGCCTTGTTGACGACGAAGACGTCTCCGATCTCGAGGATCCCGGCCTTGGCCGCCTGGATGCCGTCCCCCATCCCCGGCGCGAGCAGCACGACGGTGGTGTCCGCGAGGCCCGCGACGTCGACCTCGCTCTGCCCGACGCCCACGGTCTCGAGGAAGATCACGTCGCATCCGGCGGCGTCGAGCACCCGCAACGCCTGAGGGGTCGACCAGGACAGGCCGCCGAGGTGGCCCCGGCTGGCCATCGAGCGCATGTAGACCTCGGGGTCGAGCGCATGGTCGACGAGCCGGATCCGGTCGCCCAACAACGCGCCACCGGAGAACGGCGAACTCGGATCGACCGCGAGCACCCCGACGCGCGCACCACGCTCCCGGTAGGCCCTCACCAGCACGTTGGTGGTCGTCGACTTGCCGACTCCCGGGCTTCCGGTCAGCCCGATGATCCGGGCACGGCCGGTGTGCGGCGCGAGGGCCGCCATGACCTCGCGCAGCTTCGGGTCGGCGTTCTCGACCAGTGAGATCAGTCGCGCGACCGCGCGCGGTGAACCATCCCGTGCCGCCTCGATGAGCGCGGGAACCTCGACACGACGCCTAGCCATGGTGCGTGAAAACCCCTGTGATCGATGTGGTTCAGGCCTTGGGCACACGCACGATCAGCGCATCGCCCTGACCACCGCCGCCACACAGGCTTGCGCCGCCGACGCCGCCGCCACGGCGCCCCAACTCGAGGGCGAGGTGCAGCACCATGCGGGCACCGGACATCCCGATCGGGTGACCCATCGCGATCGCCCCGCCGTTGACGTTGACCTTCTCCGCATCGAGCCCGAGCTGCTTGGTGGAGGCGAGGCCGACGGCCGCGAACGCCTCGTTGATCTCCACCAGATCGAGATCGGTCGGCGCGACTCCCTCCTTCTCACAGGCCTTCGCGAGGGCGGTCGCCGGCTGGTGCTGCAGCGTCGAGTCGGGCCCGGCGACGACCCCGTGGGCCCCGATCTCGGCGATCCAGGTGAGGCCCAGATCCTGCGCGTTCTGCTTGCTGGTCACCACGACGGCTGCGGCGCCGTCCGAGATCTGCGACGCGGACCCGGCCGTGATCGTGCCGTCCCTGCGGAACGCCGGGCGCAGCTTGCCCAGCGACTCGGTCGTCGTGTCGGCCCGGATGCCCTCGTCGGCCTTGAACTCGATCGGGTCGCCCTTGCGCTGCGGGATCGACACCGTGACGACCTCGTCGTCGAAGAGCCCGTCCTTCCACGCCCGCGCCGCCTGCTGGTGGCTACGCGCCGAGAACGCGTCCTGCTCCTCGCGACTGAACTCCTGGTCACCGGCATTGGCGGCCTCGGTCAGCCCACCCATCGCCTGGTCGGTCAGCACGTCCCAGAGCCCGTCGTAGGCCATGTGGTCGCGCATCGTCACGTCGCCGTACTTGTGCCCCTCTCGGCTCCCGGTCAGCAGGTGCGGCGCCTGGCTCATCGACTCCTGGCCGCCCGCGACGACGGTCTCGAACTCGCCCGCGCGCACGAGCTGACCCGCGAGCGCGATCGCGTCCAGGCCGGACAGGCAGACCTTGTTGATCGTCAGCGACGGCACGTCCATCGGGATCCCGCCCTTGACCGCCGCCTGGCGCGCCGGGATCTGGCCCGCGCCCGCCGTGAGCACCTGCCCCATGATCACGTAGTCGACCTGGTCGCCGGCGACGCCGGCCTTCTCCAGCGCCCCCTTGATCGCGAAACCACCCAGATCGCTGCCCGAGAAGCCCTTGAGCGAGCCGAGCAGGCGCCCCATCGGGGTGCGCGCTCCGGCGACGATGACCGGGGTGCGTGCGGGATCTTCAGCAGTCATGTCAGGCAACTCCAACGAGGTCGGGGGCGGCGCCACACACGTCGCGCCTTTGCTCTTACTCTAGTAGCCGTGCCGAGCCCGAGCGGATCCCCGCCCCACCGTCGACCGGCACCGATGACGCGATAACGCAACGGAGCGTCAACTCTCGCGGACGGCCTTTCGGAGTGTTGACGGTCTATGACGTGATAGCGCGCACTTCGCACCGGGACTGATCTGGCCCCTGGTGCGGGACTTACCCTGGTGGCCATGAGCGAGCTGCCGACCCACCTGTTCGAGGCGATCGACCACGTCGGCGTCGCCGTGCCGGATCTCGACGAGGCGATCGCGTTCTACCGCGACACCTTCGGCATGACGCTCGCCCATCAGGAGGTCAATGACGACCAGGGCGTGCGCGAGGCGATGATGACGGTCGGCGACCCGGCTGCGCCGCATGCGCACGTGCAGTTGCTGGCCCCGGCCTCCCCCGACTCGAGCATCGCGAAGTTCCTGGAGCGGTCCGGGCAGGGCGTCCAGCAGGTCGCCTACCGGGTGCGCGACGTCGAGCAGGTCAGTGCGACGCTGCGGGACAGGGGCCTACGCCTGCTGTATGACGCGCCGCGCCGGGGCACCGCGGACAGCCGGATCAACTTCATCCACCCCAAGGACGCCGGCGGGGTGCTGGTCGAGCTCGTCGAGCCCGCGACCTCCGCCCAGAGGTAGACCAAACCGCCGAGGGGCATACATGACATGTATGCCCCTCGGCGCGGACGTCTACCTGTCGTTGCGCCGGTCTCAGCCCTTGAGGAGCTGGCGCGCCATCACCATGCGCTGCACCTGGTTGGTGCCCTCGTAGATCTGGGTGATCTTCGCGTCGCGCATCATCCGCTCGACCGGGTGGTCCT
>CAZMLG010000193.1:0-6026 GCA_964566985.1 uncultured Intrasporangiaceae bacterium
CGTCATCAAGGAGAACGCCTCGATCTCCGGCGCGGAGGTCGGCTGCCAGGGAGAGGTCGGGTCGGCCTGCGCGATGGCCTCCGGCGGCCTGTGCGAGGTGCTCGGCGGCACACCGGACCAGGTCGAGAACGCGGCAGAGATCGGGATCGAACACAATCTGGGTCTGACGTGTGACCCGGTGGGTGGGCTGGTGCAGATCCCGTGCATCGAGCGCAACGCGATCGCGAGCGTGAAGGCGATCAACGCGGCTCGCTTGTCGCTGCGTGGGACCGGGCAGCACACGGTGAGCCTCGACAAGGCGATCAAGACGATGCGCGAGACCGGTCGGGACATGTCGGTGAAGTACAAGGAGACGGCGCGTGGGGGGCTGGCCGTCAATGTGATCGAGTGCTGACGCGCCCCCGTCGGCCGGTCGAGTGCCGCGATGCGACGAAGGAGCGAGCGGTGTATCGAGACCTGGTGAGGGTGCGCCGTCGACCGTAGGTGGTGTCGAGACGCTCGCCCGAGGGGCTCGCTGCAGGCCATCCGGGTGGGGGACGCAGAACCGTTGACGCGTGCAAGACTTGCCGCATGAGTGAGACGAAGACGTCGGCCATCGGTCAGGTCACCCCCCGATTGTTCATCGGTGGCGAATGGCGCGATGCCGAGGGCGGCAGGACCTTTGCGGTGGAGAACCCCGCGACGGGGGAGTCCCTCGGCGCGATCGCGGATGCGTCGGTGGCGGACGGCGACGCGGCGCTGACCGCGGCGTCGACGACCCAGGCCGACTGGGCGAGAACACCACCTCGTGAGCGGGGGGAGTTGTTGCGCGCGGCGTTCGAGTTGTTGACCGAGCGCGCCGACTTCTTCGCCGAACTCATGACGTTGGAGATGGGCAAACCGCTCGCGGAGTCTCGCGGCGAGGTGACGTATGGCGCGGAGTTCTTCCGTTGGTTCGCAGAAGAGGCGGTGCGCATCGACGGACGATGGTCGACGGCCCCGAACGGCGCGACGCGGTTGGTGACGATGAAGCAGCCCGTCGGACCGACGCTGATGGTGACGCCGTGGAACTTCCCGCTGGCGATGGGCACCCGGAAGATCGGCCCGGCGATCGCGGCCGGCTGCACGATGGTGGTCAAGCCGGCGGCCGAAACGCCCTACAGCATGCTGGCTCTCGCGGCTCTGCTGGAGGAGGTCGGGCTGCCGAAGGGGGTGTTGTCGGTGATCCCGACGAGCGATGCAGGCGGGGTCATGGAGCCGCTCATTCGTGACCCGCGCTCCCGGAAGCTCACCTTCACCGGATCCACGCCGGTCGGGCGCACGCTGGTCGAACAGTCGGCACAACGGCTGCTGCGCGTCTCGATGGAGTTGGGCGGCAACGCGCCGTTCATCGTCTTCGACGACGCGGACGTCGACGCGGCGGTCGAGGGAGCCATGCTCGCCAAGATGCGCAACATCGGTGAGGCGTGCACGGCAGCCAACCGGTTCTTCGTGCACGAGGCGGTGGCGACCGAGTTCGCCGACAAGCTTGCGGGGCGCATGAGCGCGATGACCGTCGGAAACGGCATGGACGACGGTGTCACGGTCGGGCCACTCATCAATGCGCAGGCCGTCGACAAGGTCGTGAGCCTGGTCGACGATGCCACAGGCCGCGGAGCGCAGGTCGTGACGGGTGGAGGGACGACCGGTGAGCGCGGCTATTTCTTTGCTCCGACGGTGGTGACGGGTGTGCCCTCCGATGCGGCGATGGCACGCGAGGAGATCTTCGGCCCGGTGGCCGGGATCCAGGTCTTCTCCGACGAGGAGGAGGCGGTCCGCCGAGCCAACGACACCGAATACGGCTTGGTGGCCTACTTCTTCACCCGTGACGTGTCGCGCACGGTAAGGGTCAGCGAGGCGCTGGAATACGGCATGGTCGGAGTCAACCAGGGGATCGTCTCCAACCCCGCCGCGCCCTTCGGTGGGGTCAAAGCCAGTGGATTCGGTCGCGAAGGAGGCGCCGAGGGCATCGAGGAGTACCTCGAGACCAAGTACGTCGGTCTCGCCCTCTGACGAGGCCTGTGGACAACTGACCGCCCTCGCGTCCGGCTTCTTCTACGGTGGAAGTCGACGAAGGGAGGGCGATGTATCGCTACACCACCGACACCGACGCGGTGAGCGACGCGGCACGGTCATTGACGTCGTGCACCCGGGCCCTGGCCGATGTGCCGGCGGTGCTGGTCGCGGAGTTGTATGCGGCGGGTGAGGCCGTCGGGGAGGTCACCTGCTCCGCGACGCTGCACGAACTCGCCCGTGAGTGGGCAGACGAGCTCGCCGCGTCGGGGGAGGACTACGACGGCGTCGGCATCCTCACCGAAGGAGCGGCACAGGCCTACGGCGACACCGAGCGGCAGGTCCGCGCGACCATGGGGGACCCGACGTGTCGGTGATCGGCGGTGACCCGGATCGGGTGACCGCTGCGGCGGATGCGCTCGATCGGCTGGTCGCCCGCGTGGCGGCGGCGCGCCGTCGTGCTGCCCTGGGGTCGACGCGGGCGGGCGCCTCGTGGCACGGAGCCGCGTCGGCGCAGTTCGAGCGGACGGTGGCGACGCCCACCACCCGGTCGAGGACGAGCGAGGTGCGCCTCGAGGCCCTCGCCGCCGCGCTGCGCCGTCACGCCGCGCAGGTGCGGGAGGCCCAGGCGGAGGAGCGAGCGCTGTGTCTGCGGCGCGACGACCTACGTCGCCACCTGCTCCACGTGGAGAGTGTGGGGACCGTGTCCGCAGCAGCGCAGGAACGGATCCGACAGGAGATCGGCCTGCTCGATCGGCGGCTGGACGACCTCGTCGAGTCGGTGCGAGTCGCTCGCCACCGGTTTCGCGTCGAAGCGTCGCAGCACCGACCCGCGCGGCGCCGGCTTGCTCCCTCGCCTCCGGGCAGGATGCGGACGGGCCCGGTGGCCCGGCTTGCTCCCTGCCCACCGCACAAGATGCGCACCGGTCCGGTCGGTCGGATCGCGGCCTCGCCTCCGCACAGGATGCGGACCGGCCCGGTGGCCCGACTGGAGCCGTTCCCGTGGCACAAGAACCATCCGTGGGGGACACCGCAGACGGTCACCGGCGTGGTCACCGCCATCTGATCCACAATGGGGGCGTGACCACCAGCAACGCACGCACCGTGTCCCTCCTGGGCTCGACCGGTTCCATCGGCACCCAGGCCATCGAGATCGTCGAAGCCCATCCCGACCGATTCCGTGTCGTGGGGGTCAGTGCCGGCGGCCGTGACCCACGCGCGGTGGCACGTCAGGCGGTGCGGCTGCGGGTGGATGCCGTGGGAGTCGCGGTGGGGGATGCCGCGGCGCTGCGTGACCTCATCGACGACGAGGCGCGGGCCGCCGGGCTCACCCGATTCGCCCCCGAGGTGCTCGTCGGCGACGACGCGTCGGAGAAGGTCGCGGGTGGGGGAGCCGACGTCGTCCTCAACGGCATCACCGGCTCCATCGGCCTTCGCCCGACTCTCGCGGCGCTGCACGCCGGTTCGACGCTCGCCCTGGCCAACAAGGAGTCGCTGATCGTCGGCGGTCCGATCGTCACAGCACAGGCGCGAGCGGGCCAGATCGTCCCGGTCGACAGCGAGCACAGCGCCATCGCTCAGTGCCTGCGGGTCGGCCGTCCCGAGGATGTATGCCGTCTGGTCGTGACGGCGAGCGGCGGCCCGTTCCGCGGGATGCGGCGTGATCAGCTGCGCGACGTCACCCCGGCTCAGGCGTTGGCGCACCCGACCTGGGACATGGGCCCCATGGTGACGACGAACTCCGCCACGCTGGTCAACAAGGGGCTGGAGGTCATCGAGGCGCATCTGTTGTTCGATGTGCCGTTCGAGCGGATCGACGTCGTCGTGCACCCGCAGTCGATCGTGCACTCGATGGTGCAATACGTCGACGGTTCCACGATCGCGCAGGCCTCGCCGCCCAGCATGCTGATCCCCATCGCGCTCGGCCTCGACTGGCCGCATCGGGTGCACGATGCCGCACCGGCGATGGACTGGACCTCGGCACAGTCGTGGCAGTTCGAGCCGCTGGACGGCGAAGCGTTCCCGGCCGTCGACCTGGCGCGTCGGGCCGGAGCCGCCGGGTCGACCTATCCCGCGGTCTACAACGCCGCCAACGAGGAGTGTGTGCATGCCTTCCACGACGGGCGCATCGGTTTCCTCGACATCGTCGACACCGTGGCGGCGGTGGTCGATGCGCACGACGCTGCGGCCCACGCCGATCTGACGGTCGAGGCGGTGTTGGAGGCGGAGTCATGGGCGCGGGCCCGGGCACAGGGTCTGCTCAGCGGTTCGTGAGATCCTGAACGGGTGATGTATCTCGTCGGGATTCTGCTCGCCGCGCTCGGGGTGGCGTTGTCGATCGCGCTGCACGAACTGGGCCATATGATCCCGGCGAAGAAATTCGGGGTGAAGGTCACCCAGTACATGGTCGGGTTCGGCCCGACCGTGTGGTCGCGCCGCAAGGGGGAGACCGAATACGGGATCAAGGCGATCCCGCTGGGCGGCTACTGCCGGATGATCGGGATGTTCCCGCCGCGCCCGGGCGATCAGCCGGGCACGGTGCGTGCGTCCTCGACCGGGCGCTTCGGGCAACTCGCGGAGCAGATGCGCGAGGAGAGCTACGAGGAGATCGCGCCGGGCGACGAGGACCGGGTCTTCCACAAGCTCAAGACGCACCAGAAGCTCGTCGTGATGTTCGGCGGCCCGTTCGTCAACCTGGTCATCGCGGCCGTGCTGCTGACGGTGATCGCCTGCGGATTCGGCGTGCCCAAGCAGACCTCCGCCGTCGTCCACTCGGTGCAGCCCTGCCTGACCGCGCTGAAGCACGGGAAGTGCCCGGCCGGGCAGGAGTCGCCGGCGCACCGGGCCGGCCTGAAGCCGGGCGACACCATCGTCTCGGTGGCGGGCCGGAAGGTGACGACGACCTTGCAGGCCACGACGACGATCCGTGCGCACGGCGACGAGTCGGTGCCGATCGTGGTCGAACGCGGCGGCCACCGCACGACGTTGCACGCGACGCCGGTCGTCCGACAGGTCGTGAAGCTGGACGGTGACGGGCAGCCCGTCACCTCGATGAGCGGCCATCAGGAGAGCGTCCGCGCCGGCATCGTCGGCATCTCGATCACCGGCACGTTCGTCAATCACCGCATGTCGTTGCTGGAGGCACCGGGGTTCATCGGGGACGCGCTGGGGCGCACGGCAAGCGTGTTCGTCAAGATCCCGCAGAAGATGGTCGGGGTCTACAACGCGGCATTCGGCGGAGGGGAGCGCTCCGACTCCAGCCCGATGTCGGTCGTCGGTGTCGGCCGCATCGCCGGCGAGGTCACCGCCGCCCACCAGCCGTCGTTGCAGGACAAGGCCGTGATGCTCATCGGCATCATCGCCTCGCTCAACCTGGCGCTGTTCGTCTTCAACATGATCCCGCTGCTGCCCCTCGACGGCGGTCACATCGCCGGCGCGCTGTGGGAGGCGGTCAAGCGCCGGATCGCCCGGGCGCGTGGCGTCACCGGTCCCGTGTATGCCGACGTCACGAAGGCGCTGCCGGTCGCCTACGGCGTCGCCATCGTGCTCATCGTCATGTCCGGACTGTTGATGTATGCCGATGTCGTGAACCCCGTGCAACTCGGCAACTGATCAGCGCTGCGATAATGAACCCATGAAGCACCCCACAAAGTTCTCGCTCCTTCGTCGCTCGATACTTTGCGAGGACCCCGCATGAGCGTTTCCCTCGGCATGCCCGCGTCACCCGATCCCGTCCTCGCTCCGCGCCGCAGGTCGCGCAAGATCAAGGTCGGCAAGGTCGAGGTCGGTGGGGATGCCCCGATCTCGGTGCAGTCGATGTGCACGACCCCGACCACCGACATCAACGCGACGCTGCAGCAGATCGCGGAGCTCACCGCCTCCGGGTGCGACATCGTGCGCGTCGCCTGCCCCAGTGCCGACGACGCGGAGGCTCTTCCGGCGATCGCGCAGAAGTCGCAGATCCCGGTGATCGCCGACATCCACTTCCAGCCGAA
>CAZMLG010000194.1:0-5997 GCA_964566985.1 uncultured Intrasporangiaceae bacterium
CGCCATGATGATGCAGCTCGGCGCCGAGGGCGTCTTCGTCGGCTCCGGCATCTTCAAGAGCGGCAACCCCGCCCAGCGCGCCGAGGCCATCGTCAAGGCGACGACCTTCTACGACGACCCCGATGTCATCGCCAAGGTGTCGCGCGGCCTGGGCGAGGCCATGGTCGGCATCAACGTCGACGACCTGCCGGTCGATCACCGCCTCGCCGAGCGCGGCTGGTGATCTGACGCCGACAGGCAAACATATCCGCTGAGGGGCATGCCAGTCTGGTATGCCCCTCAGGTATGCCCCTCAGCGCGTTGGTATGCCTCTCGATAGCGGGGATCTGCTCCCTCCCGTCGCCATTCATTTCGGGGTCGTGCTCCTCGAGGCGCGAGACCGGTGCGTCGGCGACTCGACCATGTCAGAGATCACTTACGCCTCCGAGCACGGCGTCCCGATCCGCTACCTGTCCCCAAGCGATCGCGAGCGATAACGCGGACACGGCGAGCAAGGGAATGCACGACGGTGAGGGGTTCAGCGAGACGGAGAATCGACGGGATCGGTGACGTTCAGGCTGAGGTGCCCGGCCACGGTCTTCATCGTCTGGTCGTGCGTCGCCACAGTGACCTGCTCCCCGATGAGGAGTGCTGTGGCCAGGTGCAGGGCGTCGAGCGTCTTGACGTGGCGCTCGATGGACTCGGCGACGGTGTGTGTTTCGCGGCTGATCTCAAGCATGCCGACGCGATCGAGAAGTGGTGTGCCATCGGTGAGCGGCCTGTCGTCGCGTCGCAGCACTCGGATCACTTCCGTGCGTAGGAGTCGGGACGAGACCATCGTCCCCGCCTCCTGAATCCAGGCCTGCAATCGCTCGCGCTCGGGCACGTCCAAGATGGTGCGAAGGGCAACCGAGGAATCGAGGTAGACCAGCGGGTCAGGCATCGGTCAGTGATCCCCGCGCATGTCGTCGATCAGTGCGTCGACCTCGCCGGCCGTGTATGCGGGCCCGCCGGGGAGCCTTGGCCACGGTGCGGGGTCCGATGTCGGTGGGGTGTAACGACCCTCGCGCTCCAGCCGGGCCAGGGCCGTGTCGGATTCCCGGACGACGCTGACTCGCCAGCGCGGCTTGCCCCGCTCGGTCACCACCACGTCGTCGACCTCAGTGACCTTGTCCAGCACGGCGGCCGTCTGCTGATTGAGCTCGCGCTTGCTGACCGTCTGCATGCCGTAATTGTACTACGTACGTCTGACATAATCGTCTGCATTCTTGTGCCGATCGGTGGGGAGAGTGCGGGCGACGCCGGTGGGCCGTCAGGTGAGTTGACGATCCCGCGGATAGATCATCACGTAGACCGGGTCCACGTCGTCCGGGAGCCACTCGGTGCGATAGCGCCCGATCTCGCGCCACCCGCGGCGCCGATAGAGGTTGAGCGGCTCCACGTGGTGGGCGACGACGTCCAGCACCGGAGCACCGCCGTTCTCCAACGCGGCACGGGTGGCCGTATGCAGCAGCGCGGACCCGATGCCCTGCCCGGCGCGTCGCCGGTCGGCGAAGAGCACGCCGATGCAGCGCAACCGGCTGATCGGCACGTCGTGGGCCCGGGCCCACATCCGGCCCAGACCGTCGTCCGCGACGCCGAGCAACGCGACGTGCCCGGCGACGGATCCGTCCACGTCGGCCACCCAGGCGGCGATCTCGCCGTCTCGCCGCAGGAACCGCTCGATCGGCATCGACGGCGGCCATTCGAAGGGGTATTCGGTTTCCGCCTGCTGGCGCCGAAGGATGTCGGACAGTGCCGGGAGGTCCTCGTCCCGACGCACTCGGATGGTCACGCGGCTCACCCCGCCACCATAGGTCGACGTGACGCACGCCGCAGGATCGAATCCACCATTCGGCGTCCTTCGCACCGCATACTGTCCTCAGGCCCGCGTCCAGGCGGGGAGGAGAACCGACCAATGGAGGGATGACAGGGCAATGGATGTTCGCAAACTCGTCAGCGAGGCGGTCGGCACCGCACTTCTGGTGTTCATCGGTGCCGGCGTCGCGACGATGTGTTTCGGATTCGGACTGACCGGGAAGAGCCCGGCAGCGGGCATCGTGGCGACCGCGCTCGCGTTCGCGCTCGTGATGTTGATCCTCGCCTACACGATCGGACCGATCTCGGGAGCCCACATCAACCCGGCGGTGACCATCGGCTTCCTCGCATCGGGCCGGATCTCACCGGTCGAGGCGGTCGGCTACTGGATCTCCCAGATCGTCGGAGGCATCGTCGGGGCCGCCGTGCTCCGCGGCGTCATGGCCGGCGTGCCGGACTACTCCACATCGAAGATCGGCCTCGGCGCCGACGGCTTCGGCGATGCGTCGATGGTGCACCTCGGGGCCGGCGGGGCCTTCCTCGCCGAGGCGGTGCTCACCTTCGTCTTCGTGCTCGTCGTGCTCGTCGTCACCCGCCGCGCTGCGTGGCCCCAACTCGGCGGCGTGGCCATCGGCCTCGCACTCGGCACGGTGCACCTGCTCGGCGTCGGCCTCACCGGCACGTCGGTCAACCCGGCCCGCAGCATCGGCCCGGCGGTCTTCGTCGGTGGGGACGCGATGAGCCAGTTGTGGCTGTTCATCGTCGCGCCCCTTGTCGGCGGCGTGGTCGCCGCGCTGTTCGCACTCTTCCTCTACGGCCGCGAGAGTGAGACCGCGGAGGAGACCGCCCAGGAGGCCCCCGAGGTCGCCTGACCTCCGGCCGGATTCGATCGTCCGCGGCGCCGCTCACCTGACGGTGGGCGGCGCCGTGACGTACCGTGAAGGGGTGAGCCTCCAGGACATTCGCACGGTCGGTGAACTTCACGCGTCGGGCCACGAGCAGCGCGGCCTGCGTGAGGAGATCCGGCACAACCTCATCGCGGCACTGCGCGACGGGCGCGACCCGTGGGCCGGTCTGCAGGGCTTCGAACACACCGTCATCCCGCAATTGGAGCGCGCCCTCCTCGCCGGCCACGATCTGGTCCTCCTCGGCGAGCGCGGCCAGGGCAAGACCCGCATCCTGCGGACCCTGGTCGGCCTGCTCGACGAGTGGACCCCGGTCATCGAGGGATCCGAGCTCGGCGAGCATCCGTATCAGCCGATCACGCCGGCCTCGACCCGGCGTGCCCGTGAACTCGGCGACGACCTGCCGGTGGCCTGGCGCCATCGCAGCGAGCGGTATGCCGAGAAGCTGGCCACGCCGGACACCTCGGTCGGCGACCTGGTCGGCGACGTCGACCCGATGAAGGTCGCCGAGGGTCGCAGCCTGGGGGACCCCGAGACGATCCACTTCGGCCTGATCCCGCGCGCTCACCGCGGCATCGTGGCGATCAACGAGCTGCCCGATCTCGCCGAACGCATCCAGGTCGCGATGCTGGGCGTCATGGAGGAGCGCGACATCCAGGTGCGCGGCTACACGCTGCGGCTGCCGCTGGACGTGCTCGTCGTCGCGAGCGCGAACCCGGAGGATTACACCAACCGCGGCCGGATCATCACCCCGCTCAAGGATCGCTTCGGGGCGCAGATCCGCACTCACTACCCGCTCGAGGTCGACGGTGAGGTGGCCGTCATCCGACAGGAGGCGCACCTGGTCGCCGACGTGCCGGACTTCGTGCTGGAGATCCTCGCCCGCTTCACCAGGGCGCTGCGCGCATCGAACGCGATCGATCAGCGATCGGGCGTCTCGGCCCGCTTCGGGATCGCCGCGGCCGAGACGATCGCTGCGGCCGCCCTGCACCGCGCGGTCCTGCGCGGCGAGACCGACCCGGTCGCGCGCATCGTCGATCTGGAGACCGCCGTGGACGTCATGGGCGGCAAGGTCGAGTTCGAGACGGGGCAGGAAGGTCGCGAGCGCCCCGTGCTCGAGCACCTGCTGCGCACGTCGACCGCGGAGACCGCCCGCACCCTGCTGCGGGGCATCGACCTCGCGCTGCTGGTCGACGCCCTGGACCAGGGCGGACAGGTGACGACGGGCGAGGACGTCACGGCCGAGGAACTCTTGCGTGAGCTGCCCGTGCTCGGCGAATCCGACCTCTACGACCGGCTCGCCGAGCGCCTGAAGGCCCACACCGCCGGCGAACGGGCCGGAGCCGTCGAGTTCGCCCTGGAGGGTCTCTTCCTCGCGCAGCGGGTGGGCAAGGACGTCGACGAGGGCGGCCACACGACCTACGGATGAGGTGAGCTTCGATGAGCGGCAACGCGTCTCGTCACTCCCGCTACGGCCGGTATGCCGGCGGGCCGGATCCGCTCGCGCCTCCGGTCGATCTGGGGGAGGCCCTCGACGCGATCGGCGAGGACGTGATGGCCGGATACTCTCCGGACCACGCGCTGCGGGAGTTCTTGCGCCGCGGTGGGAGGAACGGGCGTGGTCTGGACGACCTGGCCCGGCAGGTCGCGCAGCGGCGGCGGGAGCTGTTGCAGCGGCACAACCTCGACGGCACCTTCGCGCAGGTCAAGGAGCTGCTGGATCGGGCCGTCCTCGCCGAACGCAAACAACTGGCACGCGACCTGGACCCTTCGACAGGCTCAGGACACCGCGACGATGCCCGATTCGCCGAGATGCGGATCGAGAACCTGCCGCCGCAGACGGCCGCCGCGGTCAAGGAGCTCGCGGACTACCCGTGGCGCAGCCAGGAGGCGCGCGACGCCTACGAACAGATCAAGGATCTGCTCGGCCGTGAGGTGCTCGACCAACGGTTCGCCGGGATGAAGCAGGCGCTGGAGAACGCCACGGACGAGGACCGGCAGCGTGTCCAGGACATGCTGCGCGACCTCAACGAGCTGCTGGAGGCGCACGCTCGCGGGGAGGACACCGACGAGACGTTCGCACAGTTCATGGACCGGCACGGTGACTTCTTCCCGGAGAACCCGCAGGACGTCGACGAACTCATGGACGCGCTGGCGAAGCGTGCGGCGGCGGCGCAACGGATGCGCAATTCACTGAGCCCGCAGCAGCGCGACGAGCTGGACCAACTGGCGCAGCAGGCCTTCGGATCGCCAGGCCTGATGGAGCAACTGGCGCGGCTGGACGCGAACCTGCAGGTGGCGCGACCCGGCGAGGACTGGAGCGGGTCGCAGGACTTCGAAGGAGAGGAGGGCCTGGGGCTGGGCGACGGCACCGGGGCACTGCAGGACCTCGCCGACCTGGATCAGCTCTCCGAGCAACTCTCCCAACACTACGACGGCGCTCGGATGGACGACCTCGACCTGGAGGCCCTGGCCCGCCAACTCGGGGACGAGGCCGCCGTCGATGCGCGCACGCTGGCCGAGCTCGAGAAGGCGCTGCGCGACCGCGACTATCTGCACCGTGACGCTCAGGGCGATCTGCGCCTTTCACCGCGCGCCATGCGCGAACTCGGGCGCACCCTGCTCAAGGACGTCAGCACGCGCTTGACCGGCCGGCAGGGGCAACGCGACGCCCGGCTCGCGGGCGCCGCGGGGGAGCCGACCGGATCGAGCCGCACCTGGCAGTTCGGCGACACCGAACCGTGGGACGTGCCGCGCACCATCCTCAACGGGGTCATGCGCCGCGCCGGCGGCGGCGACGAGCGGATCGTCGACATCGGCGATGTCGAGGTGCAGGAGACCGAGGCGCGCACCCAGGCCGCCGTCGCCCTGCTGGTCGACACGTCGTTCTCGATGGCCATGGACGGGCGCTGGCTGCCGATGAAGCGCACCGCGCTGGCGCTGCACCACCTGATCTCGACACGGTTCCGAGGCGACCGGCTCGCCCTGATCGCGTTCGGTCGCCACGCGCAGACCATGACCATCGACGACCTCACCGGGTTGGCTCCCGAATGGGACAAGGGCACCAACCTGCACCATGCGCTGCTGCTGGCCGGGCAACACTTCCGGCGCCACCCGAACGCCCAGCCGGTGCTGCTGGTCGTGACCGACGGCGAGCCGACCGCCCACCTGGAGGAAGGGGGCGACGTGTGGTTCTCCTACCCGCCGCATCCGCTCACGATCGCGCACACCGTGCGGGAGCTGGATGCCGTGGCGC
>CAZMLG010000195.1:0-5974 GCA_964566985.1 uncultured Intrasporangiaceae bacterium
CCACGATGAAGTCGGTCGGCGAGGCGATGGCGATCGGGCGCAACTTCACCGAGGCCCTGCAGAAGGCCCTGCGGTCGACCGAGCGCGCCGGGTCCAGCTTCCACTGGCGTGCCGACGACGCGCCCACCCCCCAGATGGGCCGGGCGTTGCTGGAGCGGGCACAGGTCCCGACCGACGGCCGCCTGGTGCTCGTCCAGCAGGCACTGCGCGCCGGACTGAGCGTCGAGGAGGTGCACGAGACGACCAAGATCGACCCCTGGTTCCTCGACCAGATCCAGTTGATCAACGACGTGGCCGAGCACCTTCGGCAGGCGCCGCAGATGTCGGCCGACCTGCTGCGCCTGGCCAAGCACCACGGCTTCTCGGACGGTCAGATAGCCCAGCTGACGGCCAACTCGGAACCCGTCGTGCGCGGCGTGCGCCATGCGCTCGGCGTGCGCCCCGTCTACAAGACGGTGGACACGTGCGCCGCCGAGTTCGCCGCGAGGACGCCGTACTACTACTCCAGTTACGACGAGGAGAGCGAGATCGAGCCGCGTGAGCGGCCGGCCGTCATCATCCTCGGCTCCGGACCCAACCGCATCGGTCAGGGCGTCGAGTTCGACTACTCGTGCGTGCACGCATCGTTCGCGCTGCGCGACGCGGGATTCGACACGATCATGGTCAACTGCAACCCCGAGACCGTCTCGACCGACTACGACACGTCGAGCCGGTTGTACTTCGAACCCTTGACGTTGGAGGACGTGCTCGAGATCGTGCACGTCGAGCGGGAGGCCGGGCCGGTCGCCGGTGTCATCGTGCAACTCGGCGGCCAGACACCGCTGGGTCTGGCGAAGGCACTCAAGGACGAAGGGGTGCCGATCGTCGGGACGACCCCCGAGGCGATCGATCTGGCCGAGGACCGCGGGGCCTTCGGGCGGGTGCTCGCCGACGCCGACCTGCCGGCGCCGCGCCACGGCACGGCCTACAGCGCCGAGGAGGCGCTCGAGGTCGCCCGCGGGATCGGCTATCCCGTGCTCGTGCGACCGTCGTACGTGCTCGGCGGGCGCGGCATGGAGATCGTCTATGACGACGAGAGCCTGGCGGAGTACGTCACGCGCGCCACCACCGCCTCCAGCGAGCACCCGGTGCTGGTGGACCGATTCCTCGACGACGCCATCGAGATCGACGTGGATGCGCTCTACGACGGCTCGCAGATGTATCTCGGCGGGATCATGGAACACATCGAGGAAGCCGGCATCCACTCCGGCGACTCGGCATGCACGCTGCCGCCGGTGACGCTGGGCAACGAGGAGATCGAGCGGGTGCGTGAGTCGACCCTCAAGCTCGCCGAAGGTGTCGGGGTCCGCGGGCTGATCAACGTGCAGTTCGCGCTGGCCCAGGACATTCTCTACGTGCTGGAGGCCAACCCGCGCGCCAGTCGGACGATTCCGTTCGTCGCCAAGTCCACGGGCATCCCGGTCGCCAAGGCGGCCGCCCGGGTGATGCTCGGCGCCACCATCGACGACCTGCGGTCGGAAGGAATGCTGCCCGCCGAGGGCGATGGCGCCACCCCTCGGGCGACCGGCCCGATCGCGGTCAAGGAGGCAGTGCTGCCGTTCAAGCGTTTCCGGACGGCGGACGGGCTGTCGGTGGACAGCCTGCTCGGACCCGAGATGCGCTCGACGGGAGAAGTCATGGGGATCGACGACGACTTCGGGGCCGCCTTCGCCAAGAGCCAGCTCGGCTCGATCACCGGATTGCCCGACAAGGGCGTGGTCTTCGTGTCCGTCGCCAACCGCGACAAGCGTGCCATGATCTTCCCGATGAAGCGCCTCGTCGATCTCGGGTTCACCCTGATGGCCACGTCCGGCACGGCCGACGTGCTGCGACGCAACGGTATCCCCGCACGTGCCGTGCGCAAGCACAGTGACGGCCGCGGGCCCGACGGCGAACCGACGATCGTCGAACGCATCCTCGCCGGCGAGGTCGACATGGTGATCAACACCCCATCGACCCAGGGCTCCCGGGCCGACGGTTATGCGATCCGTGCCGCGACCACGAGCATGGACAAGCCGATCATCACCACGTCACAGCAACTGGGTGCGGCGGTGCAAGGGATCGAGGCACAGCGCGGGGGACCCTTCCGGGTGCGCCCGTTGCAGGCCCACGCGGCGGAGTTGGACGAGATCCGGCGGCTGGCACACGAGGAAAGCGCCTGACATGGATCCTTTCGGAGCGCGCCTGCTCGAGGCGGTCGAACGGTGTGGACCGCTGTGTGTCGGGATCGACCCGCACCCCGAACTGCTGGAGCGCTGGGAGTTCGGCGACGATGTGCGGGGTCTGCGGCGATTCGCCGAGACCACCGTGGAGGCCTTCGCCGGACGCGTCGCGCTCGTCAAGCCGCAGGCGGCGTTCTTCGAACGCTTCGGGTCCGACGGAGTCGAGGTGCTCGAAGACACCTTGGCGGCACTCGCGGAGGAGGACACCCTCAGCCTGCTGGACGTCAAGCGCGGCGACATCGGTTCGACGATGAAGGCGTATGCCGCGGCCTATCTCGGTGAACGGTCGCCGCTGGCCGCCGACGCGGTGACCCTGAGCCCTTATCTGGGCTCGGGCAGCCTGCGCCCGGCCTACGACCTGGCAGCGACGGTTGCTCGCGGAGCCTTCACCCTGTGCCTGACCTCCAACCCGGAGGCCGTGACGCTGCAACGCGCCCGAGCGGGGGAGGTGTCCGTCGCCCGGGGCATCGTGGACGCGGTGGCGCACCTCAACGCCGAGCAGGGCGGTCCGGGCCGGTGGGGCAGCTACGGCTTGGTCATCGGGGCGACGGTGGGTGATGCGCTGTTCGAGTTGGGGCTCGTCGAGGCGCTGGCCGCGTCGCGCGCACCGATCCTCGCCCCCGGCCTCGGAGCCCAGGGGGCGACTGCGGAGTCCGTCAAGCGCACCTTCGGCGAGGCCGTCGACCAGGTGATCCCGGCCGCGTCGCGCTCGGTGCTGTGTGCCGGGCCGCACGTGGAACGGTTGCGGGAAGCGGCTCTGCAGGCCCAGGAGGACCTGGCCGCGGTGCTCGGATAAGGTCTCGCCTTCACGGGCGTCGCCCGCCGGGTGCGCAGGGGAGGCACGACCCCGCGTTGCCGATCCCTCGCGACCTCGCTAGGTTCCCAGGTGAGGAAATCCCGTCCGACCGTTCATCACTCAGGAGAGAATTCGTGGCCCTGCCTTCCTTGACACCCGAGCAACGCGCCGAGGCACTCGAGAAGGCCGCGGCCGCCCGCCGGGAACGCGCGGCGGTGAAGAACCGGCTGAAGTACTCGCAGGGGTCGCTGAGCGACGTGATCGAGTCGGGCAAGGACAACGAGACCATCGGCAAGATGAAGGTCTCGGCTCTGCTGGAATCGATGCCCGGCGTCGGGCGGGTGCGTGCCCGCCAGATCATGGAGGAGATCGGGATCTCCCCGACCCGCCGGGTGCGTGGCCTCGGCGCCAAGCAGGTCCGCGCGCTCCTCGACCGGTTCGAGTCGCCTGCCGACGCCGCGAAGTAGGAGGAGGCGACGATGAGGAGCCCGTGGAGTCGATAGCCATGGCAGGTCTGTGCGTATTGGCCGGCCCCACCGCCGTCGGCAAGGGGACCGTCGCCGCCTACGTGCGAGAACATCACCCCCAGGTGTGGCTGTCCGTGTCGATGACCACCCGGCCACCGCGTCCGGGCGAGGTCGACGGAGTCCACTACCACTTCGTCGGCCAGGAGGAGTTCGACCGACTCGCGCAGGAGGGCGAGTTGCTGGAGTATGCCGTGGTGCACGGCCACGCGTCCTACGGCACCCCACGCCGGCCTCTGGAGGAGGCCCGGGCGCAGGGGAAGCTGCCGCTGCTGGAGATCGACCTGCAGGGCGCACGGCAGGTGCGCGAGCGCGTCGACGACGCGTTCTTCGTCTTCCTGGCACCGCCGAGCTGGGAGGAACTGACCCGCCGGCTGACCGGCCGCGGCACGGAATCGGCCGCGGAGCAGCAGGTGCGCCTGCAGACCGCGCGGGCCGAACTGGCCGCCCAGGAGGAGTTCGACGCGACCGTCGTCAACGACGACGTTCGTCGTGCGGCGAGGGAACTCGTACACTTGATGGAGCAGCACGTGGCTGCTCGCCCGTGAGGGTCGTCGTCGGGGTCACCGGCCGAGGTCACTCACGGCATGCATCCTGTCCACCGTCGACCGAAACGAGACTACTTCGTGTCAGGCACCAAAGCCGCCCCTGAAGGCATCACCGACCCGCCGATCGACGACCTCCTGCAGGTCGCCGACAACAAATACGCCCTGGTCATCTACGGCGCCAAGCGGGCCCGTCAGATCAACGCCTACTACTCCCAGCTGTCCGAGGGACTGCTGGAATACGTCGGGCCGCTCATCGACAGCCAGGTCAACGACAAGCCGTTGTCCGTGGCCCTGAAGGAGATGAACCAGGGGCTGCTCGACATCGAGCAGATCGAGGCGTAGGACGCCGTGCAGGTCGTCCTCGGAGTAGGCGGTGGCATCGCCGCCTACAAGGCGTGCTCGCTGCTGCGGCTGCTGTCCGAGGCCGGTCACGATGTCACGGTCGTGCCGACCGACGCCGCCCTGCACTTCGTCGGTGAGCCGACGTGGGCCGCACTGTCGGGCCACCCGGTCGCGACGCAGGTCTGGGACGACGCGCATCGCGTGCCCCACGTGCGCATCGGGCAGGACGCCGACCTGGTCGTCGTGGCGCCCGCCACCGCCGACCTGCTGGCGCGCGCGGCACACGGCCTGGCCGACGACCTGCTCACCAACACCTTGCTCACGGCCCGGTGTCCGGTGGTCCTCGCGCCGGCGATGCACACCGAGATGTGGCTGCATCCCGCGACGGCCGCCAACGTGGCGACGCTGCGCAGCCGGGGGGTCGAGGTCATGGACCCCGACTCGGGCCGTCTGACCGGGGCCGATACCGGCCCCGGTCGCTTGCCCGAGCCGGAGCGGATCGCCCAGGTCTGCGCCCACCATCTGGCCGTGGAGCAGGACCTCGCCGGTCGACACGTCGTCGTCAGCGCCGGGGGCACCCGTGAACCGCTGGACCCGGTGCGCTACCTGGGCAACCGCTCCTCCGGCAAGCAGGGCGTGGCGCTCGCCGACGTCGCCGCACGGCGCGGGGCCCACGTCACCCTGGTCGCCGCCAATGTGAGCGTGCCGATCCCGCGCGGAGTCGACTGCCGACCGGTCGAGACCACCGCCGAACTTCAGCGGGCCGTGCAGCAGGCCGCGGTCGACGCCGACGTGGTCGTCATGGCCGCGGCCCCGGCGGACTACCGCCCTGCCGAGCGACGGGCGAGCAAGATCAAGAAGGATCCCGACGGCAACGGCGCCCTGACGCTGGACCTGGTCGAGAACCCCGACATCGTCGCGGGCCTGGTGGCCGCACGCCAGGGGTCCGCCACACCGGTCGTGGTCAGCTTCGCCGCCGAGACCGGCGACGACCGCGGGAGTGTCATGGATCATGCACGCGCCAAGTTCGCCCGCAAGGGCAGCGACCTGCAGGTGGTCAACGAGGTGGGTCCGGGGGTGACCTTCGGGCAGGACACCAGCACCGTCCATCTCATCGCCCGTGGCCGGGACGAGATCGAGACGATCGGACCGGCCGACAAGCACGCGATCGCAGCCGGTGTGTGGGACGCCGTGCGCCGGATCCTCGAGGACGTCTAGACTCCCCGCGAACGACGCTACCCGCGTGAGAAGTCAGCAGCCGCTGCAATGATGAGGAGTCATAACGTGACACGCCTATTCACGTCCGAGTCGGTGACCGAGGGACATCCCGACAAGATCTGCGACCAGATCAGCGACTCCATCCTGGACGCGATGCTCGCGGACGACCCCGCGGCTCGTGTCGCCGTCGAGACGATGGTGACGACCGGCCTGGTGCACGTCGCCGGAGAGGTCGCGACCACCAGCTATGTGCCCATCGCCGAGCTGGTGCGCAAGACGATCGTC
>CAZMLG010000196.1:0-5875 GCA_964566985.1 uncultured Intrasporangiaceae bacterium
TGACCACTTTCGCCCGAGATGACCACCTATAGATGGTCATCTCGGGCGAAAGTGGACAATCGAAGGAGCGAATGGAGGATTTGATGAGCAAGGATCTGAGCGGAATGGTGGTCGTCGTGACCGGGGCGGCGGGGGATGCCGGGGCACCGGCCGTGCGACACCTGGCCGCTGCGGGCGCGACGGTCGTCGCCGCCGGCCGCAACCAGGAGCGCCTCGACCGCGTCGCGCAGAGCGCGACGGGACCCGGCACGGTCGAGACGAGCGTCATCGACCTGGGCGACGACGCGCGGGCGCACGCCTGGGGCCAGGAGTTGCTGGCGCGGCACGGCCGGATCGACGGGCTGTTCCACCTCGTCGGGGGCTGGCGCGGCGGCCAGAGCATCCCCGAGGCCGACATGGGCGACTGGGAGTTCCTGCTCACCGGTGTCATTCGCACGCTGCAGCACGCCTCCCGCGCCCTGCACGATCCGATCAAGGCGAGCCCGCGCGGGCGCGTGGCGATCGTCTCGACCACCGGGCTGGCCAAGCCCCGCGCGACCAACGCGGCCTATCTCACCTCGAAGGCCGCCGCGGAGATGTGGACGCAGGCGCTTGCGGACTCCTTCAACGACACCGAGGCCGCGGCCACGATCATCCGCATCATGGCGCTGGTCACCCCCACCATGCGCGAGGAGAAGCCGGACAAGAACTGGAGCAGGTATGCCGACGTCGACGAGCTGGCCGACCAGTTGGTCGGCCTGTTCGACCGGCCCGCCGCCGAGATCAACGGCGCCGTGTGGGAAAAATGACGCCATGAGCACACCCCTACACGACCCGTCCACGCGCGGCTTCGCCAGCGACAACTACTCCGGCATCCACCCGGAGATCCTCGCCGCGATCATCGGCGCCAACGGCGGACACCAGACGGCCTACGGCGACGACGTCTACACCGAGCACCTGCAGGAGGTCGTGCGTCAGCACTTCGGACCGTCCGCCGAGGCGTATCCCGTGCTCAACGGCACCGGCGCGAATGTCGTGTCGCTGCAGTCGGTCACGGCCAAGTGGGAGGGTGTGGTCTGTGCCGAGAGCGCGCACATCAACGTCGACGAGTGCGGTGCACCCGAGCGCATGGGCGGGCTGAAGCTGCTCACCGTGCCGACACCGGACGGCAAGCTCACGCCGGAACTGGTCGATCGGCAGGCCTGGGGCTACGGTGACGAGCACCGGGCCCAGCCGAAGGTCCTCTCGATCACGCAGAGCACCGAGCTCGGCACGGCCTACGGCGTCGAGGAGATCCGCGCGCTCGCCGACCACGTGCATGCCAAAGGCATGGTGCTGCACGTGGACGGGTCGCGGCTGTCCAACGCGGCCGCGAGCCTCGGAGTCTCCCTGCGGGAGATGACCACCGACGCCGGCGTCGACATCCTCTCTTTCGGGGGCACGAAGAACGGGATCCTGCTCGGCGAGGCCGTCGTCGTGCTCGACCCGAGCGTCGCCACGGGGCTGAAGTATCTGCGCAAGCAGTCGATGCAGCTCTCCTCGAAGATGCGCTTCGTCTCTGCCCAGCTGATCGCGCTGTTGAGCGACGAGCTGTATCTGCGCAATGCCCGGCACTCCAACGCGATGGCCACCAAGCTCGCCGACGCCGTGCGTGACCTGCCGGGGCTGACCCTCCCGCGGCCCGTCCAGGCGAATGCCGTGTTCGCGATCCTGCCCAAGGACGTCTCACGGCGCCTGATGGACAAGTTCCGGTTCTACTTCTGGGACGAGGCCACCGGCGAGGTGCGCTGGATGTGCTCGTTCGACACGACCGAGGACGACATCGACGCCTTCGCCGCCGCCATCCGCGACGAACTGTCCACCGCGAAGTAGCGGGCGCGACCCGCGCCGTGCTGATAGACACGTCTTTCATGATCACCTCGTGGCCCAAGGCCGAACTGCACATCCACCTCGAGGGGTCGCTGGAGCCCGACCTCGCCTTCACCCTGGCGGCCCGCAACGGCGTCACCCTGCCGTATGCCGACGTCGCCGCCTTGTCGCGTGCCTACCGGTTCAACGACCTGCAGTCGTTCCTCGACCTGTATTACGGCTGCATGGAGGTGCTGCGCACGGCACGCGACTTCGCCGACCTGACGCTCGCCTACCTGCGGCGCGCACACGCCGACGGCGCCCGGCACGTCGAGCTGTTCTTCGACCCCCAGGCCCATCTGAGCCGAGGGGTGCCGCTCACGGACGTCATGGACGGCATCCGCGACGGCGTGCGCGAAGCCACGTCGCAGTGGGGCATATCCGTGCTGCTGATGCCGTGCTTCCTGCGGGACCGGTCGGTGCACGACGCGCGGCGCACCCTCGAGGCGCTGGCCGATCACGCCGACGACATCACCGGCGTCGGGCTGGACTCGGCCGAGGTGGGGCATCCGCCCGCGCAGTTCGCGCCCGTGTTCGCCGCCGCCCGAGAACTCGGCTGGCGCACCGTCGCGCACGCCGGCGAGGAGGGGCCGCCGGACTACATCTGGCAGGCCCTCGACGAGCTCGGGGTCGAGCGCATCGATCACGGCATCCGCGCCGTGGAGGACCGGCACCTGCTGCAGCGGCTGGCCGCCGACCGTGTGCCGCTGACCGTCTGCCCGTTGTCGAACGAGCGTCTGCAGTGCGTGCCCCGGCTGGCGCAGCACCCGTTGCCCGCGCTCTTGGACGCCGGGGCTCTGGTGACCATCAATTCGGACGACCCGGCCTACTTCGGCGGCTATCTCGCCGACAACTATGCAGCGGTCCAGCGAGAGTTCGGCCTGGACGACGAGACGATCCGCTCGCTGGCCGCCGCCTCGATCACCGCGAGCTTCCTGCCCGACGATCGGAAGGCGGCCCTGCTGGCCTGAGGGCACAGGCAGGGGTGCCTCCCGGCATCGCGTAGCGATGGTCGGCCACCCATCGGTAGGTGATCTCCGCCACCCGGCGCAGCGGCGGCGTGTCCACGGCGGCGCCGAGCGCGGGCCACGGGAGCGATCCGTGTCGGAGTGCGTCGATGATCGCCAGATGACCACCGCGCACCCGACCGGACCGGTCGACGAACCGAGCCGCCTCCCGGCAGTCCTGCGCGGTGAGCCCGTAGGCCGTGAGGTCCAGGTCCTGCCAGGGCGCCACGGCATACTCCTGGTGGCGGGCGACGCGGCTGCGGGCGAATCGTGCCGCGGTCGTGCAGAAGCCGCAGTCGCCGTCGAAGATCAACACGGGTCGGGGAGTGGTCACTTCTCCAGTCTGGCGGACGCCGTGCCCGATCGGGGCATACGGTGTGGCGTATGTCGGGGGAGGGGCTGCGCGCGTGGCAACGAGCCTGGCGTCTCCTCGTGCTCGTCGTGGTGGTCGCAGGTGTCGTCGCGGGCTCGGTCACCAAGACGGAGCGGGCCTGGCCGTTCGCACCGATGACGATGTTCGCCTTCTCGGTCGACACCGACGGGGTCGTCCACTCGCTCGGGCTGGAGGCCACCACGGTCGACGGCGCGCACGTCGTGGTCCCGCTCGGCGACGGCGGAGTCGGCCTGCAGCGTGCGGAGATCGAAGGCCAGCGGGAAGGGATCGAAGCGCACCCGCGCCGTCTGCAGGCGATCGCGGTCGCGCAGTCGCGCACGCACCCCGACGACCCCCGGTATGCCCGGGTGCGCATGGTCGACACCGTCTCGACGCTGCGCGACGGGCACGTGGTCGGAAGCACGCGCATCGTGCTCGCGCGGTGGACGGTCGTTCGCCCGCACGACCCGAAGGTCCTGTCATGACCGGCCTCACGACGTCGTCCGTCCACTCTCGGTCGATCCCTTGCGGGGGCCTCCGGTGACGGGCTGGTTCTTCCCGGAGGTGCCGCTCGCCAGGCTGGTGTGGCTGCGGCGGGCGGTCTACGCCGTGGTGATCCTGGACGTGCTGGTCTTCACCCGCTATCCGATGGGCCACGCCTACGTGCCCGACGCGCTCTATCGCACGCTGCCGGTGCGGTCGCTGCTGCACCTGCCGTCCCCGTCACCGGGCTACGTGCACGCGCTGCTGGTCGTGATCATCGCCTCTGCACTCCTGGGGATCTGGGGGAGATGGCCGCGCGTCGCCGGGTGGGTGTGCGCCGTGGGGATGCTCGACTGGATCAGCGACGCGTACTCCTACAGCAAGGTCAACCACGACCACTTCGCGCTGATGGTGGCGCTGTTCGTGCTGCCGCTGGTCGCCGGGCGGATGAGCGACGAGACGAGTGCGGCGCGCCAGGGCGCCGGGTGGACGCTGCGGATGATCCAGATCGCCACCGTCGCGACCTATTTCCTCGCGTGCGTGTGCAAGGTGCTGGATGCCGGGTGGGGATGGGCGAGTTCGGCGGTGCTCGTCTGGGCGGTCACCCGCCGCGGATCATCGCTCGGCGACCTGCTCGCACACTGGCCGTGGCTGACCTACGTCTTCCAGTGGATCGTGTTCGTCGCCGAAGGCCTCGCGCCGGTCATGCTCTGGCTGCGCGGCCGGTGGCTGTATGCCGCGGTGGCGTTCTGGGTGTGCTTCCACGCGTCGACGCTGGCGTTGCTCGGCATCCACTTCATCCCGACCGCGGTGTGCCTGTTGGCGTTCCTGCCGTTGGAACGGCTCGACGACGCGTGGCGGGCGCTGGTCACCAGAGCGTCGCCGACTCCTCGAAGATCCGGGTGAGGTCGTCGCCGGTGACCTCGCGCGGTGCGGTGGCGAGCAGCCGCTGCTGCTTGAGCGAGCCCTCGACGAGGCCCGGGATATCGGACCCCGTGTAGCCCACCGCACCGATGCCGTCGGGGATGCCGATGTCGCGCATGAGTGCCGTGAGCACCGAGGGCAACTGGTCGCGTGGGTCGTCGGACCGTGGTGCGTCCGGGTCCAGAAGGTGGGCGGCGTGCAGGTGACGGTCGGGGGAGGCGTCGAAGGTGAACCGGAACGCCGCCGGTGCGGTGAGCGACACCGACATGCCGTGCGGGATCATCGGTTCGTCCGGGGGATAGTCGGCCGGGTGGAAGTCCTTGACACGCCCGGCGATCGGGTAGGCGTTGGCGTGCGGGATATGCACGCCGGCGTTGCCGAAACCGAACCCGGCGAACGTCGCGGCGAGCGCCATCCGATAGCGCGCGTCGGTGTCGTCACCGTCGTGCACGGCGGCTCGGAACGACCCCGCCATCAAGGAGAGCGCCTTCTCCGCCCACATGTCGGCGATCGGGTTGGCGCCGCAATACGGCACGCGCTCGTGCGGCTGCTTCTTCGGGTAGGCCGTGTAGGGCTTGGCCGTGTAGCTCTCCAGCGCGTGGCACAGGATGTCCATCCCGCAGGATGCGGTGACCCCGGCCGGTTGCGAGATCGTCAGATCGGGATCGACGACGGCCAGCGTGGGGCGCAGCGCCGCGTGGCTGATCCCCGTCTTCACCTGCTGGGAGAGGACGTCGAGCACACAGATCGTCGTGCTCTCCGAGCCGGTGCCGGTCGTGGTCGGCACGGCGACGAGCGGTTTCAGCGGCTGCTCGGGTGCGCGGCCTCCACCGACGGGAGCGTTGACGTAGTCCATCAGATCACCGGTGTTGCTGGTGAGCAGGTTGATCGCCTTGGCGGTGTCGATGCTGGATCCGCCTCCGACGGCCACGAATCCGTCCCACGGCCCGTGATCACGAGCCCATGAGACGGCGTGCGCGATGCTGTCGTCGGTCGGCTCGACGTGCGACTGGTCGTAGACGACGGAATC
The DNA here is from genome assembly GCA_964566985.1 of uncultured Intrasporangiaceae bacterium. Taxonomy (GTDB): domain Bacteria; phylum Actinomycetota; class Actinomycetes; order Actinomycetales; family Dermatophilaceae; genus Leekyejoonella. Next base: position 5,705 of record CAZMLG010000196.1, read on the forward strand.
GAGCCCTTGCTCGCGCAATTGCGCCGCCACGCGCTCGGGTCCGCCGCTCGCGGCGACCCCGGGGTCGGTGACCACGAGCACGCGCCGCACGCCCATCGCCGCGAGATCCGCGCCGACCTCCGCGGACGCGCCCTGGCCGATCTTCAGCCGCGGCGCGGCATACGTGTAGAT
>CAZMLG010000197.1:0-5825 GCA_964566985.1 uncultured Intrasporangiaceae bacterium
AAGGACGCGGGTCTTCTTGGCGATGAAGTCCGGATCCGTCGAGCCCTTCCACGTCTTGGTGGCCTGCCACCGGATCCGGCCATCGCGCAGGATCACCCGGACGGTCTCGCGGCTGATCGTGGCCACCACCTTGTGGGCGATCAGGTACTCGGCCAGCTTCGACAGTGACCAGCAGGTAAACGGCAATCCCAGCCCTTGTGGCCGGCAGCGGGCAACCTGGCAGATCCGCTCCCGCGTGTCTGCGTCAATCCTCTTCGGTCGCCCGCTGCTCCATTTTGGGTCCAACGCCGCGAATCCCTGCTCGTTGAACGCGTGCACGACCTTACGCACGTACCCTTGCGTGGTCGCGAACATCGCCGCGATGTCCGGCACCGACTGCCCCTGCGCCGACGCCATCACGATCGTCGATCGCCGCGTCACCCGTTGCAGCCGCTGCCCCTCCTGGACGGTCAGCTCTCGAACAAATACCTCAGGCTTGCGTGCCATCAATCGATCACCTCCAGCCACCACCCTGGAGACCAAGCCCGCGGCACCGGCCCTAAGCGCGACTGTAGTACTAGGCCGGTGGTCATGTGTAGCCGGATCGCGTCGATGGCGGCGGCGGCCGCCACTTCGAGAGTCTGACCTTGGGCTGCGGCTGGTGGCTGCTCGTAGGGGCGCCATCGGTACTGACCGGCCCGGGCCGGATGATCGGTCATCTCCCAGACCTGGCGTACGGCGCTGCGGGCCATGCTGCATTCGGCGATGGTCGCGCCAAGCTCGTCCAACAGGGTACGTAGAAGCTGAAACCGGACCGCGGTGTGCACGCGGCACCTGGGCAGATCCACCCAGCCGGCGGTGATCGCCTGCCAGATCCACGCATCCATCTCCTGGAGGCCGCCAGAGACGGTTCGACGTTGCCTCCGCCGGCGGGATCCGAGCTGATGCACCGACCCGGAATACCGGTACATGGGCGCAGCAGGCAGCGACGCACCGGGCAGGACAGCATCAACGGGATCAGCCACGTCAGCTGATATGGGTACGAGGTCACGACGTCGGGGATGCAGCGCGGGCATGCCCGTACCCACCGTGGCTCGCAGGGGGCCAGGTCGGGGACGTCGGACGCTCCACCGCACGCACTCTGCACCGCTGGATGTAGACCTAGGCCCCCTATATAGGATAACTTTACAGCATGCCTTTTCGGATGACCGAACCAACGCGCGACGTTCTGCTCGCGTTGGCACACCACGACCCCGAGCGCGGTAGTTACGGCAACGAACTCGCCCGCGAAACCGGCCGGGCGGTCGGTACTATCTACCCACTGCTCGCTCGACTCGAGCGGGCTGGAGTTCTGCGCTCGAAATGGGAACAGGTCGACCCGCATGAGGCTGGCCGGCCAGCTATCCGATTCTGGTATTTCACCGCGGCCGGTGCTCGGTTCGCGGAAGAAGAGCGGCAGGCACAGTTGGCCCGACTGCGCACGGCCCGCCCGGCACGGGCGCCTCGTCCGCCCGTGCCACAGCGACCTGTACTGGGGACTTGATCATGAAGCCCGAGCCAAGCGAGCTGGGCGGCCGCCCGCCACATCGTGGGCGTACCGTCTTGGTGTTGCTCGGGCTGACGTGTCTGATGATGTGGTGGCGGTCCGGAGATCCACGTATGGCGGCTGGCTTGTGCGTGGTGCTGCCGCTGCTAGGTGCTGAGCTCGCCCACCAGGCACGATGGGTGGCGAAGGTGATCGTGTGGTTTGCGACCACCGGCCTCCCTCCGGGCGAACGCCGCGCACTGCGGCAAGACTGGTTAACACTACTAGACATACCCTCTGAGACACCAGATCCGATCAACTTCGCCATCGATGCAATCACCGGCATACCTGCGCTTTACTGGATCAGCTGGTGGGGCGCGAGTATCGAATATTTCGGCGATGAGGAACGCCGTAGTCCCGGCCAGACGGTGAAAGTCGGCCTCGGTGTATCGTTGCCCACCCTGTTGACTATCGTCTCCATCCGCCGGGCTGCTCCAGCAGCATGGAACTGGTGGCTACTGTTGCCATTAATCGGCCCCGCGTGGAGCTCCTGGTATGTAGCACGGTACCGCGTACCCCACCATCCCTTCGACTCTCGAAGAGTGCTTCTCGCGACCTTGTTTCCTGTGTGCGTCCTAGGGATCACATTCTTGTACCCAAATGGGGAGAAGCTTACAGATATATTGCTGTTCGCAGCTATTGCCGGTCTACTTCTAGTCCTGGTGAGGCTTGTGTACGCGGCTACGCTCGGCGTGCTGATGCCCTGCCCCTTCTTGGCGATCCCCTCTGCCCTCGGGTTTTTAGCGGCAGCCTTCATCTCTGGGGAGAGCGGCAGGTTGCTTTACGTCGCCTTGGCGACGATCGCCCTTCTGGCCTTTATCCTCTTGCTCAGCTGGGCCTTGGACCGGTCGCAGATTGTTGCCCGGGTGGTACCGCCTGACTTCGACACCCAGTTGCGCACGATTTTGAGAGGCACCGAATCCGGTGATACGGCAACCTGCTCCTTGTTGAAACGACTTTCCGGCTTCGACGCCTGGCGTCCGCAGTTCTACACCGCGGCGATCCAGCTGCAGCGGATACCCCTGGATCCAGGGCCGGTCCAAGACGCCCGCGCACAACGCCTGCTCAGTGAACTAGGTCAGACAATTACGACGTTACCGAACGACACGCTCTCCTCTTTCCGTGCGGCCACACTGGTCACAAGGGAATATCACCCCCTGGGAGAGCAAGTGCTGCATCACTTCAGCACATCCTCCAACCAGCGGGTCGCGACCGCTGCACGTGCTCGTCTCAGGGCATCAGGCAGGGCCCCGGCAAAGTAGCCGAGTAGGGTGCTGAGCTGCAGGTTTGCGCCGAGGTGATCGGCGTGGCGTATGTGACGAGTGCGGCCCATGAGGCTTTGATGGAAATTCTCACACAAGTCAACATGCCTGAGGACCACACTCGCCGATGTCATCCTTGCCTACGATCGTCCATGCCTCGATACCGACACGCCAGGAGGCGCTGGTCGAACTGCTGCGTCGGGTTCCCGACCCGCGTGATCCGCGAGGAGTGCGGCACCCACAGACTCGGTCGAAGGTAAGCATTCGGATCGCTTCGAGCTGGGAGTTGTCCAGCAGGTGCGCCTCGTCGAAGATGACCACGGGGGCGCGGCCGCGTTCGGCGTGCTCGGCGGCCAAGAAGGCGCCCGCGGTCTGCGGGACCAGGGTCGCGGTGTAGAACGTCGGGGTCTGTCCGAGCGCGCTGGCGATGTGGTGCAGCATGCCGCGCACACCGACCGACGGGTTGGGCAGGTAGATGACTGCGTGCCGGGACGGGTCGAGGGCGGCGGTCACGGCGCACGGCGACGGTCTTCCCGGCGCCGACCTCGCCGATGGGGCACCCCCCGCTTGCGGGGGAATCACGAGGAGATGGCCGCCGTCGACGGTCTCGACGACGGGCACCCCCCGCTTGCGGGGGAATCACGCCGAGCGCGTGCTGGTCGATGCACCAGCCGATCCGGGCGACGGCCTCGGCGTGCCCGTCGTGGCGGTGCAGCATCGAGGCGGCCAGGGACCGCCCGAACGGTATGGTCTCTGACAAGCGCGACACGGAATACCGACCTGACTCACCCTGACGTGGCACTAGCTTACGGTCTGGCGCGGTGAGTTGTTCTCGAGAATGGGGGCTCTGCCGCACTGGCCGATCAGGACACCAACACTCTGATCTAGAAATTCTTTCTATCCAGTATCAAGAATCCTGTACCTTCAGCGTATAATTCCACGTAGGAATTATGCTCAATTCCGAGAGGCTAAAGCATGTTTAGGCGTCACTCCTCCACTTGCGGCGGCGAAGAAAAGTTAACAATGCTCGGAGAGTCCTACAAGGAGGTCCTTGACGCCACCAAACATCAAGATGACAAGGTCGGCAGGCTGCTAACTGCAGCGGCCTTCTGGACATCTGGAAGCCTCGCCCTTCTCGCATTTGACAAGGGCTCAGCAATCAAGGCCACCTGGGACAACGGCATGGGGCACCTTACAATATACTTCGCTACCGCCTATCTATTGCTTATATCAGCTGCCTCGCTCCAGCTCGTGAACAGCATTATGACGCCGTTGACCCTTCCTTCCAAACGACCACCTAGAGCCGACTATCCTTCGCAGTTGTACTTCCTCAGCATCTCGCGGTACTCCAAGAAAGAATGGGAGGAATACTGGAGAGGGATATCGTGCATAGATCACGACCGCATAGGAATGTATGCCCAGGAGAACTATAATATTGCCACCCGCGCTACTTTCAAGTATGCAAGGACAACTGAAGCAGTCGCACTGCTTCAGTTGTCCTTGCTCGCCTTCAGCGGACTTATCGTCCTCTCGCTCCAATCAATCAATCGTGGCGTATCACCTGTCAAGTTCACCTGGCATGTAGCGCTTCTTCTGGGGATCTCGGCGAGCGGCTGGGTAGTCCTAACTCTTGGAATTCGCGCGATGGCCACCCGCGTTCATCTGGAAAAGTCAAAGTCTACAAGAACTCGCCACTCAGTGATCCGTGAATCTTCGGGCGTCTTGCTAATATCATCTTCATGCTCCCTCGCAGTCTGGTCTCACAATTCATATTGCGGATTCATGTCTACCTCGTTGGCGCTACTATTTGGCACCTTCCTGCTCATAAAGCGTGAGCGGAGCATCGAGTCATTAAATTTCAATTTATTCGTGCTCCTGGGAGCACTAGCGTGCATCGTCGTATCCTTTCTCTCGATGGCGAAGGAGTCGTGGCTGTGCGCCCTCGGCGCGATCTATGTCGTGCCACTCACACTCGGTCTCGCCACCCTCTTCGGGCCGCTGGCCCAACGGCTAGACGCGGCCAAGGCACTAAGCACAGTCGAGGAGTAGAGTGAGCGGTCCACCCGGTGCTGCGCCCCAAGCAGGCTCCAAGTGCATGTCAGTGTGGTGTGACACGCTAACCTCATGATCAGCCGACGTTGGAGTGTGAGATGAGACAGGACCAAGCCGAAGTCTTCGACGCCATACTGGAAACTGTGACGCCTGGGCGTGTATACTACATGACCACGCCAATCACGTCCGGCCGTCATGAGTATGAACTAGCTGCCGCCCATGGCTCGCGGACGATCGCGGAGTTTCGCAGGGAACATCACTCACTCTGGGTCGAACAGATCGTGCAGGCCAACGAGAAGAATGCCAGGGAATTCGAGCAGCGACTCCGAGATCACTGCTCCGACACCTGGGATGTCATCAACCCCGCACGCACGAGCGTGCCGAACTGGGAGCAGCGCTGCTACGACGAGCTGTGGGCAGCTGTCATACGGCGCCTACGCCCGACTATGGCACCGGCGCCTGGATGGGCCTACAGCCGTGGATCACGAGAAGAGATCCTACTCGCACTCGACCTGGGGCTGCGCTTCGTCAGCCTTGATGGCACGGCGCGCACGAGCGCAGACATCGAAACTGAAATGAACAGTGCCGATGCCGAACTGGCGACGCGGCGCTGGGTCGAGTTGCTACGGTTGCCGACGCGTTCGTCATCCAACCACAATGACAGTGCACTGCTGGTATAGCTTGATGGGCAGGTCAGAGAGGTAACTTCGATGCGAGAAGCGCCACTCATCACTGGTGCGCCTTCCCGACATGTTTTCAGCCATCGTCGCGCTCTACAGCAGCGGCGCGCTGATTGGACGTCGGCTCTGTCTTCCGCCGCGGTCACGTGTCCAGCCACACGATCTGATGCCATGCAGCCTAGGTAGCTGATCCGCTACCTAGTGGTCTGTCGGTGAATTGATCTGGTCGGTTAGCGCGGCACGGGCGCGCTGGACCTTCACCAGGAT
>CAZMLG010000198.1:0-5758 GCA_964566985.1 uncultured Intrasporangiaceae bacterium
CACGCCTCGGGTCCTTCCTCGACGGACGCTTCATGAAGCTGATGACCGCACCGGCGAAGGCGGGAGGCCGCGCCTACCTGAAGATGCTGTCGGTCGGCATGGGCTCGGTGACGGCCGTCATGTCCAAGATCCTCGGCGGGCAGATGCTGCGCGACGCCCAGACATTCGTCGCCGCACTCGACACGATGTTCGGCGGATTCCGCGAGCGGGCCGAGCAGACGTACGCCATGCTCTCCGACCCCAGCACGGCCTTCCTGGTCGTGGCGACCCCCGATCGGGACGCCCTGCGTGAGGCCTCGTATTTCGTCGAACGCCTCGACGACGAGGGCATGCCGCTCAGTGGTGTCGTCGTCAACCGGGTGCAGATGACCTATGTGCCGTCGCTTTCACCGGCACGCGCGGAGGCCGCGGCCGATGACGCCCGGCACCTGGAGCCCCGTGACGAGGGCTGGACCGCGGCGGACACCGAAGGCCTGCTGCGGCTGCACGCACGCCTCGGTGAACTCGGCGCCCGCCATGCCGCGGCCATCGGGCGCTTCGGCGCGGCGCATCCGGACATCGCTCAGGTGCAGGTGCCCGCGGCCGCGCACGACGTGGGCGGCCTGGCGGAACTGCGCGACATCGGCGTCGCCCTCACCGGCGCCTCGTGAGGGCCGGCGGTCCGGGGGTGGGTCAGCGCAGGCCGCGGGCCTCTCGGCGTTCGTCCGCGCGGGCGGCCTTGAACAGCGCCTTCCACGACTTCACGTCGGGCCGGCGCCGCAACAGGGCGCGGCGCTCCCGCTCGGTCATCCCGCCCCAGACGCCGTACTCGGTCTTGTTGTCGAGGGCGTCGGCCAGACATTCGGCGACCACCGGGCAGCGCTGGCAGATGACCTTGGCCGTCTGCTGCGCGGCGCCCTTCGCGAACAACTCATCGGGCGACCCGGATCGGCATACGGCCCGAGCCGCCCAGTTCTCATCCCACAGTGGCTGCTCCGGTACTACTGCTGTCATGGTGCGAGACCCTTCCCTTGGAGTGGCGCCGAGGCGCCTCCCGCATACGCGTTCTTTACCTGCACGTTAGGGAATCTTGAGGTATCCCGCTAGGGGTCGGAGGGACTAATTTCAACTTAGTCCCAAATTACTACCCCATTCTCCGAATTTTTGCGGTATAAGGGGGCGCGCCGCAACGCCACGACCCACAGGCGCCCGGGTTAGGGTGGCCCCCATGCGTCTTGCGTCACGAGTGGGCACCGTTTTCTCCTTGCTGGGTGCCTTGGTCGCCACGGCCGTCGCGATGGGCCTGCTCGTGGCAGGTATCGCCCTGCCCTCGGTGGGCGCGGCCGGTGCCGCGACCAACAAGGGCATCGACCTGTTCAACCAGATGCCCGGCAACTTCGAGATGAATCCGCTGGCCCAGGAGTCACGCATCCTCGCGGCGGACGGCACCAAGATCGCGACGCCGTTCAACACCAACCGGGTCGTCGTGCCGCTGTCGAAGGTGTCCAAGACGATGCAGAACGCCCAGGTGGCGATCGAGGACGAGCGGTTCTTCCAGCACGGTGCGCTCGACACCCAGGGGTTGGCGCGCGCCGTCACCAGCAACCTGTTCAGTTCGACCACCCAGGGCGCGTCCACCTTGACCCAGCAATACGTCAAGGTCGCGCTGCAGACCAGGGCGCTCAACGAGGGCAACAAGCAGGAGGCGCAGGAGGCGGTCGCACGAAGCGGCATACAAGGCTACGTCCGCAAGCTGCAGGAGCTGAAGTATGCCGTCACGCTGGAGGAGAAGTACAGCAAGAAGCAGATCCTCGACGGCTACCTCAACCTCGTCTACTACGGCGACCAGCAGTACGGCATCGAGGCGGCGGCGCGTCACTACTTCGGCGTCCACGCCTCGCAACTCGACCTGCCGCAGTCGGCACTGCTCGCGGGCGTGGTCAACCAGCCCGGCACCACGGACCCGATCCACAATCCGAAGGCCGCGGTCAAGCGCCGCAATCTGGTGCTGGCGAAGATGTACGACCAGAAGATGATCACCTACCAGCAGAAGGTCAAGGCCCAAAAGACCAAGCTGAAGCTGGACGTGCACCAGGTGAGCAGCAGTTGCGCCGCCTCGAAGTTCCCCTACTTCTGCTACTACACCTACGAGTGGCTGCTCGACCAGCCTGCTCTCGGCAAGAACCGCCGTGAGCGCGACGCGAACTTGAAGAGCGGCGGGCTGACCATCCAGACCAGCTTCGACCCGAAGCTGGCGACGATGATGCGCAAGAAGATCGACGACAAGGTGCCGCCGGGCAACGAGGCCGACGTGCAGTCCGCCGGCGTGATGGTCGAACCCGGCACCGGGATGATCCTGGGGTCGGCGCAGAACACCTCCTACAGCAACAGTGGTGGGCCGGGCAAGACGTCACTCGGCTACGCGTTCCCGGGCTCCAACGGAGGCAGCCGCGGATTCCAGATCGGGTCGACCGCGAAGATGTTCGCGATCGCCACGGCTCTGCGCAAGGGTCACCCGGTCACCGACACGATCGATCTGCCGAGGGCGAGCGGGCAGGACGAGAACGGCCAGTACCACACGTTCACTCGCAAGGATTTCCCCGGTGAGTGCGGCCTCTACCACCCCTACAAGGTGCACAACGACTTCCCGGTGCCGGCCGGGCCGATGCCGTATTCGAAGGCCCTCGGCGAATCGGTCAACGTCGCCTTCGCCCAGTTGGTGAGTGACCTGGGTGCCTGCAAGGTGCGCCAGACGATGATCGACCTCGGCATGAAACAAAGCGACGGCGAACCGCTCAACAAGACCATCGCCGGCATCGTGTTGGGCGCCAACCAGATCGCCCCGGTCACCCTGGCGAACGCCTACGCGACCATCGCCGCCGGGGGCAAGTACTGCCCGCCGCGACCGGTCAAATACATCAAGGACGCCAACGGCAAGAAACTGAAGCTGAAGGGCACCAAGTGCCACCGGGTGATGAAGAAGGGCGTCGCGGCCGGCATCACGAAGATCTTGACGACTCCGTTCAAGTCGGACGGCACCGCACCGACGTCGAAGCTGGCGGGTGGGCGCCCGGCGGCCGGTAAGACGGGCACCGCCGAGGGCGCCATGCAGACCTGGTTCGTCGGCTACACCCCGCAACTGACGACCGCAGTCTGGGTCGGTCACGCGGGCGACCAGAAGAAGATGAAGAACATCCGCCTGGGAGACAAGTTCTATTCGGGCTACATCTTCGCCGGCACCCTCGCCGGGCCGCTGTGGAAGTCGATCATGGACGACGCCATGAAGGGCAAGAAGAAGGAGAAGTTCCCGAAGGTGCCCGACTCGGTGATGTACGGCAAGGGGCAGCGGGGCATCCCGAGCGTGGTCGGCAAGTCCGTCGAGGACGCCAAGAAGATCCTGAAGAAGGCCGGCTTCAACGTGTCGGTCGGCTATGCACAGGACTCGACCATCCCGGCGGGATACGTTGCCAACCAGTCGCCGAGCAGCGGCGGGCACGCCGGCAAGGGCACGACGGTCACGATCTTCCCGAGCACCGGGCATGTCTACACGCCACCGCCGCCGCCCAAGAAGACGAGCCCGCCGTCGTCCTCGTCGCCTCCGAAGAAGTCTTCACCACCCAAGAAGACCTCGCCTCCGAAGAAGACGGCGCCCCCGAAGAAGACCTCGCCTCCGAAGAAGCCGGCTCCGCCCAAGAAGACGGCACCTCCGAACAAGCCGGATCCGTCCCAGCCCGCCACGTAGGGCGAGGGGTTACGCAGCACCGGCGAGAAGTCACTCCGCACGCCCGAGTGGTGGCTCCGCACCGGCGAGTGGCCACGCAGCACCGGCGAGTGGTCGCTCCGCACCGGCGAGTGGTGGCTCCGCACACCCGAGTGGTCACCCAGCACCGGTGAGTGGTCGCTCCGGTCGCGATGAGGTGCGCTCAGTCGGCGAGTGTCTTCTTCACGATCGCGGCGACGCGCCCGCCGTCGGCTCGACCTGCGACCTTGGGCTGCACGGCCTTCATGACCTGCCCCATGCCGGCCATCTCGCTTGCCCCGGTCTCGGCGACCGCGTCGGTGACGAGCGCCTGCAACTCCTCGTCGCTCAGTTGCGCCGGAAGGTAGGCCTCCAGCACCTCCAGTTCGGCCCGCTCCTTGTCGGCCAACTCGCTGCGCCCCGCCTCGTCGTATGCCGTGGCCGCCTCGCGCCGCTTCTTGGCCTCCTTGGTGACCACCTTGAGCGCCTCGTCGTCGGTGAGCTCCCTGGCGCTGTCTCCGGCGACCTCGGCGTTGGTGATCGCCGACAGGGTCATCCGCAAGGTCCCCGCGCGCACCTGCTCTCGGGCCTTCATCGCGGCGGTCAGGTCCGATTGAAGCGTCTGCTTGAGCGTCATGGGCCCCATCTTCCTCCCTCGATCCTGCGAGACGTCATGCAGCACCGTCGAGCGGTCACTCCGCGCGCCGGAGCGAGACGCCTAGTGCGGACCCGACGCACCACGCAATCGGCGCGGCGAGGATGTGAAGATGGAGCCATGCATCCCCTGAGCAAGCTCGCGGCCGGCACGGTCGGCCTGGGCGCCGCCTGCGTGGGTTGGGCGAGTCTGGTCGAGCGGCACCTGTATGCCGTGCGACGCACCATCCTGCCGGTGCTTCCCGACGGTGCTCCCCCCGTGCGGATCCTGCACGTGAGCGACCTGCACCTGGTGCCGCGCCAGCGCCACCGGATCGCCTGGGTGCGTGACCTCGCCGGGCTGGAACCCGACTTCGTCGTCAACACCGGCGACAACATGTCGGACCTGGACGCGGCGCCGGCCGTGCTCGAGGCGATGGACCCGCTCATGCGGTTGCCGGGAGCGTTCGTGCTCGGGTCCAACGACTACTTCGCGCCCACCCCGAAGAACCCGTTGCGCTACTTCCGGGGTCCCTCGCGGCGGGAGGATCTGCTCAGCAAGCGGGAACTCCCGTGGCAGGACCTGGCCGACGCATTCACCAGGGCCGGCTGGATCGATCTCGACAACGCCCGACGCCGCACCCTGATCGGCGATCTGCAGGTCGAGCTGGTCGGCGTCGACGACCCGCATCTGCACTACGACCGGTATGCCGACGTCGCAGCACCCGCCGCCCAGGAGACCGCCCTGACGATCGGCGTCATGCACGCGCCGTATCTGCGGGTGCTCGACGCGATGGCCGCCGACGGGGCGAGGCTGCTGCTGGCGGGGCACACCCACGGCGGCCAGATCTGTGTGCCGTTCCACGGCGCACTGGTCACCAATTGCGACCTGGACACCTCCCGGGTCAAGGGGGTCTCGCGGTGGTGGCCCGGCGCCGCGGGCCGGCCGTCGAGCGAGGCGCCGCAGGACGCGGCATACCTCGAGGTCTCGGCCGGGTTGGGGCACAGCAAGTACGCCCCCGGCCGATTCGCGTGCCGGCCGGAAGCGACCCTGCTGACGCTGACTCCGTCGTCCTGGCCGGTGTGAGCCCCGATTGGGAGAATCCCGGGGGTATTCGGTATCGTTACTTTTCGCTGCGTGACACCACGTCGTGGGCCGCGCAGCATGCCACGGGGTGTGGCGCAGCTTGGTAGCGCGCTTCGTTCGGGACGAAGAGGCCGCAGGTTCAAATCCTGTCACCCCGACTGTGTCACCCCGACTGATGAGATCGCGGGCTGTCCGAGGAACGAGGGCGGCCCGCGATCTCGTTTGAGCGAGCGCGCCAGGATTTGGGAGACGCTGTCCTGATGAGGGCTAGGACCTGTTACGAAAGTGGTGGGTGTGGTGTCGGCGTGTCTTCTGGCGTG
>CAZMLG010000199.1:0-5730 GCA_964566985.1 uncultured Intrasporangiaceae bacterium
CGCTGATGCGACCCAGTTCGCGCTCCAGATTGGCGAAGTCGGCGGACAGGATGCTCGGGGCGATCTGCATGGGTGTGATTGTCGCAGAACGTCAGTCGGACTTGCGCAGCAGAGCGAAGAACATGGCGTCGGTGCCGTGCCGGTGCGGCCAGAGTTGCACCCACGGTCCCGGTCCGACGCGTTCGATCTGCTTGCCGTCGGTGCGGGTGAACAGGGGGCGGGCGTCCTCACATCGCACGTCGGAGCGTTCCTCGACGACGGCGCCCACGACCTGGCGTGTCTCGGCCACGTGAGGGCTGCAGGTGGCGTAGCCCACCAGGCCGCCCGGGCGCGTGGCGTCGACGGCCGATGCCAGCAGTTCGCGCTGCACCGCGGTGAGGGCCGGCACGTTGTCCGGTCTGCGCCGCCATCTCGCCTCGGGCCGGCGGCGCAGCGCGCCGAGCCCGGTGCACGGAGCGTCGACCAGGACCTTGGCGTAGGTGTCCGGCTCCTCCCGGCCGAGCTCGCGCCCGTCACCGGATCCGACCATGACCTCGATCCCTGCGTCGAGCGCGGCCGCGAGGGTCGAGCGCACGAGATCGGTGCGGTGCTCGCTGATCTCGTTGGCGAACAGCACCGCGCCCTGCCGTGCCGCGAGCGTGGCGAGCAACGCCGCCTTGCCTCCCGGCCCGGCACACAGGTCGAGCCATTCCTGGTCGCCGCCCTCGACCGCCGCCGCGGCGAGGGCCAATGCCAACAGTTGAGACCCCTCGTCCTGCACCGCCGCACGTGTCTGGCGCACCGCGGGGATACGTCCCGGCTCGCCGCCGTCGAGCACCGCGCCGACCGCAGACAGGTCCGAGGCACGCGCACCGTGCTCCACCAGTTCCGCGACGGTGGACAGGCCCGGTCGCGCCACCAGGGACACCTTCGGCGGAGCGTTGTCGGCCTCGAGCAGTGCCACCAGTTCGCGGTCCACCTCGACGTCGTCGACCGGCCCGTCGGCCCGGAGCGCTCCGCGCAGTGCACGGACGATCCACGCCGGGTGCGAATATCGCACGGCGAGCGCCTCGACCGGATCCAGGTCTCTGGTGACCTCGGCGGTCCACTCCTCGCGGGAGCGTTCGCTCAGGCGACGCAGGACGGCATTGACCAGTCCGGCGGCTCCGGCGCCGTTGACCGCACGTGCCAGACCGACGGTCTCCGACGCCGCGGCGTGCGGCGGGACCCGCATCCCGAGCAACTGGTGAGCACCCAGGCGCAGCGTGTCCAGGATCGGTTCGTCGATCCGTTCGATGGGCCGCCCGGCGGCGATCTGGATCATCGGGTCGTAGAGCCCGCGCATGCGGATGGCACCGTAGGTCAGTTCGGTGGCGAACGCCGCGTCGCGGCCGTGCACCCGCTCGGCGCGCAGAAGTCTCGGCAGTTCGAGGTTGGCGTACCCCCCGTCCGCGACGGAACGCGACACCTTCCACGCGACCGTGCGCGCCGGATCCCCCGTGCGACGGCGACGCGACGGTGCTGCGGCCGAGCGTTGCCGCCCACCGTCACGGCGCACCTGCGGGCGCTGCCGACCCTTGGCGTTGCGATATCCCTGCCGGTCGCCGTCTCGCGCTCGCCTACGCCGGTCGTCGTGATCAGGCACCGAGCACCTCTCCGGATTCGATGCGGGCGCCGCGCGCCCAGTCCGCAGCCGCCATCGACTTCTTGCCGTGCGGTTGCACGTCGCCGAGGCGGACCGCCCCGGACGCCGTCATGACCGTGACCTCGTGTTTGCCCACGTGCACCGATCCCGGGCCGCCGGTGGCGTCCGTTCGGTCGACGGGTTCCACCGGGCCGACCTTGAGACGCTGCCCACGGAACAGGGTCCAGCCCCCGGGCGACGGGGTGCACCCTCGCACCATCCGGTCGATCGCGAAAGCAGGGCGGTCCCAGTCGATCCGGGCGTCCTCGACCGACAGCTTCGGAGCGCGCGAGATCCCCTCGGCGGGCTGTGGTTCGGGCACGATGTCGCCGGACTGCAGGCCGTCCAGGCAGGCCACGAGCAGGTCCGCACCACCGTGTGCGAGCCGTTCGAGCAGATCACCGGCGGTGTCGCGGGCTCGCACGGTCTCGGTCATCGTGCCCAGCACCGGACCCGTGTCGAGGCCCTCCTCGATCCGGAACACGCTGGCCCCGGTGATCTCGTCACCGTGGATCACCGCGTGCTGCACCGGCGCGGCGCCGCGCCAGGCAGGCAGCAGTGAGAAGTGCAGGTTGACCCATCCTCGTGGCGGGATCTGCAGCGCGGCACGGCGCAACAGCGCCCCGTAGGCGACGACGGCGCAGGCGTCCGGTGCGAGATCGGCCAGGGCCGCGAGGAACTCCGGCTCATCGGCGCGTGCCGGGGCGAGGACGGGTATGCCGTGATGCTCGGCCGCCGCGCGCACCGGCGAGGGCCGCACGCCCCGGCCCCGTCCGGCTCGGGCATCCGGGCGGGTGACCACGGCGACGACGTCGTGCGATGAACGCACCAGGGCCTCCAGGGAGGGCACGGCCGTCTCCGGAGTGCCGGCGAAGACGATACGCACGGCCTACTCCTGCCCTCGCCCGGTCGCCTCGACCGGCAGCCCGCGCACCAGCAGATCCGAACGAAGGTCGCCCGGGCCCACGAACGGAAGCGCGTCGAGCCCGGCGGCGAGGGCGGCACGCACGTTGGCGTCGTTGTCGTCGATGAAGATGCCGTCATCGAGGCTGCCGAGGTGGCGGATCCGCTCCTCGAGGATCTCGAAGATCTCCGGATCGGGTTTGGCGACGCCCTCCTCGCCCGACACGATGATGTCCTCGAACACGTCCAGGAAGTCGAATCGTTCGAGGGCCTGGGGGAAGAGTTCCTCGGACCAGTTGGTGAGCGCCACCAGGGGCACGTCCGCGTCGTGCAGCTCGCGCAGCAGGTCGACGGTGCCGTCGATCGCCCCGATCATCGACTCCGGGAAATGGGCTCGATAGGCAAGGATCTCTTCCTCGTAATGCGGGTGGCCGGCGATCGCCGCGCGCTCGGCGTCCGCCCACCGACGGCCGGCATCCTGCCGGTAGTTCCAGGCGCCGAAGTCGAACGACGTGTCCTCGAGGAAGGCCCGTGCGCGCGCGGGCCCGACGCCGGCGGCGATCGCCGGGAAGGGATCCCACGAGATCAGCACGTTGCCGAGGTCGAAGACCACCACGTCGACGGGCCCGGGAGCCAGCTCCTGGGGCAACGCCTCGGTCATCGAGGTGACGTCCTCGGGCAGTGTGCTGGTCATGGGAAGAACGGTATCGACCCGCTCACAGCAGCCCGGCCTCCGGGTCGACCCGCACCTGGACGGCGCCGGGTGCCTTGCGGGCGCTGCGTCGGGCGCGCGCGTCCTGCAACGCCGTGGTCAGCATCGGTCCCTCGCGCCACGGCACGCGCAGCAGGAGGCGCTGGGCCTCGTCCGGTCCGCCGGACTCCATGGGCCCGATGCGCTCGACCTCTTGCGGGAGCGGCTCGGTCAGGTCGAACACGTCGTCACGAGACCCGGTCACCATCGCCATCAACGCCGCCGGCGGCAGCGACAGCTCCCGTCGATCGGCGAGGTCACGTGCGGCGAACCATCCGGGAGCCCACCGCACGAGGGCCTCGACGGCCGGCACGGGCTCGTCGTGGCCGGCCGAGCACAGGACGACCGGAGCACCGGGGCGGGCGAGGGCGGCGGCGGCCAGCCAGCGGCGCAGCGCCTCTTGCCCGGCGTCGAGTGTCGGCCGGTCCAACAGAGCCCAGCCGTCCAGCAGCAGGGTCGCGGCATACCCACGGTCGGCCGTCGGCTCGGCTCCGGGGGTCGCGATCACGAGGGCCGGATCGGACGGCACGGCCGAGACCACCTCTCCCCCGCCCGAGCGCACGACCGGGACACCCGGGAACGCCCGCCCCAGCTCCTCGGCGGTGCGGCGCTCGCCGATGGTGCCGGCACGCAGCGCGTGTCCCCCGCACGAACCGCACACGAACGGGCTCGCCACCGCCCCGCACCACCCGCACGCGGGCTCGGCGCCACGGCCGGGCTGCCGCAGCGGCCCGTGGCAGGACGCGCAGCGCGCGGGGGCACGGCACTCCTGGCACCGCAACGTGCGCAGGTAGCCGCGGCGCGGCACCTGCACCAGCACGGGCCCCTCGCTCAGCCCGTCGTGGGCCGCACGCCAGGCGGACGAGGGGATGCGCGCGAGGGCCGCAGGCCCCGAGCGGGCGACCTCCCAATCGTCCCCCGCGACCCGGATGTGAGGCAGGCGGCTGCGGTCGCGCAGCGCCTCGACCGGCTGGGCCACGCCGTCCTCCACCCATCGTTGCATCGGCACGGATCGTGCGAATCCACCGGCGATCAGGGCACACCGCTCGAGCCGGGCACGCACGCGCAGCACCTCGCGCACGTGCGGGTAGGGCGCCCGCGGCTCGGACAGCAGGTCGTCGCCGTCGTCCCACCATGCCACCAGACCCAGGCCGGTCACCGGCGCGAACGCCGCCGCGCGGGTGCCGACGACGCAACGCACGTGGCCGCGCAGGATCTTCAGCCAGGCGGTGTAGCGGGC
Organism: uncultured Intrasporangiaceae bacterium; assembly: GCA_964566985.1. Classification (GTDB taxonomy): domain Bacteria; phylum Actinomycetota; class Actinomycetes; order Actinomycetales; family Dermatophilaceae; genus Leekyejoonella. The sequence goes on from CAZMLG010000199.1 coordinate 4,558, forward strand.
CTGCGGTCCCTGGTCCGCGGTCAAGGTGACGAAGCACGCCGGTCCCAGCCGCTCGGTGAGTGCGCCGGCCACCCGGGCGACGTCCCGGTGATCGGGCACGACCAGCAGCGCACCCCGACCTCCGTCGAGCGTGGCCGCCGCGGCCTCGGCCAGGGCGGCGGGCCAGTCCTCGGCCGGGTCGACGCTCGGCGCGGCAAGCCATGAAGCGGCCGGGGTGTCGCCGGCGCGCAGCCGGTCCAGCAGGGCCCGCCCGGCCGGATACCGGGCCCATGCCGCCTCCGGTGGGCGCTCCCCCGAGGCCCGCGGCTCCGCCGGGCCCGCGCGACCCTCCTCCTGCGCGGTGTCGAGTGCTCGCTCGGCTCGGGCGTGGCGGGGTGGAACGGCCAGTCGCAGGACGTCGTGCGCCGTGCCGGCGTAGCGATCGGCGACGGCACGGATCACGGCATACAGACCGGCGGTCAGAACCGGTTCGGCCGACACCACCGTGCGGACCGCGGCCAGGCGGCCCTCGTGCTCGGCCCGCGTCCGGCGTGTCAGGACGAAGCCGGCGGTGTCGCGCCCCGCGAACGGCACCTTGACGCGGGCCCCCGGCACACACTCCTTCGCCATCGAGGCGGGCACGGCGTATTCGAACGGTCGGTCCAGGTGAGCGAGCGCGACGTCCAGCAGGACCGTCGCCACGGGGTCGGTCTCGGCGAGGTCGACGCTCGCCCCGCGGCGCGCACGCTCACGGCGCGGCCGTGCCGCCGAGTGCAACAGCGCCAACTGCTCACTCGTGCCCGGATGCTCCTCGCGCGTCATGGGGACGTTCTATCGCGCCGCCCCGACAGCGGGCGACGGGTGCCGAGCGACGGGGTCACCGCCCAGGCCCTCGTCAGCCGCGGACGGCGCGCTGCAGGTCCTCGACCTTGTCGGTGCGCTCCCAGGTGAAGGCACGCTCGACACCGTCGGCCGCGGTGCGCCCGAAGTGCCCGTAGGCGGCGGTGGGTCGATAGATCGGGCGCAGCAGGTCCAGCTCGTCGACGATCGCCGCGGGTCGCAGGTCGAAGACCTGGTCGATGGCCTTCTCGATCGTGTCCAGCGGTGCCGTCTCGGTGCCGAACGTCTCGACATACAGGCCGACCGGCTGCGCCTTGCCGATGGCGTAGGCGACCTGCACCTCGCAGCGCTTCG
>CAZMLG010000200.1:0-5697 GCA_964566985.1 uncultured Intrasporangiaceae bacterium
TCTCGATCAAGATCGACCAGAAGTATTCCAAGGACCAGATCCTGCAGGACTACCTGAACAACACCTATTTCGGGCGCGGAGCCTACGGCATCCAGGCCGGCGCCCAGGCCTACTTCGGGGTCGACGCGGAGGATCTCACCGTCAGCCAGGGAGCCTTCCTCGCATCGGTCATCAACGCCCCCGGCCTCTATGACCCGGCGAACGGGAAGGCCTCCGCGCAGCGCGCGAACCGGCGCATGGTCTATGTGCTCGACGGGATGGTCCAGGAGGGGTGGCTGAGCAAGGCCAAGCGCGCGAAGCAACACTTCCCGACGTTCGTCGAGCAGAAGGCGCCGGACTACGGCACCGGCCCGAAGAGCTTCATCCTCAAGGACGTCAAGCAAGAGCTGAAGTCGTCGCTGCACCTGACCGACCAGGACATTGCGCGCGGCGGACTGCGCATCACCACGACGATCGACAAGCACGACCAGAAGGCCGCGGTCCGAGCGGTCACCAAGAACGTCCCCAAGAAGACCGCCAAGATCAATGCGCTGCACACCGGGTTGATCGCGCAGAAGCCGGACGGAGCCGTCGTTGCGATGTTCGGCGGGCGCGACTCGGCGCAGACGTCGCTGAACTCCGCGACACAGGCGACGATGCAGGGCGGTTCACAGTTCAAGGTCTTCACGCTGGCCGCCGCGGTCGACCAGGGCATCCCCCTCACCCAGCGCTACGAGGGACCGAGCACCCTGACGATCGGCAACACCACCTTCCAGAACGACCTGCACGAGAGCTTCGGCTCGATCGACCTGAACACCGCTCTGGCGCATTCGGTCAACACCGTCTTCCTGCAGCTCAACCAGGATGTCGGACCGAAGAAGACGATGCAGATGGCCCAGAAGCTCGGGATCCCCGCGACGCTGCCGGGGATGCTCGACTCGGATCACCCGAACACGGACATCAACAACGTGCTCGGGGTGACCTCCGTGTCGGTCCAGGACATGGCCAACGCCTACAACACGATCTCGGCCGGCGGCAAGCGGGCGACGCCCTACATGATCCGCAAGGTGAGCAGTGTCGCGAGCAACTACAGCTACACGGCGCACCCGAAGACCGAGCGGGTCGTCGACGAGTCGGTCGCGAACGACGTCGTCAACGCGATGAGTCACGTGCTGACCGACCCCGGTGCGAGCGCGCATCTGACCGCCGGTCAGTTGAACCGCCCGGCCGGCGGCAAGACCGGCACGACCGACCGGTTCATGTCGGCCTGGTTCACCGGATTCACGCCAGATCAGCTCACGGCATCGGTCGGGATGTATGCCGGGGCGGGCAAGCAGGCCGGCACCAAGCCGCTGGCCCAGGCGGGCCAGATGTTCTACGGCGGCGACGTGCCGGCCCGGGTCTGGACCGACTTCATGAAGGCGGCGTTGAAGGGGAAGCCGGCGCCGAAGCTGCCGAAGCTGAGCGACGTCAACCGGCGCGCGACGTCCGCCCCGCCGGCGACACGGCATACGACGACGCCTCCGCCGGCCACGTCCACCCCGCCGCCCAGCACGACGAGTGAGCCGGAGAGCCCGACCTCGTCGAGCAGCAGTTCGTCCAGCCCGTCGAGCACGTCGACCAGCACGAGCAGCAGCCCGACCAGCGAGCCGACGACGTCCTCGTCCTCGTCCTCGTCGACGTCGACGACCACGCCCCCGCCGACCCAGCCGCCGGCGCCCCCGCAGCCGCCGCCGAACACTCGGCCCGGTGGCAACCAGGGCGGCGGTGGCGACGGAGGAGGCCACGGGGGTGGAGAAGGCCAGGGCAGCTCCCCGGACGAGTGACGCACCGACCGAGGCGTCGCCGCCGGTGGTGCCGGGCAGTAACGCCATAACGCCATAACGTCATAAAGCGTCAACACTCGCGGCGGGCTGGGCCCGGTGTCGACGGTTTGTCACGCTATACCGTCACGGATCGTCACGACGCGTGAGCGAGCGTGTGCCACCATTAAAAATGGAATCTATCCATTTTACTAAGGATGGCCTTACTGGAATGACTCCAAAAAAGATGGTTTGATGAGGGTGTCCCGACAGGAAGGATCAGCATCATGACCGACACACTCGCCCCCGATACCCAGACGGTGCGTATGCCGTTTCGGGCCTCTGCGCAGCTCGCCGACCACCTGCAGCAGCTGCACGTCGAGCTGATCGACCTGCACCTGCAGGGCAAGCAGGCACACTGGAACGTCGTCGGCACGAACTTCCGCGACCTGCACCTGCAGCTCGACGAGCTCGTCGACGCCGCCCGCGGGTTCTCCGACACCGTCGCCGAGCGGATGCGTGCGATCTACGTCGTGCCGGACGGCCGCCCCGCGACCGTCGCCACACAGACCGGGATCACCGCGCTTCCCTCCGGAGAGATCGACACCGCCCAGGCCGTCGACCTCGTCACCGACGCGGTCCACACCGTGTGCGGCACGATCCGCCGGATCCACGACGACGTCGACTCCGAGGACCCGACGACCGCCGACATCCTGCACGAGATCACCGAGCGCCTCGAGCAGCTCGCCTGGATGATCTCGGCAGAGAACCGCGTCGCCGGGCGCACACAGCCGGCACCGATCGTCAAGTAGGACCGAGGTCCGACGTCGGTGGGGCCGCCCCTGCCGGCAACGGCGGCCGGGTCACCGCAGGCCCAGATCGCGCAGCGCGGTCCGGGCCGCGTGATACCCGGCCATGCCGTGCGCGCCGGGGCCGGGCGGTGCCGCGGCGGAGCACAGATAGACCCCGTCCAGGCCGGTCCGGTAAGGATCGCGGCCGGGTCTCGGCCCGAGCAGGAGAGCACCCGGCGTCGTCGCGCCGGTGAGGATGTCCCCGTCGGCGAAGTTCGCGTTCCCCGCCGCGAACTGTGACGGGCGCGTGACGTGCAGGTCGACGACCCGCTCGCGGAATCCGGGGGCGAATCGGGCGATCTGGGCGATGATCGCCTCCGTCGCGTCGCCGTCGTATCCGGCGGGCACGTGCGCATAGCTGTAGACCGGGTGCACGTCACCGCGCGATCGGGACGGGTCGGCCAGATACTGCTGGCCGACGAGCACGAACGGCCGCCGCGGCACGCGTCCGCGCGCGACCGAGCGTTCGCTCGCGACGATCTCGGTCGCACTGCCGCCCAAATGCACCGTGCCGGCCTGCCCGACCGTGGTGTCCCGCCACGGGATCCCCTGTTCGACGGCGAAGTCGACCTTGTATGCCGCGGGGCCGGGCCGGTGCCGACCGTAGGCGCGGCGCGTCGCGCCGGGGAGGCGGCCGGCATACAGCCGCAGCGCCGTCGGTGGCGACACGTCGAGCAGCACCGCGTCGGCGCCGAGGAGTTGGCCGGCCGACGTGATCGCGGTGCCGGTCTCGATCGTGCCCCCGAGATCGATGAGGGCGGCGGCCAGCGCGTCGGTGATCGCCCGGCTGCCACCCACCGCGACCGGCCATCCGTCACGGTGCCCGGCGGTCAGCAGCCCCAGACCGATCGCCGACGAGACGACCTCGGTCAGCGGACGCATCGCGTGAGCCGCCACCCCGAGGAAGAGCGCCCGCGCGCGCTCGGTCCGGAAGATCCGGGCCAGCGCGGCGGCCGGCAGCATCGCCGGTGCGCCGAAACGCCCCAGCAAGACCGGATGTCGTGGCACGTGCACGACCGGGCCGAGGACGTCGCCGGCCAACTCGGCATACGCGCGCGACGGGCCGGCCAACAGTGCCGACCAGCGGCGCGCATCCGCCCCCAGCCCGTAGGCCGTGTCCTCCACGGACCGGTGCAGCAGCGCAGCCGGCGCGTCGTCGAGGGGATGAGCCGCATCGACCCGCGGCCACGACCACCGCAGGCCGTACCGGTCCAGCCCGGCGAGCGCCGGGGACCGGACGGCCATCGGATGGAAGCCGGCACAGTGGTCCACGAGGAGGCCCTCGCCGAACGGCCGAATCGTGCGGGTGCCGCCGCCGATCTCGTCCCGGGCCTCGAACACCGTCACCCGCACGCCGGCGCGCGCGAGCTCGACGGCCGCCGCCAGGCCACCCGGCCCGCTACCGACCACGAGGGCATCCGTCATGGCACGACCGTAGACGCCGACGTATCCTGCCCACCATGATGCACCCCACGACGTCCTGCGCTCGCGGGCTCGCTCCGGTACCCTTCGACGGGCTCAGGGCAGCGCTTCGCGGGGACGCCACATGAGTCGTGCCGCGCGGCGCATCCTGGTGCCCAGTCAGGGGGACGGTGTCGCGCGACGCGCCACCGAGGTGATCGGTGGCCCCACCGGCCGCTATGCCGGCATCGGTCGCCGAGGCTGGACGTATGCCGGCGCCTACCTGTCCGCACTCGCCTCCGTGCTGCTCGCGATCGGCGTGGTGCAGAAGAATCACTGCCTGCGCAGCGGGTGGAGCACCCCCGGATCGCTGTGGCACGCCTGCTATTCGGACCTGGCGGTCGGCACGACCGGCGACCCGGGCAGCAGCCCCTGGGTGCACGGCGGCGTGGGCGGCCAGCAACCCGCGTTGACCGCGCTGCTCACCTGGGGTCTGCAACACTTCGTGCCGGACGGCAGCGTGCTCTCGCAGGAGCAGGTCTACTTCGCCATCGCCGCCGCGGTCATCGCGCTGCTCGTCGGCGGCACCGTCATCGCCACGGCCGCGCTCGTGCGCGACACCCCCTGGCTGGCCGCGCACGTCGCGCTGAGTCCGGTGCTGATCACCTCGGCCCTCGTCTCGTTCGACGTGTTCGGAGTGCTGCTGGCCACCCTCGCCCTGCTGGCGTGGGCCCGAAGACACCCGGCTCTGGCCGGGGTCATGTTCGGCCTGGCGATCACGGCGCGCAGCTATCCGGCGATCATCGTCGCCGCGATCGCCCTCCTGGCCGTCCGCGACCGCCGACTGGACGAGCTGGGGCGGCTGCTGATCGGGGTCGTCGTGGCGCTCGCGGTCGTGCTGGGGCTCGCCTACGCCATGGGCGGCAACCCGCTGTCGGTCTACGGCAACTGGAACGACGCCGGGGTCTCCTACGGGTCGCCGTGGCTGCTCGCGCAGATCATGCACGTGACCATTCCGGCGCACGGGCTCACCGTGATCGCCGTCCTCGGGTGGGTGGCCGCCATCCTGGTCGGTGTCTTCCTGGTCACCCGACAGGACGTGGTCACCCCGCTCGCGCCCTTGGCGCTCACGATGCTGGTCATCGTGATGGTGACCGGCAAGGCCATGTCGGTGCAGTCGTGCCTGTGGGTGCTGCCGCTCATCGCCCTGACGTCGCTGCGCTGGCGTGAACACCTGGTGTGGGCCGGCGTCGAAGTCACCTATTTCGTGATGACCTGGATGTATGCCGGGCTGGCCTCCAACCCGGGCAAGGCCCTGCCCGCGGCGGGGTATGCCGTGTTCTGCGCGGTGCGCCTCATCGCCTACATCGGGGTGGCGTGGACCTCGTGGGAGACCGGTGAGGACCGGGACGATCCGTTCGGCTCGCCGGCGCCGGCGAGCCGGCAGAGCGCGACGACGACCCCGTTCCCCGTCGCCGATTAGGCTCCCGCGCGCCGCGCCGATAAACTACCCGGGCGCGCACTCTGCCCGTGGCTGTGGAAAACCATCGCTCGATGTCGGACCCGTCCGGCACAGTGGGGTCATGGCTCACGAGCGTCGGGGCGCGCGGCACGCTGCAACCCTCCTGTCACGGAGAGACCGTGACCGCTGAGACCAAAGGAGG
>CAZMLG010000201.1:0-5697 GCA_964566985.1 uncultured Intrasporangiaceae bacterium
GTGCTGACCTATGCCGGCGGGGTGGTGCTCGTCGCCGAGAACCCGAGCCGCGCCCTGCACAAGGTCTCGGAGATCTACGACCGGATCGCCTTCGCCGCGGTCGGCAAATACAACGAGTTCGAGAACCTGCGGGTCGCCGGCGTGCGCTACGCCGACCTGCGCGGCTATTCCTACGATCGCTCCGACGTCACCGCGCGCGGCCTGGCCAACGCCTACGCCCAGACGCTGGGGACCGTGTTCACCCAGGACTCCAAGCCCTACGAAGTCGAGATCGTGGTGGCGCAGGTCGGAGCGACCCAGGACGACGACCAGATCTATCGACTGACCTACGACGGGTCGGTCGCGGACGAGCAGGGATTCGTCGCGGTGGGCGGCGCCGTCGACCGGATCACGGCCGGCTTGCAGGAGCACTGGCAGCCCGGCCTGGAGCTCGGCCCGGCGTTGCGACTGGCCGTCGAGCAGCTGGGCGCGGGGGACGGCGAGGACTCACGCAGCCTCGGGCCGGACGCGCTCGAGGTCGCCGTCCTCGATCGTCGGCGATCCCGGCGCACCTTCCGGCGCCTGGCCGGGCCACTGCTGGAGGATCTGCTCGACCGCGAGTCCGCGACCCAGGACGTGCCGCGGACGGACGACTCGACCCCGGGGTCGCACGACACACTGACGGGGGAGTGACCCCGGAGGGCACGGCCCGCCGGGGAGGATTTTCGGCATACGGTCCGGGCGCGGGAATATTTTCCCCGCCCGGGCTCTTTCCCGTGGAGGGCTTTCGACACCCGCCACCGCGGTGTGGCACCCACGTGATCGCGATGCGCCGGCGACCGACCGGCAGGAGGAGGACGGACACCAGCATGGGCCAGGATCCGGGAGCGGCCGACCTGCGCACGGAATCAGCCGTGGCCGATGTGCCCGGACGCGCGACCGGCACCCACCTCGACCGTCCACCGGCCATCCGCCGCCGGACCGACCGTCACCACCGCTACACCGACCTGCTGCGCCTGATCCCCTACCTCGAGCCCTACCGCACCCGGTGGCTGAGCATGTTCTTCGTCGCGGTGCTCGGCATCGGGACCACCATCGTGATCCCGCTGATCACCAAGGCCGTGATCGACGGGCCGATCGCCCACCACGACACCACCGGACTGTGGATTTGGGGGTCCGCGGCGCTGGGCATCGGTGTCGTGGAGGCGATGACGTTCTTCGTGCGTCGCTTCCTCATGGCACACGCGACGCTGGGCATCGAGACCGACATCCGCAAGGACCTCTACGCCCGGCTGCAGGTCCTGCCGATCGGCTTCCACAGCAAGTGGCAGTCCGGCCAACTGCTCTCGCGGATCATGAACGATCTCAGCACGGTCCGCCGGTTCATCAGCTTCGGACTGATCTTCCTGGTGCTCAACTTCCTGCAGATCGTCGTGATCACCCTCATCCTGTTGGCGATGTACTGGCCCCTGGGGGTCGTGGTCGTCGTCTCGATCGTGCCGATCGTAGCCACCGTGCTGCACTACGAGCGACAGTTCACCCGGCTGTCCCGCAAGGCCCAGGACCAGGCGGGGCAGGTCGCGACCCACGTCGAGGAGGCCGCACTCGGCCTACGGGTCGTCAAGTCCTTCGGCCGCGAGGACTACCTCTATGACCGGTTCGACGTCGAGGCGAGTGAACTCAACGACATCGAGGTCGCCAAGGTGAAGGTGCGGGCCCGCTTCTGGACCCTGCTGGAAGCCATCCCGAACGTCACCTTGATCATCGTGCTGGCCCTCGGCGCCACGGCGGCCGGGCAGGGGAAGCTGACGCTCGGCACCCTCGTCGCCTTCATCACCTTGATGCTCTCGCTGGTGTGGCCCATCGCCTCCATGGGGTTCCTGCTGTCGATGACCCAGGAGTGCATGACGGCAGCGGATCGGATCGCGGAGATCTTCGACGCACCGGTGGACATCCGTGGAGGCTCCGCACGGGTGGACACCTCCGGCCACGGCGGACGGCTGGAATTGGTCGACGTCGGATTCCGCTTCCCCGAGACCGGTGACGGCGAGCGCTGGGCGCTGCGACACGTGAATCTCGATCTGCAGCCGGGGGAGACCATCGCCCTGGTGGGCGCGACCGGCTCGGGCAAATCCGTGCTCACCAGTTTGATCCCGCGGCTGTTCGACGTCACCGAAGGACGCATCCTGATCGACGGCCAGGACGTGCGGGACATGCCGCTGGACTCCCTTCGCCGCGTCGTCGCCACCGCCTTCGAGGATCCGACCCTGTTCTCCATGTCGGCCCGGGAGAACATCAGCCTCGGACGCCCGGACGCGAGCGACCGCGACGTGGCCCAGGCCGTCGAGATCGCCCAGGCACACTTCGTCTACGACCTGCCCTACGGGCTGGACACGCGGATCGGTGAACAGGGCATGAGCCTGTCCGGTGGGCAACGGCAACGCCTGTCGCTGGCCCGGGCGGTGCTGTCCGCACCCAAGGTGATCGTGCTCGACGACACGCTGTCCGCCCTCGACGTGCACACCGAGGCGAGGGTCGAAGCGGCCCTCGGCCGGGTCCTGCGTGACGTCACCGGGATCGTCGTGGCCCACCGTGCCTCCACCGTGCTGCTGGCCGACCGGGTCGCGCTGCTGCAGGAAGGGACCATCACCCACGTCGGCACACACCGCGAACTGCTCGACACCGTTCCGGCATACCGCTTCCTCCTGGCCGCCGACGACGACCTCGATCCCACGATCGACGGGGGCCTGCCGCGCGATCGACAGGGGGTGAGCCGATGAGCCTCGACGAGCGCGACCGGACGGCCACCACGCCGCAGGACGAGACGCCACACGACGCCTGGCGGGGCCGCATGGATCTCGCCGCGGACGAGTCGGTGGAGGACCACACCCCGCGCCGAGCGGAGGCCAGAGCCCTCCTGGGCAGCATGCTGCGTCCCTACCGACGGGCCCTGGTGTGGCTCGCGCTGGTGGTCGTGCTCGAGAACGCCGCGCGGCTGTCGGTGCCCAAGCTGGTGCAGGTCGGCATCGACCACGGCCTACCACCCCTGATGTCCGGCGGCAGCGCCCGCAACCTGACCATCGTGGTGGTGATCCTGTGCGGTGCGGTCGCCGTCCAGGCCTCCAGCCGGATGTACTTCCTGCAGCGCTCCGGGCGTATCGGCCAGCACGTGCTGCTGGAGTTGCGCCGCCGGGTCTACCGGCACTTCCAGAAGCTGGATGTGCGCTTCCACGACCGCTACACGTCCGGCCGGGTGGTCAGCCGCTCGACCAGCGACATGGAGGCGATCCAGAACCTCCTGGAGGACGGCTTCGACAGTCTCATCACCGCCGTGCTCACCCTCGTCGGGACGGCGATCCTGCTCGTCACCCTCGACGTGCGGCTCGGCCTGGTCTGCCTCATCAGCTTCCCCGTGCTCGTCGCGCTCAGCGTCTGGTTCCGGCGCCAGTCCGCCAAGACCTACCGGGCGATCCGCGAGACGGCCGCGCTGGTGATCGTGCAGTTCGTGGAGACGATGACCGGCATCAAGGCGGTTCAGGCCTACAACCGCGAACCGCGCAACCAGGAGATCTTCGAGAACGTCGCGGACCGCTATCGCACGATCAACGAGCGCATCTTCAAGGTCGTCGCGGTCTTCATCCCGTCGGTCAAACTCGTCGGCAACCTGACCACCGCGGTCGTGCTCCTCTACGGAGGATGGCTCGCCGTCCACGGTCAGGTGTCCATCGGTGTGCTCGCCGCATTCCTGCTCTACCTGCGGATGTTCTTCGAGCCGATGCAGGACATCACCCAGTTCTTCAACACCTTCCAGTCGGCGACGGCGGCCTTGGAGAAGCTCGCCGGGGTCCTCGCAGAGGAGCCGCAGATCGCCGACCCACCGCAGCCGGTCACCTTGCCCACGGTCGAGGGCACCGTCCGGTTCGAGGACGTGCGCTTCTCCTATGTGCCGGACCGCGCCGTGCTGCCCGGCCTGGATCTGGAGGTCCCCGCCGGCCAGACCGTCGCGCTCGTGGGCACCACCGGCGCGGGCAAGACGACGATCGCCAAGTTGCTCGCACGCTTCTACGACCCCACCCACGGGCGGATCACGCTGGACGGCACCGACCTGCGCCATCTGGCCCAGGGCGACCTGCGCCACCGCATCGTCATGGTGACCCAGGAGAACTTCATGTTCGAGGGGTCGATCGCCGACAACATCCGTTTCGGCAGCCCGGACGCCACCGACGCGCAGGTGCACGCCGCCGCACAGGCGGTCGGGGCCGATCGCTTCATCGAGGCCCTGCCGCGCGGCTATGACACGGACGTCGCCAAACGCGGCGGGCGCCTCTCGGCCGGACAACGACAACTGGTGGCCTTCGCCCGCGCCTTCCTCGCCGATCCGGACGTGCTGATCCTGGACGAGGCGACATCGTCTTTGGACATCCCCAGCGAACGTCTCGTCCAACGGGCGCTCGAGACGGTCCTCGCCGACCGCACCGCAGTGATCATCGCCCACCGGCTCTCGACCGTGGAGGTCGCCGACCGGGTGCTGGTCCTCGAACACGGACGCATCCTCGAGGACGGCTCACCCCAGGAGTTGGTCCGGTCCGGGCAGGGCCGCTACGCGCAGTTGCACGACGCGTGGGTCGCCTCCCTGGCCTGAGCACCATGTCGAGTCCACGCAGCTACCTCACCCTCGCGGCAGGGCGACTGGCCGAGGCGTCCACGGAGGTGCGCCGGTCCCGATTCCTGGCGGTGGTGGGGCGAGTGGAGGACGAGGAGGCCGCGCGATCGGTCGTCGCGCAACAACGGCGCATCCACCACGACGCCGGGCACCACTGCATCGCCTTCGTGCTCGGCCCGGATCGGCACGTGCGTCGCTCCAGCGACGACGGCGAGCCGGCGGGGACGGCCGGCTCGCCCATGCTGGAGACGCTGACCGGAGCCGGCCTCAGCGACGTCGTGGCCGTCGTGAGCCGCTGGTTCGGCGGCACCATGTTGGGCGCAGGAGGACTTGCTCGAGCCTACGGCGACGCGGTGGCCCAGGCGCTGGAAGACGCGCCGATCGTGCGGCGCGTGGAGCGGGTGGTCAGTGAGGTCGAACTGCCGCACGCCCTGGCCGGCCGGGTCGAGGCGCAACTGCGAGCACGCGGCATCGAGGTGCTCGGCACCGACTACGCACGCCTGGCGACCCTGCGGCTCGCGACCGACACCGCGGCGACCGCCGCGCAGGCCGTCGCCGCGGCCACGTCGGGGGAGGGCGTGCCGCGCGACTGCGGCACGGTGTGGGGTGACGAGTAGGGCGCGTCCGCGGCCGGACGCCGCAATGCCGACATCCCCCGCCGACGAGACTAGAGTCGAGTCATGGACCGGCGAATCTTTGGGATCGAGAACGAGTACGGCGTGACCTGTACGTTCGACGGCCAGCGGCGCCTGACCCCCGACGAGGTGGCGCGCTACCTCTTCCGCAAGGTCGTCTCCTGGGGCCGGTCGAGCAACGTCTTCCTCGGTAACGGCTCACGCCTCTATCTCGACGTGGGCAGCCACCCCGAGTACGCCACGCCGGAATGCGACGACGTGCGCGACGTCGTCATCCACGACAAGGCCGGCGAGCGGGTGCTGGAAGGGCTGGTCGAGGACGCGCAACTGCGCCTGGCCGACGAGGGAGTCGACGGGAAGATCTACGTCTTCAAGAACAACACCGACTCGGCCGGCAACTCCTACGGCTGCCACGAGAAC
>CAZMLG010000202.1:0-5623 GCA_964566985.1 uncultured Intrasporangiaceae bacterium
ACGCGTCGATGATGGTGACTTCCTTCTCGGTGCCGTCGGAGAGCTTGGCGATGCCGGGCAGGATCGACCCGGCATACAGGAACACCGAGGCGAGGTCGAGTCGCGCGGCGGCCATGAGCATGCCCGGCAGCGACTTGTCGCACCCGGCCAACAGCACCGAGCCGTCGAGGCGCTCCGCATTCATCACGGTCTCGACGGAGTCGGCGATCACCTCGCGACTGACCAGGGAGAAGTGCATGCCGTCGTGGCCCATCGAGATGCCGTCCGAGACACTGATCGTGCCGAACTCCAGCGGGTAGCCGCCGGCGGCGTGCACCCCGTCCTTGACCGCCTTCGCCAGGCGGTCCAGCGAGAGATTGCACGGAGTGATTTCGTTCCACGAACTGGCGACGCCGATCTGCGACTTGGCGAAGTCCTCGTCTCCGAGGCCCACCGCGCGGAGCATTCCACGCGAAGCGGTCTTCTCCAGACCATCGGTGACTTCCCGGCTACGTGGCTTGATATCGGGTGTCTCAGGCATGGCCCGATGGTAGCGCCCTGTCCGCTTCGTGGGACGGCGGTCTCATTTTTCGGTCGTCACCGTGCACGGCGGGATCGGGCCCCTTCGCGAGCCGAAGCCCGCGTTCCGCGGTAGAGAACATCCCGCCCGTCCGCCGCCACAGACGGCGACAGTGGTCGCATCGGAAGTGACACCGGCTCAGGGTCGAGGAGAAGACATGCCCACCATCACCGTCGCACCCAGCGGTGAGCGCATCCACGTGGCGGACGGGGAGACCCTCCTCTCGGGTCTGTACGACGCCGGATATGCCTACACCGTCGGGTGCCGTCGCGGCGGCTGTGGCATCTGCAAGCTCGATGTCGAGGACGGGAGCTTCTCCTACAATCGTCCGGTCGCCGACACCGTTCTCACGGCAGAGGAACGCACCGATGGGACGTGCGTGAGTTGTCGCGCCGTCCCTACGTCGGACGTCACGATCCGAATGCGGGACACCTCGCTTCGTCTCATCAATCCGCTGCTCCGCCAGATCAACCAGAAGGCGCGAGACCGCGCCGAGGCGCACCGCAGCACGGCACCGAAGGAGTTCTAGTCATGGCGATCATGCGCATGGGGTACGTCCACGCACGGGTGACCGACCTCACCGAGGCCAAGGATCACTACGCATCCACCCTCGGCCTCTACGAGACCCACCACGACGTGGTGGACGGCAAGAAGCGCGTCTTCTTCAAAGGATGGGACGAATGGGACCACCATTCCGTCGTCCTCGAGGAAGGTGGCGTCGGTGTCGTCAAGTACGGATGGAAGGTCGAGCACGAGGCCGATATCGAGGCCGTCGAGGCCAAGGCGAAGGCCTTCGGCCTGACCGTCGAGAGGATGTCGGCGGGAGAGAACCCGGAGATCGGGGACGGGATCCGGTTCACGACCCCCAGCGAGCATGTCTTCGAGGTCTATCACCACGCCACGGCGATCGGCACGGAGGTCGGCACACACAACCCGGAGGCATTCCCCCGACACCTCGTCGGTGTCGGAGTCCCGGCACTGGACCATTCTCTGATCACGACCGACGACGTGAAGACCATGGAAGACATGATGAGTCAGGTCTTCGACTTCTACCCGACCGAACGCGTGCAGACCAGCCTGGACGACGACCACGAATGCGTCGGCACCTGGATGACCGGCAACAACCAGATCCACCAGTTGGCCATCATCGGCGGGCCCCAAGGGAAGTTGCACCATTTTGCGTTCCGGCTCGACGACTGGAACGGTGTGGGACGCGCCGCCGACCTGATGACGATGGACGACGTCCCGATCGATATCGGCCCGACCCGCCACGGGATCACCCGTGGGCAGACGGTCTACTTCTTCGACCCGAGCGGCAACCGCAACGAGGTGTTCTCCGGTGGCTACGTCGCCTACCGGGATCGCCCGACCAACGTGTGGACCGTCGACCAACTCGGCAAGGGCATCTTCTACCACGACCGCGAGCTCAACGAGCGCTTCACCACGGTGCTGACCTGATGGACCACGTCCGCCCCAGTGCCGCACTCACCCTCACGGGCGCCAGGGCTGCGATGGACGCCGCCTTGACCCATGCCGAGACGCACGACCTGCAGATAAACGTCGCGGTCGTGGATGCCGGCGGCACGCTGTTGTGCTTCTGCCGCATGGACGGCGCTTTCACGCAGTCGGGCTCGATCGCCATCGACAAGGCACGCACGAGCGTGGGGTTCGGAGGGGCCGACACCGCGGACCTCTACCTCGACCTGTCCAGCGAGGACGCCGTGATCCGTGGCATCGCGAATCGTCCAGGGATCGCCGCCTTCGGTGGAGCCGTGCCGATATTCGTCTATGGGGAACTGATCGGCGCGGTAGGCGTGTCCGGCGGCTCCGCCAAGCAGGACGCGGAGGTCGCCGCGGTCGGCGTGGCGGCGATCTGCGCACCGCCACGGTGAGCCGACCAGGTCACGGCCGCCGGGACAGTGTCCGGCTCGGCAACTCGCCGAAACGCCGGCGATAGTCCGCGGAGAAGCGCCCGAGGTGGGTGAAGCCCCAGCTCAGCGCAACGTCCGAAACCGTCTCGCCACGCCCCTGCGACAAGTCCTCCCGAACGTGCTGCAGACGCACCGCACGCAGATGGGACATCGGGCTGGTCCCGAGATGGTCGTGGAACGCCTGCTGCAGGCGGCGCACACTCACACCGGCGATCTCCGCCATGTCGGCCGCCGTCCACGGCCGCGCAGGATCGGCCTCCAGAGCAGAGACGACTCGGTGCACCGGCCGTGGCCCACACGGGGACGAGCCGCGATCGTCCTCCGGGACCACGGCCATCAACAACCCGGTCACGAGCATGCTCGTGACCGCGTCCCCCACGCCGCGACCGTTGAACAGATCGGCGCAGCCTCGCGCGTCCTCGAACGTCGTGCGCACCAGCCGTAACCATGCGCTGCCCATCGGCGTGGCCAGATCGGCACGCCGCGGCAACCGCATACGCGATGTCGCGAAGACACGTTCCGCCTCCCGCGCCAGGGTGGCCTTCTCGACCCGCAGGCCGAGCATGCGGCAGTCGGTGCTCCACGCGGGAAAACGCACCGGGGTGTCGGGCGGAAAGAGCATGGCCTGACCGGGCCCGACGGTCCATGTCCGGCCGGCGACACGGGACTCCATCGAGCCTGCGAGTTGCAGATTGACGGCGAGGGCACCGGGGTGTTCGGTCTCGATCGCGACCGTCGCACCGAACTTGATGTCCGCCAGCCGGGCACGGCCCAGATCGACGACCTCGAGTTCGGAGCGCGCAGGCGCCCCGCCGGCCCTGGGGTGCAGGTCGTGCGGGAAGTAGGCCGCCGCCACGGCCTCGTGCACACCCTCCCAGTCCTCGAAGGTCGGCGTGCTCTCGTGCAGGTGCTTCATGGGGGCTCCTTGCCACCATCGACTTCTCTTGATGATGCGCACACGCCGCCGGAGGTCGTCACCACGTTCCCGACAGAGGAACGCTTCGCTGTGCGGACAGCGGCGACGCGCAGCGGATAGCGGCGGTGAGGTGACCGACCTACCTTTCGTGACATACCCCACATCCGGGTGCGACGGGCACAGGCCCGATGCTCCCACCCGACCGAGGAGACGAACGATGACGCCCTTCATGACCCGCGTGGCCGACTTCCTCGGGCAACCGGGCAACGACGACCTGGCCGGCCTCGCGCCCCGCTTCACGACGATGCCCGAGACCAGGATCAGCGCACGCGTCGCCACCTCGACCGGTGCGGACAAACACGTCGCTCTGCGGTCCCTGGCCGAGCAGTACGTGTGCGAGGCGAATGCCGTGCTCGGACTCGGCCGGGACCACCTCAGTCTCGTCGACGAAGCGGGAACCGAGGAACTGGCCTTCACGGTCGGCTACCGCGATCAGGGAGCCCGCTGCTCCACGCGGTTCGTGGACGGGCGCGCCTTCGGTCAACTGGTGGGCACGTGTCTGCCGTTCGACGAACCGCAGGAGCTGGAGGGGCCCGACGCCCTACCGGACCTGTTGATCCGGCTCATGGAGGCGGCCGCCGAAGCGGCCCCTGCCCAGGCATGACCGGACCCTCACTGCGCAGTTAAGGAGACGATCCAGTGCAATACGAGCTCAAGACCCAGGTCATCGAACCGCAACGGCAGACCTACACCTACATCGAGGACCGGTACGGCGCCAAGCCCGCATCCCGATACCTCGAAGGGAGCGTGGGAGTCCAGCCGCGAGAGCACTTCCACTACCGACCGACCTGGGATCCGACCAAGGAGATCTATGACGAGTCCTACAGCCGGTTCCGGCTCAGCGACCCGTACTCCTTCCTCGACCCCCGCCAGTACTACTACGCGCCCTACGTGACCGCACGATCCAACCTGCACGAGGCATTCGGCACGTCCTTGGACTACATCGAAAAACGCGGCCTGTTGGGCCGACTGCCGCAGAACTGGCACGATGTCCTGACCCAACTGGTGCTCCCCCTGCGGCATTACGAGAGCGGTGGCCAGCTGACCCTCTGTGGCATGGCGCGCTTCGGATACGGCGCGACGATCACCCAGGCGGCCGCCTACTCCTCATTCGACCGAGTGGGCAACGCGCAGGTCCTCAGCCGTGTCGGGATCGCGCTCGGCGACGGAACCGTCAGCATGCTCGAGGCGGCCAAGCAGCACTGGATGGAGGACGACAGCTTCCAGCCCCTGCGCAAGCTGATGGAAGAAACGATCTGCGAATCGGACTGGGGCGTCGCACTCATCCGCATCGACACGGTGGATCAGCTGCTCTACGACCTGCTCTACCACCATCTCGACGACCTGGCTGTGACCGGCGGAGCGCCGGCCTACTCCATGCTCGCCCAGCACCTCTCGAACTGGTTCGCCGACAACCGCAAGTGGGTGGATGCGCTGTACACGGCCTGGCGGGAAGACCCGGAGCTCGGCGAGGCCAACGCCCGTCTGCTCGACGAGCAGCAGGCAGAGTCGGCCCGCCTCGCACTGGCTGCGATCACACCGTTCGCGACGCGAGTCGATCAACTGCTCGGCCCCGATACCGGCGCCGTGGCACTGGTCACCGAGCGGGCACACGCTCTCGAGCACGACGCCTCGACCTCGATCTCAGGAGACAGCAAATGAGCAACGACCAGGCCGCCACCCGCGACGTCGGTGTCGTACTCCAAGAATCCGAGGACAACCGACCCGTCATCGAAGCGATCGAACACGACAATCCCGAGTGCCACGTGGGCCAGTCCCCCGGCCTGGTGCGCATCACCACGCCCGGACAACTGGTCATCCGTCAGGAGACGGTCGAGGCGAAGCTCGGCCGCGAGTGGGAGACACACGAATTCCAGATGGCGATCGTGTCCTATTTCGGCAACATCCAGGAATGGGACGACGACGAGATCGTCATCGGCTGGGACCACTGAGAACAGAAGGAGATCGACATGACCGTCGCCCCCGAACGCAAGAAGAAAGCTCGCAAACTGTCGATGCGAGCACGGTACGAAGCACTGACTCGCGGACTGGACTGGGAACCGAGCTACGTCACCAAGGACGAGATGTTCCCCTACCTGGAATACGAGGGCATCAAGATCCACGACTGGGCGGCCTGGGAGGACCCCTTCCGACTGA
>CAZMLG010000203.1:0-5542 GCA_964566985.1 uncultured Intrasporangiaceae bacterium
TGAAGACGATGAAGGGTCAGGCCGATGCGGCCAAGGCCCGCGAGATGATCCTGTCGAAGCTCACCTGACCCGGACGGTGGGCTCACTCACTCGCAGAATGCGTGTTTCGGTGAATGGACTTGTAGGACAGGTACGCCGAGAGTCCCTCCAGACCGTATTCGACGCCCAGCCCGGAGCCATGGCGGCCGCCGAATGGTGCACTGTGGTTCGACGCGAAGAAGTTGATCCCGACGGATCCGCTATCGATCCGTTCGGCGACGCGCAGTGCCTCGGCTTCATCGTTTCCGAAGACGATTCCGCCCAGGCCGAACTCGGTTGAGTTCGCCAGTTCGACTGCGTCGTCCACCGTGTCATATGGCAAGACGGTGAGCACAGGCCCGAAGATCTCCTCGCGTGCGATGCGCATGCCCGGTGCGACGTCGGCAAACACCGTGGGACGGACGAAGTATCCGCGGGACCAGTCTGCCCGACCACCACCGGTCGTCACGCGGGCTCCCTCTGCACACCCAGACTCCAGGTAGCCCATCACGGTCTCGAACTGGGCGCGGGATGCGACCGGGCCGAACACCGTGTCCTGGTCGAACGGGTCACCTTGTTTGGCCGTCGAGACGGTATGTGTCGCCATCTCGACCACCTCGTCATAACGAGACGCCGGAGCGAGTACCCGCGTCGAGATGTAGCACGTCTGACCGGTGTTGCGCATGCACGAGCGGACCAGCACCCGTGACATCTGATCGAGGTCGGCATCGGGCAGCACCAGAGCCGAGGATTTGCCCCCGAGCTCAAGCGTGACGGGGCGCAGCAGCTCGCCGCATGCGGCCGCGATCCGTCGGCCGACGGGGGTGGAGCCGGTGAAGGCGACCTTCGCGGTCTTCGGGTGCCGGACCAACGCGTCTCCGGTGGCTCCACCGCCGGTGACCATGTTGACGACCCCCTCGGGCACGCCCGCCGCAGCCACCGCATCGAGCACGAATCGGATCGACAGCGGCGTCGACGGGGCAGGTTTGATCACGACCGTGCACCCGGCGAGCAGCGCGGGTGCGAGCTTGATCACCACGAGATTGATCGGGAAGTTCCAGGGGGCGATGAGCGCACAGACCCCGACGGGGTCGCGCCGCACGACCGACTCCGCTGCACGGTATGGGAAGGCGCGCACGTCGTCGCGTTCCAGGTGGTCCGCCAGGCTTGCGAAGAATCGCAAGATGCTCGCTGCGTTCTTTGCCGCACCCGACGTCTCCGCGATCGGAGAACCGTTCTCCCGGGTGTTGGTCCACGACAGGTCATCCGAGCGTTTCTCCAGCTCGTCGGCGACGCGTACGAGGTATTCGGCTCGTACGGTCGGAGAGAGCCTCGACCACGGGCCGTCGCGGAAGGCACGCTCTGCGGCGTCCATCGCGGCGTCCAGGTCGGCCGACGTGGCGACCGGGACCGAACCCCATACCTCTTCTGTGGTGGGGTCGATGACGGCCGAGCGATCGTCACCGGTAGAGGGCACCCAGCGCCCGTCGATGAAGTGATCATCCACGTGACTCCACGGCAGTACGATCTCGGATCGAGGGTCCGTAAGGGCGGTCATCGCAGGACCTCAGTCTTAAGGAGCGCGCGGGAGCGACTCAGCGCCGTGGTCGCCATCTCGACCGCGGCCTCTGTCAGCAGTTCCGGGATGATCTCGTGCTCGAGGCGGTCGCAGTATGGCGCAGGAGCCATGCCGAACCACCCGGACGCCAGCGCGATACCGGCATGGTCGAAGCGCCAGAGGCGATCGGCGTCGCGCACCAGGGCATCCTCAAGTGAGAAGGCCTCCGCCCGGGTGTCGTGCCCGTCGATGATGTGGGTGACCTGCCGGATGAACTCGTCACTGTAGCCGTGGCCCGGAAGGACCTCCCTGGCCACCTCACAGCCCTGCTTCTCGTGCTCGAACCGGATCGCTGCCCTGCGCCAGTCGCCGGTGAAACCTTCGTTCAGAATCCGCGACTCGTCGACGCGACCCCATCCGATGTCGTGCAGCATGATGGCTACGCGCACGACGAGGCGGTCCGCCTCCGGGTAGGCATCGCACAGGCGCTCCGCGTAGGCGAGGGAGATGGGCAGGTGGATGTCGTTGGACCGTGCCCGGGTCTCTGGCACGACGGCTCGCCAGATCGGGTCGAGGTCGCTCGCGGCGGCCGGTGAGGTGGTGATGCTCGAGGTGTCGACGGGGTGATCCGTCGGCACGGGGGTCGTGGGCAGGGCGTGGGTCGTCATGATGTCTCTCGCTTCACGTGGTCTGCAGGGAGGGGTTGACGATGAGGCTCTTCAACGGCACCGCGGGATCCTGTGCCGCATCGGCCGGGATGAAGGATTGCTTGCCGAGGGCGGATCGCACGGCCATGAAGTCCAGCGGCTGATTGACGCAGTCGGCGGCGAGGAGGCGTCCGTCGCGGTAGTACAGCACCGAGAGCTTCAGTGGGTCGTCGAACCGGCGCACGACAGTGCGGTCGTATCCCCTGGACAGGCCGGCGATCTGAAGCTTCACGGAACCCTGGTTCGACCAGAACCACGGCACCCCGGCGTACTCCTCGAGGCGTCCGCAGAGCGAGTACGCCGCGACCTTCGCCTGTTCGATGGCGTTGTTGACACTCTCGAACCGGATCCGGTCACCGTCGGGTGCCCCGCCGACCGGGTTCGGGAGATTGGCGCAGTCACCGACGGCAAGAGTTGCTCCGTCGGAGGCCACGGCATGCTCGTCGACGCGAATGCCGTCGTCACACTCCAGGCCGATCTGTTGGGCGAGCTCGGTGTTCGGAAGCACACCGACGCCGATCAGCACCAGGTCGGCCCTGATGGTGTCCTCACCGACGCGGACGCCGGTGACGCGATCGCCCGCGCCGATGATGCTCTCGACCTGCGCGCGGAGGCGGATGTCGATCCCCTCGCCCAGGTGGTGGTGGAGCAGGTGCTCCGAGATCTCCGGTCCGACTGCACGCCCGACGAGCCGGTCACCGGCCTCCACCAGGGTGACGTTCTTACCCATCGTGTGCAGGCTCGCGGCGGCCTCGATTCCGATGAAGCCGCCGCCGATGACGACGACGTCCTCGACCAGTGGCGCGCGCGCCTTGAGCTCCAGCGCGTCGTCGGCCTGCCGCAGGTAGAGCACTCCCGGAAGGTCGGCGCCGGGCATCATCAGCCGTCGTGCCCGTGCGCCGACGGTCAGGGCGAGTCGATCGAACTCGAAGGTCCGCCCGCTGCGTGCGTGGGCCGTGCCGGAGCCGTCGTCGCCCTTGTCGATGCGCATGATGCGTTCGCCCGGGATCACCGTGATGTCGTGCTCGCGCCAGTAGTCCTCGGTGCGGAAGATGAGCGACTCCTTGCTCACCTTTCCCTGTAGGTACTCCTTGGACAGGGCCGGCCGCTGATACGGGCGATGGTTCTCCTCACCGAGCAGGGTGATCGGGTCGGGATACCCGAGTGCGCGCAGTGAGACGGCGAGCTGGACTCCGGCCTGGGACGACCCGATGATGAGTATGCCGTTGCTGGTCATGTCACACCTGTGTCTCGGGCGTCGTAACGTGCAGACTCATGCCGTCGGTCAGCTTGAGCTGGCAGGAGAGCCGGGAGCGGTCGGTGCGTTCGCATGCGGCACCCCACAGCATCTCGTCCTCCATCTCCTCCATCGCGGGCAGGTCGGCCAGATCGTCCTCGTCGACGTAGACGTGGCAGGTGGCACAGGACAGCTGTCCGCCGCACTCGGCGACGATGCCCGGCACCCCGTTGCGCACGGCGGTCTCCATCACGGAGTCTCCGGCCGGGGCCTCGATGGTGCGGCTGGTGCCCTCGGCGTCGGTGTAGGTGATCTGTGGCATGTCTTCCTCCGAATTAGTCGTGTGCTCAGATAAACTGACGCCCGCCGTCGACGATGATCGTCTGCCCGGTGACGTAGGCGCTGTCCGGCCCCGCCAGATACAAAGCGGCGCCAACGATGTCCTCGGGTCTGCTCGCTCGCCGCAATGCGCCCCGATCCACCCCGTAGTGCTCGGCGTCGTCCATCAGGCCGTAGCTGGCCTCGGTCAGGGTGAAGCCGGGAGCGATGCAGTTGGCGTTGATGCCGCGCCGGCCGAGCTCCTTTGCCATGACACGGGTCATCGCGATCACCCCACCCTTGGACGCCACGTAGTGGATCCACTGCTCTGAACCGCTGTAGACGGTCGCCGACGACAGATTGATCACTCGGCCGCCCTCCGGCAGGTGCGGGGAGCACGCCCGGGTGACCAGCCAAGGGCCCTTGAGGTTCACCGCCATGACCTGGTCCCACTCGTCGGGGTCGATCCGTTCGAGCGGGGCCCGGGTGACCGTCCCATAGACGGCGGCGTTGTTGACGACGATGTCGATCGTCCCGTCGCCGAAGTCGGCGACCTGTGCTGCCATCGCCTGGGTCGAGGCGACACCGGTCACGTCGACCTCGCCGTACCATGCCGCGGCGCCCTCGTGCTCGACCAGCTCGGCGGTCTCCTTGACGCCGGCACCGTCGATGTCGGCGACTGCGACCCGGTGGCCACGCCCCGCGAAACCAAGAGCGAACTCACGCCCGAGGCCGCCGGCGGCGCCGGTGATGAGCACCGTGCGAGGGCTGTCAGTGGTGGTCATGATGCGTCGTCGAGGATCTCGACGCGACCGGCGTTGCCGTCGACACGGATCAGCTGACCGGTCTTGATGGTCATGGAGCCATTGCCGGTGCCGGTGACGGCGGGAAGCGCGTACTCGCGGCATACGATCGCCGCGTGGCTCATCATGCCTCCGATGTCAGTCACCGTGGCCTTGATCTTGCCGAAGATCGGACCCCACGACGGCGCGGTGATGGTGGCCACCAGGACTTCGCCGTCCTGCACCTCGGACAGCTGGTCGGCGTGGTAGACGACGCGGGCACGGCCCTCAACGACACCTGGTGATGCCGCCATGCCGGTGATCGCGGAGTCGTCACCGTCATCGTCGCTGAGCCATTGTTCCACCTGCTCGGTGGTGATGCCCCACAGCATCTGGGTGAACGGCTCGGTGATCTGCTCTGGCGGCGTGTTCAGCGCCGGCTGCGGACGTTGGGTGTTCAACGCCTCGAAGATCGTCCGGCGGCGCTCGATCTCGGCCGGCCAATAGCTGGGGCCGCTGGCCGGGGCGCCGACGGCCCACCCGGTCACCAGGTCGAAGATCGCGTCGCGGACCTCACCGCGGTCGAGATAGAGCATGTCTGCCTCATCGGGCCAAAAGCCCGCTCGCACGAAGACGCGCGACAGCTCGCGGACCTTGCGCCAGAAGACGCCCATCGTCCAGTGCTCGATGTAGAAGTTGTGGTTCTCGACGTAGGGGTAGGCGGTGGCGGCCAGTCCGCGTTTGGCGTCGAAGTCGGCGACCTTGTCGGCGTCGAGTAGCGACCGATACTCGTCGATGATGCGATCGCGTTCGGCGATGAGCTCGTCGACGGGTCGAAGGATCTGCTGACCGTCGTCGACGCGGCGAATGTAGTCCTTGAGGTAGCCGAGCGGGATCTCCTGGTGCTCGATCCAGTACTTGT
>CAZMLG010000204.1:0-535 GCA_964566985.1 uncultured Intrasporangiaceae bacterium
CGTTCTACGACGTGCCCGACGACGTCGAGTCCCTGTGAGGGACACCGTGACGACGACGGATTCGGCGGCTGCACCGTATGTCCTGGCCCTGGCCGACGATGCCCTGATCTATGCGCAACGCCTGGGGGAGTGGATCTCCCGGGCGCCGCAGATCGAGGAGGACATGGCGCTCGGCAACATCGGTCTGGACCTGCTCGGTCAGGCCCGTGCGCTGCTCACCCGGGTCGGGGAGTTGGACGGCACCGGGCGCGACGAGGATCAACTCGCATACTTCCGTGACGAGCGGGACTTCCGTTGCGTGCATCTCGTGCAACTCGAGCGGGGTGACTTCGGCGACGAGATGGCGCGCCTGCTCTGGTTTTCCGCGTATGCCGCCGAGCTCTACACGCGGCTGGTCGATTCCGGAGACGAGGTCGTCGCGGGCGTCGCGCGCAAGGCGGTCAAGGAGGTCGCCTATCACCGTGACCACGCCCGTCACTGGGTGGTGGGGCGCGGCGCCCGCCCCCCCCAGGCGCCCCCACAGAGGACCGCAGAG
>CAZMLG010000204.1:545-5514 GCA_964566985.1 uncultured Intrasporangiaceae bacterium
GCGCGCGCACGGCGTCCACGGGGGTCGCCTCCCACGGTGACCCCGCCCGGACGGGGGGGGGGCGCCGGGGCGCGGGCCCCGCGGGGGCGCACGATCGGATGCAGGCAGCGGTCCGGCGGGTGGCACCGTATGTCGGCGAGTTGTTCACCGACGACCCGGCGAGCGTCGCCGCCGCCGAGCAGGGGGTGGGCGTCCTTCCCAGCGAGCTGGCAGCGGGGGCCAAGGCCTTCGTGATCGAGACGTATGCCGAGGCGACACTCGACATCCCGGACGAGCCGAAGCAGCATGCCCGGGGAGGGCGCCGGGGTGTCCACGACGCGAGCATGGGATACCTGCTCGCCGAGATGCAGCACATCGCCCGCTCCCACCCGGAGGCGACGACGTGGTGACGGCGAGCGACATGGAAACCGATGTGGCGCAGCGGATCCGAGATGTCCCGGACCCCGAGATCCCGGTGATCTCGATCCACGACCTGGGCATCGTGCGTGACCTGCAGATCGATGGTGACGCTCGCCGTGTGCACGTCGTCATCACGCCGACCTACAGCGGCTGTCCGGCCATGAAGGTCATCGAGGAGGGTGTCCGACACGCGGCGAGCGCAGCAGGATACACCGCCACCGTGGAGACACGGCTGTCTCCCGCGTGGACGACCGACTGGATGAGTGCACACGGCCGCGAGGCGCTGGCGAAGTTCGGCATCGCCCCACCCGAACCCCGCCGTGAGGGGCGGGTCCCGTTGACGCTGCGGCGGCGGGTGATCGCCTGCCCGCTGTGTGCCAGTGACGACACCGAGGAGATCTCCCGCTTCAGCGGCACGGCGTGCAAGGCGCTGCGGCGCTGCCGAGCTTGCGGAGAGCCGTTCGAGGAGTTCAAGACGATATGACGACAAGCCTTCTGGCCACCAAGCCGAAGCGCCGCAGGCCGCAGTTCCACGAGTTGACGGTCTCTCGCGTGGAGCGACTCACCGACCGTGCGGTCGCGGTGTCCTTCGCCGTGCCGGAGGACCTGGTCGAGACGTTTGCGTTCGAGCCCGGACAGCACCTGACCCTGCGTGCGGACATCGACGGTGACGACGTGCGCCGCTCGTATTCCATCTGCCTGCCGCGATCCGAGGCGCGGACACGGCGAGAGCTGCGGGTCGGCTCGTCCGAGGTGCCCGGTGGCGTCATGTCGTCGTGGCTGAATCGTCAGGTCGCGGTGGGTGACAGCCTCGAAGTGATGTCCCCCCTGGGCGGGTTCACCTGCCCGACGGACCCGACGGCTCGGCGGCATCACGTCGCGATCGCGGCCGGATCGGGCATCACGCCGGTGTTGTCCCTGCTGACGACGGCCCTGGAGGAGGAGCCGATGTCGAGGGCCACGTTGGTCTTCGGCAATCGCCGCACCGACAGCGTGATGTTCCTCGAGGAGTTGGAGGACCTCAAGAACCGATATCCGGGCCGGTTCCACCTGATCCACGTGCTGTCGCGCGAGCCGCAGGATGTCGAGCTGTTCACCGGGCGCATCGACCGGGACAAGCTCGAACGGCTCTTCGCGTCGCTCGTGCCGCCCGAGACGGTCGACGAGTGGTATCTGTGCGGTCCGTTCGGCATGGTCGAGGCGGCGCGGGCGCTGCTCGAAGAGCGCGGGGCCGACGCGCGCCATGTGCACCACGAGGTTTTCCACGTCGACGAGGTGGGCAAGCCACCACCGGTGATCCCCGAGGAGCCGGGCGCTCCGGCCGAGGCCGTGGTCACTGTCAGTCTGGACGGACGCACGACTCGCGTCGAGATGCCCAGCAAACAGGAGACGATCCTCGCGGCCACCCTGCGCGAGCGGCCCGACGCCCCCTACAGCTGTGCGGGCGGCGTGTGTGGCACGTGCCGCGCAAGGGTTGTCCGCGGTGAGGTCACGATGGACCGCAACTATGCGCTGGAGCCGGAGGAGGTCGAGGCCGGCATGGTGCTCGCGTGCCAGTCGCACCCGGTCACCGACGAGGTCGCCCTGGACTACGACGCCTGATCCGCGCTTAGGATGGCGTATGGCGCGTTGCTCGCGAATCGTCGTCGCCGCCGCCGGTGTGATGGCGTGCGCGGTATCGGGCTGCTCCGGTGGCGGAAGCACGACCGGGACCAGTGGCCCCTCGACGACGCCGGCCGTGACGAAGACGCCGTTCTCCGCTCGGGCGCAAGATCCGACACCGCCCACAGCATCCACCGCGACGCCCGCGGTCCCGACCAACGCGAAGCTCTCGGTCGAGACGATCGTCACCGGGTTGCACACCCCGTGGGGGATCGCCTTCCTGCCCGACGGCACCGCGTTGGTCACCGACCGGGATGACGGCACGGTGCACGCGATCTCGCGGTCACACCAGGTCCGCGAGGTCGGCACCGTCGACGGAGTCGTCAAGGGCGCCGAGGCCGGGCTGCTCGGGATCGCCGTGTCCCCCGACTTCGCCGACGGCCATCACGTCTACGTCTACTACTCCGCGCCCGACGACAATCGGGTCGCCGAATTGACCTACCACAAGGGCGAACTCGAAGGACAACGAGACATCCTGGCCGGCATACCCCGTGGCCCCTTCCACAACGGTGGCGCATTGACCTTCGGCCCCGACGGCATGCTCTACGTCGGCACCGGCGACGCGATGGACCATCCCGGAGCGCAGCGGCTGGACTATCTCGGCGGGAAGATCCTGCGGATCACCCCCGAGGGCAAGCCCGCTCCGGGCAATCCGTTCACGAAGGCGCCGCTGGTCTACAGCTACGGACACCGCAACCTGGAGGGCCTCGCCTTCGATCACGGGGGACACCTGTGGGAGAGCGAGTTCGGTGAAAACACGTGGGACGAGTTCAATCTCATCACCAAGGGCGGCAACTACGGATGGCCGGACGTCGAGGGCCCGTCGTACGACTCCCGATTCATCGCCCCGCTGCGCACCTGGCACACCCCGGAGGCGTCGCCGAGCGGCCTGGCCATCTGGCGGGGATCGGCATGGCTCGCGTCGCTGCGCGGAGCCCGCTTGTGGCAGGTGCCGTTGCACGGGACGAAGGCCGGCAACCCCAAGGCGCGCTACGTCGGCACCTACGGACGGCTCCGGGCGGCCGTCGTGGCGCCCGACGGCAGTTTGTGGATCGGCACGTCCAACACCGACGGACGTGGCGACCCCAAGCAGGGTGACGACCGGATCCTGCGCATCACCGTCGAGTAGGCGGTATCGAAGGTCGCCTACCCGCGGATGGTTGAGTAGGCCGTAGCGAGGGACGAGCGGAGGCCGTATCGAAACCACGTGAGTTTTCGTACGGATCCTCACCGGGCCTCGATACGCCTCGCCCAGGGGCTCGGCTACTCGACCGGCCGTGGGCTAGCTCGCGCCGGGGCGCTCGGCTACTCGACCGGCCGTGGGTTGCTCGGCCTACTCGACCGGCCGTCGGGTGGCTCGCGCCGGCCTATTCGACCGACCGGCGCTCCTCACACGAACGTCGCGGGGGAGTCGGAGGGGGTGAAGGCCCGGGTGACCAGATCGCGGTGCAACGGGACGGTCGGCAGGCGTGCGGCCTCCTGCGCATCCACCCACCGCACCTCGGTGACCTCGTCGGAGCATCCGGCCGAACCGTCGAGCACGTGCGCCCGGAAACAGACGCCGAAGATCTGCCGCAACCGGCCGTCCGCGTAGACGATCACCTGGTCCGGATCGGTGTAGACCCCGAGCACGCCGTCGACGTCGACCTCGAGCCCGGTCTCCTCGCGCACCTCACGGACGGCCGCCTCGCTCCAGCTCTCGCCGGAGTCGACGCCACCGCCGGGGAGGCACCACAACCCGTTGTCCTCGCGGCGGGTGAGCAGCAACCGCCCGTCGCGCACCACGGCGGCGGTCGCGCCGAGCTTGAGGTCGGCGCCGCGTGTGACACGGTCACCGAAGGCCACCTGGGTGCGCGGGCGGATCCGCTCCCAGGTCACGACCTGCCACCCGTCGTGCGGCACACGTGCCGTCTCGTGCCAGGTGTCGGAGGCGGTCAGAGGCCAGTCGGGGAAACGCGTGTCGCCGTCGGCCTCCATCGGGATCTCGGACAGCAACAGGCGATCGGCATACGGCAGGAAGAGACGATAGATCTGGGCTCCTCCGGTGACGAAGAAGTCCTCGTCGCCGACCCTCAGCAGCGCCTCATCGACCGAGCGCGCCGTCTCTGCCCCGTCCGCCGTCCAGGCGGGATCCCGGGTCAGCACGATGCTCCGGCGGCCGGGCAACGCACCCGTCGTCTCGAAGGTCCTGCGACCCATCACCATGGGGTGGCCCATGGTCGCGGCCTTGAATCCCTTTTGTTCGCCGGGCACGTGCCAGGGCATGGCACCGTCCTTGCCGATGATGCCGTTGCGGGCGACGGCGGCGATGAGGGTGATCGTCATGGGGCCTCTCAGACGGCGATCGGTGCCTTGATGGTGGGGGCGGCGACGTATCCCTCGAGGTCGATGTCCTCCAGATCGAACGCGTCGATCCGGCGGATGTCGGGGGTCAGTCGAAGCGTGGGCAGCGGCCCGGGCTCGCGGGTGAGCTGTTCGCGCGCCTGATCGAGGTGGTTGAGGTAGAGGTGCGCGTCGCCGAGGGTGTGCACGAACTCTCCGGGGGCCAGGTCGGTGACCTGGGCGACCATCGAGGTGAGCAGGGCGTACGAGGCGATATTGAACGGCACACCCAGGAAGATGTCGGCCGAGCGCTGGTAGAGCTGGCACGACAGTCGTCGCCGACCCGACGCGTCGGGCGGGGTGACGTAGAACTGGAACATGGTGTGGCACGGCGGCAGCGCCATGTCGTCGACGTCTGCGACGTTCCACGCGGACACGATGTGCCGACGGGAGTCGGGGTCGGTGCGGATCTGCTCGATGACGCGCGCGAGCTGGTCGACGGTGTGCCCGTCCGGGGTCGGCCAGGATCGCCACTGGCGGCCGTAGATCGGCCCCAGGTCACCGTCGGCATCGGCCCACTCGTCCC
>CAZMLG010000205.1:0-5474 GCA_964566985.1 uncultured Intrasporangiaceae bacterium
CGTTCCCGAGCTGGCAGGCGCTGGTCGGCATCGTCACCTCGCTGACCGTGCTGTCGTTCGCCATCGGCTCGATCACGCTGGTCACGTTCCGCAAACAGATCCCCGAGGTGGCGCGGCCCTACCGGTCCAAGGCGCCCTGGGTCATCGCCTTCCTGGCCGTGCTGTCCGGCAACCTGATCATGTACTGGGCAGGTTGGGACCAGGTCTGGAAGATGATGTGCGCCGTCTTGCTCGGCTATGTGTTGCTGGCCATCTTCGAGCTCACCGATCGCGGCCCGACCCGACGTGCCCCGCAGCTGGACTTCAAGCACGGCTGGTGGGTGCTGCCCTGGTTCGGCGGGATCACCTTGGCCAGCTATCTCGGGAGCTACTCCGGCGCGGACGTTGCCGATGCGGGCCAGGCGAACGTCTATGGCTTCAACGGCGGCATCATCGCCAACATCATCCTCACCATCATCGTGATGGCACTCGCGTGGTATTGCCAGTTGCCCGGTGACCGGGTGCGCGAGATCCTCAACCAGCCTGATGAGGACGAGGCCGACGGCGCCGCACCGGCCGCTGTCTGACCTGTCGCTCGACGGACCGTCCGACCCGAGGGCCGGGCTCAGGCATCACCTGGGCCCGGCCCTCGCCCGTCGGCGGGTGGGCCGCGTCGCTCGGCGCGGCGCGCACGGAAGAAGTCGGTCAGGACGGCAGCACATTCCTCGCGGCGCACTCCCCCCACCGCGGTCGTATGCAGTGGCGACCGGTTGTCGCCGGTCACGTCCCAGGCGCTGCCGCACGCCCCGGCCTTGGGATCCCACGCGCCGAAGACGATCCGCCCGATCCGGGCCTGCATCGCGGCACCGGTGCACATCAGGCACGGCTCCAAGGTCACGACCAGCAGGCAGTCGTCCAACCGATAGTGACCGCGTGTCGCCGCCGCGTCGCGGATCGCGACGAGCTCGGCGTGGGCCAACGGATCCGCGTCGGCGACACGGCGATTGCGGCCCCTCCCCACCACCTCGCCAGCGTCGGTCACCACCACCGCTCCGACCGGCACATCCTGGGTCGCGAGCGCCGCGCGCGCCTCGTCGACCGCGGAGCGCATCCACTCGGCATACCGAGGATCGTGTGGGTCGCTGGAGATCGGCGTGGTCACGCGTAGAGTTTGCGCCATGCGCGTGCACGTCGCCAACCACCCCCTCATCGCCCACAAACTCACCTATCTGCGCGACCGGCGCACCGACAGCCCGACCTTCCGCCGCCTGGCCGAGGAACTGGTCACCCTGCTGGCCTACGAGGCCACCCGCGAGGTGCGGGTCGAGCCGTTCGACATCGAGACCCCCGTGGCCCCGACGCGGGGCATCAAGCTCTCGTCGCCGAAGCCGATCGTCGTGCCGATCCTGCGCGCCGGCCTGGGAATGCTGGAAGGGATGGTGCGGCTGCTGCCGAGCGCGGAGGTCGGCTTCCTCGGAATGATTCGCGACGAGGAGACGCTGGAGGCGACGACCTACGCCAACCGACTGCCCGACGACCTGTCCGGCCGACAGTGCTATGTGCTCGACCCGATGCTGGCGACCGGCGGCACCCTGGCGATGTCGCTGCACTATCTGGTCGAACGCGGCGCCGACGACATCACCGCGGTGACGCTGCTGTGCGCCCCCGAGGGGATCACGACCCTCGAGCGCGAGATGGAGCAGATGCACGTGCCCATCACCCTGGTCACCGGGGCGATCGACGAGCGGCTCGACGAGCGGGGCTACATCGTGCCCGGCCTGGGGGACGCCGGCGACCGGCTCTACGGCGTCGTGGACCACTGACCGGCGCCCCGACACACCCGGGTCGGTCGCGTCTCTTGTCACAGGCGTCACATCTGTCACAATGAGGGGTGCGTGACCCCTGCACCCTGCCCTGATCGACCGGAGGATCCATGGCGACCGAGAAGGTCAAGAAGATCGTCATCTGGGTGATCTTTGCCTTCATCGTGTATGCCATCTTCACCTCGCCGGACCGCTCGGCCGACATCGTCCACTCGGCCTGGGACATCATCAAGAACGGCGTCACGACCTTCGGGGACTTCTTCGACCGCATCCTCAACAGCTAGCCGGAGCGGCCATGCACCAGGTCGCGGAACGGGCCGGCGGGCGGGTCGACGAGCGCGGCGCGGCGCAGTTGAGCCGCTATCTGCTCGACGACGAGACACTCGTCGCGGTCGTCCACCAGCACTGGGCCCGGGTCGGCGGCACCGTCGCCTGTGTGGTCATCGGGTTCGCCCTCGTGATCGCCATCGGCCTGGTCGCCCCCGCCTCGGCCGGGGCCTTGTCGAATGCCGCGTGGTGGCTGTGGTTCGCCCAGGTCGCCTACCTGCTGGCGATCCTGTGGCAGTGGCGCCGGGAGTGGTTCATCGCGACCGACCGCCGACTGCTGCTCACCTACGGGATCATCACCCACAAGGTCGCCATGATGCCGATGGCGAAGGTGACCGACATGTCCTTCAACCGCTCGGTGCTCGGGCGGATGATCGGCTACGGAAGCTTCGTCATGGAGAGCGCGGGGCAGGATCAGGCGATGCATCGCATCGACTACATCCCCGAACCCGACGAGACCTATCGCGCGATCTGCCACCAGATCTTCGGCGAGCGCGGTGTCCATGCCGCGGGCGGGTCCCTCGGCCACGACTCGGACCTCGAGCCCGGGACCGACCACGACTGGGACGAGGAGGACCCGACCGACGTCCCCTTCCACCGGTACGGCGCCTACCTGCCTCCCGAACCGACACGCACCACTCGGCTGCGCCATCGCCTCCTGCGCCGGCCGCGCCCGTCGGGCGACAAGCCGCTGGAGTTCTACGAGTCCGATCAGGGATGGACCGTCAGCCACGAGGACGCGGCCTCTCCGCAGCGTGTGCACTATCGCCGGCGCCGCTCCCCCGACGACCCGGCGTAGGCCGGGACGACGGCCACCCACCGGCACCCGGCGCTCCCGCGTCGCTACGATGCTGCGCGAGGATCCCTACGCGACAACGCACCCAGGCTGCCAGGAGGAATGGCGTGACCGTCCGCCCCATCACGATCATCGGGCACAAGGCCCTCCATCAGCCGACCAAGAAGGTCAAGGAGATCACCGACACCACCCGCACGCTGATCGACGACATGTTCGACACCCTCGAGGCGGCCAACGGCGCCGGCCTCGCGGCCAACCAGGTCGGCGTGCGCCAGCGCATCTTCGTCTTCGACTGCGAGGACGGCGCGGGCGTGAAGCAGCGCGGCTACGTCATCAACCCGGTCATCGAGCGCGGGCCGATCACCCCCGGCGGGCCCGACCCGGATCACGACCTGGAGGGGTGCCTCTCCGTGCCGGGTGAGTCGTTCCCGACCGCGCGGGCCGACTGGGCCAAGGTCACCGGCATCGATTTGGACGGCCAGGAGGTCGTCGTCGAGGCCGAGGGCGGCACCCTCGCCCGGTGTCTGCAGCACGAGACCGATCACCTCGACGGCAAGCTCTATGTCGAGCGCCTCACCCCGACCTACCGCACCGAGTCCCGACAGGCGGTCAAACTGCGCGGCTGGCAGGACGAGCACATCACCAAGTGGGATCCGACCACTCAGAAGGCCGAGGACGTCTGAGCCTGGGTGAGGCAGGACCGCCCGCTCGAGTCGCACGTCGAACGCCGCCCCCGTGCAGCGTCCCCTTTACCGGCCGGTCGAGTAGGCGAGCCCCCCTATCGGCCGGTCGAGTAGGCGAGCCCCCTGGGGGCGAGCCGTATCGAGGCCCCCGTCGGCCGGTCGAGTAGGCCGAGCGCCCCGGCGCGAGGCCGTATCGAGGCCTGGTGAGGTGAGGCTGGGACTGGCTGACTACGGAGTAGCTATGCGGTGTCTTGTTGCTCGGGTGGTGCGCCGGGTCCGCGGATGAGCGGGTCGTCGGGTTCGAGGGGCTGGGTCGGCATCCGTCCGGGGGTCAGGTCCCAGACGACGTGGGTGTCGGTGATCCAGGGGAGGTAGCCCTTGGCGTGCACGATGTGATGATGCCGGGAACACAACAGGGTGCCGTTGAGCTTGTCCGACAGGCCCCCGACCCACCACGGGATCGCGTGATGCGCCTCGGTCCACGGCGCGGGACGGTCACAGCCAGGGAAAGAACATCCTTGGTCGCGTCGGGTGATCGCGCCGCGGGTCGCGGACGCGAACGGGCGCGTCGCGCGACCTACATCCAATGGTTGCGAATCCGTGCCGAGCACCATCGGCGTGATGTGCGCGGAGCAGGCCATCGTGCGGGCCGTGCCCGCGTCGATGACCTGCCCGAAACTCGTAGTCGCAAACCCCGCATTCGACAGGGACCCGATCAACACACTCAACGGCAGGGTGATCGTCGCCTTGACCGGCGACCTGCCCGAATCACTACCACTGGCGCGGGCCGCGGCGCCGATCAACTCCATGAGGGCGTCCGCGCGGCGCTTACCGACCGGACGCCAATCGATCCCCTTCTGACCGCTACCACCGCTGCCGCTGTCGCTGTCGGCGTCGCTGTCGCTGCTGCCGTCACCACCGTTGTCGCTGCCGCTGTCGGTGCTGCTGCTGTCGTTGTTGCTGTCGCTGGTGGTGTTGTGCCAGGCGTCCACGGCGTCGCTGGGTGGGTGGGTGTCTCCGTCGGGCGTGGTCCCCGGTCGCGGTGCGGCGAGGGCTTCGATGGCGGCGGTGAACGTGGCCGCGTCCCCGGCCGACAGGTCTCCTTGGATCCGCGTCAACCCCGACGGTAGGTCCCACCAGGAGAGGGTTTCCGCGGTGCGGGCGCGGTTTTCGTCTTCGGGCAGGCGGTCCCCGCCGCGTAGGCTGACCAGCCCGTCCGCCAGGGTGATCAGGTCCTTGGCGGGGCGGCGGGTGGCGACGGCCAGGAAGTACCCGAGGATGTCGTACCAGGAGAACCTCGGTAGCAACGGGTGGACGCGTTGAGCCTCCCGTACCGCGATCTGCATGCCGCGCACGGTGACGATCCCCGCATCCAACACGCCCGCCAGGGCGGGGTGTTTGGGGTCGCGGATGATCTCCGCGACCCGGGCGATGCGTGCGGCTTGTCCGGGTTCCATCGACGGATACTTGACCCGCAGCCACTGGGTCGGGGTCGCGGCGCTCGAGTTGGCGATCACGCCGCGGTCGAGGGCGCGGGCCATCGCGAAGACCAGGGTGCGTTCCGCGTCGGCTTGGACTGCCAGCAGGTTGTCGGCCAACTCGTCCAGGCCGTCGTCCCCGATTTGGAAGCATCCGCGGGCTGCGGTGCGTAGCTGGCCCGGCATTTCCGCGACCGCTTCGGCGGCTTCGGCGCCCGCGCCGGGTGGGACCGGGGCCAGGGCCGCGAAGCCGGTCGAGACGCCCGCGAGCACGCCCGCGTCGGTCGCTGGGTCGTCGGGTTCGAACGGGGTCAGGTCCAGGGGCTGGAACTGGTCGTCCAGCATGTCCAGGGCGGCCTGGTCCGGCTCCGGTGCCTCGAAAGCGTTT
>CAZMLG010000206.1:0-5454 GCA_964566985.1 uncultured Intrasporangiaceae bacterium
CACTTTCGCCCGAGATGACCACCTATAGGTGGTCATCTCGGGCGAAAGTGGTCATTTCGGCGGACGAGTCGGGCTCGGGGGTCCCCGCGACCGGGGGAGAGAGCCTACTGTGGAGTAATGACCGATCAGCTGACTGCCACACCGAGTGCGGCCGCGGCGGACAGCCCGGCTGCGCACGTCCCTACCGACGCGAGCGGTGACCTCGCCGCGAGCCCACCGCCGTATGTCGTCGACCCGGGTCTGGGTGACCGGTTCGGGCGCCGGGTGGTTGCCACCGGCGGCGCCACCCAGCCCAGCGTCACCCCGTTCACCGGCGGGCTGCTCACCACGGTGCCGAGTTCGAGCGTCGACGACGTCGAGACGGCCTACGCCACGGCGCGGGCCGCCCAGCCCCGGTGGGCACAGACGTCGATCGCGCAGCGCGCCGCCGTGCTGCTGCGGCTGCACGACCTGATCCTCGATCACCAGGACGAGCTGCTCGACCTGATCCAGCTGGAGTCGGGCAAGGCCCGCAAGCACGCGTTCGACGAGATCCTCGACGTCGCCGGGGTATGCCGTCACTACGCGCGCCGTGCGCACGCCTACCTGCGGCCACGCAAACATCTGGGCGCCATTCCGCTGCTGACCCGCTCGGAGCACTTGCGCCACCCGAAGGGCGTCGTGGGCATCGTCGCGCCCTGGAACTACCCGCTGTCCATGTCGATCACCGACGCCCTGCCCGCGCTGCTCGCCGGCAACGCGGTGGTGCTGCGGCCCGACGAGAAGGCCGCGCTGACCGCGCTGCGCACCGTCGAGCTGCTCGACGAGGCGGGGCTGCCGCAGGACGTGCTGCAGATCGTGCTCGGCGACGGGCCGACGATCGGCGCCGCGGTGCTCGAGCGCGCCGACTACGTGATGTTCACCGGCTCGACCGCGACAGGGCGCACGGTCGCCGCCGACGCCGCGGCGCGCCTGGTCGGCGCCTCCCTCGAGCTGGGCGGCAAGAACCCGATGTATGTCGCCGACGACGCCAACGTCTCGCGCGCCGCCGAGTGCGCCGTGCGCGCCGCCTACTCCTCGGCCGGGCAACTGTGCATCTCCGTCGAGCGGCTCATCGTGCACGAGAAGATCGCCGAGGCCTTCCTCACAAAATTCCTCGAGCGCGTCGAGGCGATGAAACTCGGGCCGCAACTCGCCTGGGGCAACGACATGGGCTCACTGATCTCGCCCGAGCAGCTCGCGCGGGTGCAGGCCCACGTCGAGGACGCCAAGGCCAAGGGCGCGACCGTGCTGGCCGGCGGCACGCCGCTGCCGGACCTGGGCCCCTACTTCTATGCCCCGACCGTGCTCGACGGTGTCACGCCGGACATGGACTGCCGCGACGGAGAGACCTTCGGACCGGTGGTCTCGGTCTATCGGGTCGGCAGCGACGACGAGGCGGTCGCCCTGGCCAACGACACGGCCTACGGGCTCAACGGTGCGGTGTGGACGCGCAACCTCGCCCGCGGTCGCAGGATCGCGGCGCAGATCCGGTGCGGCACGGTCAACGTCAACGAGGGGTATGCCGCGGCGTGGGCCAGCAACGGATCACCGATGGGCGGCATGGGCCAGTCCGGGCTCGGGCGGCGCCACGGGGCCGAGGGGATCTGGAAGTACACCGAGTCGCAGAACGTCTCCGTGCAGCACCTCATCGGGTTCGGAGTGCCCTGGGGGATCAGCGAGAAGGCCTGGGCCGCAGGGATGTCGGCAAGTATGCGGCTGATGAGGAAGGCGGGGCTGTCATGAGCCCCGCCGGCACCCGAGCCGGGGTCCGCGCATGAGCCGGTTCGATCACGACGTGGTCGTCGTCGGGTCCGGGTTCGGCGGGGCGGTCACCGCGTTGCGGCTCGCCGAGAAGGGCTACGACGTCCTCGTCTACGAGGCCGGCCGACGATTCGAGGACGAGGACTTCGCCAAGACCTCCTGGAACGTGCGCCGATACCTGTGGGCCCCGAAGCTCAAATGCTTCGGAGTGCAGCGGATCCACAAACTGCCGGACGTGATGATCCTCGCCGGCGCCGGCGTCGGCGGGGGCTCGCTCAACTACGCCAACACGCTCTACAAACCCCCGCAGCGCTTCTTCCGGGACGCCCAGTGGAAGGACATCACCGACTGGGAGGCGGAGCTGGATCCGCACTATGCCGTGGCCTCGCGGATGCTCGGGGTCGTCGACAACCCGTGCGACGGGCCGATCGAGCAGTTGATGAAGGACACCGCGGGCGACCTCGGGGTGGGGGAGACCTTCCGGCGCACCCCGGTCGGGGTCTTCTTCGGCGAGTCCGGCACGACCGTCGACGACCCGTATTTCGGCGGGGAGGGCCCGCGGCGCACCGGATGCACGCAGTGCGGCAACTGCATGGTCGGCTGCCGGGTCGGGGCCAAGAACACCCTCATGAAGAACTACCTCGCACTCGCCGAGAAGCAGGGCGCCCGGATCGAACCGATGCGATCCGTCGTCGGGCTCGACCCGCTGGACGGCGGCGGCTTCACCGTGACGACCGAGCGCACCGGCGCGTGGGTCGCGAAGGACCGGCACGAGGTGACCGCGCAGCACGTCGTGCTCGCGGCCGGGGCGTGGGGCAGCCAGCAGCTGCTGCACCGGATGAAGATGGCCGGCCGGCTGCCGCGGATCTCGTCCCGGCTCGGGGAGCTGACCCGCACCAACTCGGAGGAGCTGGGCGGCGCGGCCGCGGTCACGGTGCCCGACGGGGTCGACCTGTCCCACGGCGTCGCGATCACCACGTCGTTCCACGTCGATGCCGACACCCACATCGAAAACGTGCGCTATGGCAAGGGATCCAACCTGATGGGGCTGTTGTCGACCCTCCTGCTGGACGGCGACCAGGGGCCGTGGGGCCGCGCCCGCGAATTCGTCACCTCGTTCGCGCGCCGACCGATCACCTACACGAAGGCCGCGTGGGGCCCGCGGTGGAGCGAGCGCACCATCATCGCCCTGGTGATGCAGTCGCTCGACAACTCGATCACGGTGATGCCCCGGCGCCGGCTGGGGCGGTTCGGCCTCACCAGCGAGCAGGGGCACGGCACCCCCAACCCCACCTGGCTTCCCGCGGGCCACAAGGCGATCCATGCGATGGCCGACCGGCTGCGCCGTCTCGGCGGCACCGAGGTGATCGCCGGCGGCACCTGGTCGGAGGTGTTCGGCATACCGCTGACCGCCCACTTCCTCGGCGGCACGCCGATCTCCGCGGACCCGGAGCACGGAGTCATCGATCCGTATCACCGGATGTGGGGATATCCGCAGTTGCACGTCGTCGACGGTGCCGCGGTGTCGGCCAACCTCGGCGTCAACCCGTCGCTGACCATCACCGCCCAGGCCGAGCGGGCGATGTCGATGTGGCCGCGCAAGGGTGCGCGGGACGAGCGTCCTGCGCAGGGGGAGGGCTACCGCCGGCTCGATTCACCGCCCGGCCGCGTGCCCGGTGTCGACCTCGGTATGCCGGCGGCGCACTCGGCGTGACGAGGCCCTGCCGGCCGGTGGTGGATTAGGGTCGGCACAGCCGCGCGACGTACCCTGGCGGCGTGTTGCGCACCGCACTTCGACCCCGCTGGCTGGCCGTGTTCGGCCTGCTGGTCGCCGTCGTCGTGACCTTCACGATGCTGGGATTCTGGCAACTGGACGTGGCCCGGTCCAAGGGGGCCGAGGACGCCGTGGCCTCCGCGCAGCAACGGACCCGAGCACCCCTCACCGACGTCATACGGCCCCATCAGACGTTCCCGGACGACGGGTCGTTGCGGAAGGTCAGCGTGACCGGCCACTACGACGCGAAGCACCAGGTGCTCGTCTCCGGGCGGGTGCTGCACGGCACACACGGCTACTGGGTGCTCACGCCGCTGGTGGTCGACGCCACCGGGGCACGGATCGCGGTGATCCGCGGATTCGTCGATCGACCCTCGGATGCCGCCGCGCCCACGACCGGGGCGCAGACCGTCACCGTCCGGGGCGCGCTCGCGCCGGGGGAGTCGCCCTCCACCGGCAGCCATCCGAAGGGGCAGCTCGGCAGCGTCGACCTCGGCCTCCTGCTCAACCGGTGGGGCGGCACGATCTACAACGCCTTCATCTTCGAGACCGCGCAGACCCCGAAGGACACGACCGCGTCGATCACGAGTTTCCCGCCGCCGCAGCCGGCCACCCAGGGGCTGCGGGTCGTCAACGCGGGGTATGCGCTGCAGTGGTGGTTCTTCGCGCTGTTCGCCATCTATCTCTACTGGCGGATGGTGCGCGACGCCCACCGCGAGGCCCAGGAGGAATCCACCGACGACCCGGCCGGCCGCGGGAAGCCACCCGCGCCGATGGACAATGAAAGCACCCCGACCACACCGACGAAGGACGTCCATGCCTGAGAGCCGACCGACCGGTCACGGTGAGATCCGACCCGGAGACAACCTGAAGAGGATTCAGGTGTCGCTGACCTTGTTCCGCATCATGGCGATCATCGCCGGTGTCGCGCTGTTGATCCTGTGCGTCGAACTCGTGGTCCACTACGGGTTCGACAGCGAGGCGATGGACTGGTGGCCGCAGATCCACGGATACCTGTTCATCATCTTCGTCGTGTCGGTCTTCAACCTCGGATTCAAGATGCGCTGGACCATGGTCCAGATGTGCCTCTATGTGCTCACCGCCTTCGTGCCGGTGCTGTCGTTCCTGCTCGAGCATCGGGTCAATCAGCAGGTCGGTGCGCAGCTCGAGGCAGCGTCGGCGTCGGCCGGTGAGACTGCGTAGACTCGGCCGCGTGAGCGAACCCCTGCAGGAGCACCCGGTCCTCGTCGTCGATTTCGGCGCGCAATACGCCCAGCTCATCGCGCGACGGGTGCGTGAGGCGTCGCTCTACAGCGAGGTCGTGCCGCACACGACGCCGGCCCAGGAGATCCTCGACCGGGAGCCGGCCGCCCTGATCCTCTCCGGAGGCCCGTCCTCGGTGTATGCCGACGGCGCACCGGCGCTCGACCCGGCGCTGCTGGACGCGGGCATCCCGGTCTTCGGCATCTGCTACGGCTTCCAGGCGATGGTGGGCGCCCTCGGCGGCCGCGTCGAACGCACGGGCCTGCGCGAATACGGCGCGACCCGGGCCCGCATCTGCGACGTGGCCTCGACCCTGTTCAACGGTCAGCCCGACGAGCAGTCGGTCTGGATGAGCCACGGCGACTCGGTGGCGGCGGCGCCGGAGGGCATCGCCGTGACGGCCACCACTCCGGGAGCGCAGGTCGCCGCGATCGAGGACGACGACCGCAAACTGTATGGCGTGCAATGGCACCCGGAGGTGCTGCACACCAGTTTCGGGCAGCGCGTGCTGGAGAACTTCCTGTTGCGCGGCGCCGGTCTGACCGCCGACTGGACCCCGGCCGCGATGGTCGACGAACTCGTCGGCCAGGTGCGCGAGCAGATCGGCGCCGACCGCGCGATCTGTGGCCTGTCCG
>CAZMLG010000207.1:0-5380 GCA_964566985.1 uncultured Intrasporangiaceae bacterium
GACGCCCGACCTGGTCCGCGTCGCTGCCCGCGTTGCTGCTCGTGGCGCTGCCCGCGTTGCTGCTCATGGCGCTGCTTGCTTCGGTGGTGCGGGAGGTGCCGTGGGCCCACCAGGAGGCCAGGTCGGCGGGGATCGGTCCGTAGTCGGGCACCCACCCGGGAGTCTTTCCGTAGCCGAGGAAGGTGTCGGTGGGCATGATCAGGTTGATCTCCACGTCGGGCCCCTCGGCGGCCTGCCGCCCGGTGACCCGGGCGGTGAGCGTATCGGCCATGACCTGCCCGCGAGAGCGGGTGTCTCCGGCCGCGCGGGCCGCGTCGGCGGCGGCCGTCAAGGCGGCGTAGCAGGCGACGCCGTCCTTGACGGGCAACAGCCCGGTCAGATGGGTCATGGTGTCCGGTGCGGGCCGCACGGTCACTCGCCGGTCACCCTCGGCCCTGCGGCGCCGCGCGGCCACCGAGGCCGGATCCAGGCGTGCGGCCGCGGCCCTGGCGGCCGCCTCCAACCGCCGGTCGGACAGCGTCCCCATCCTGGGCGCCACCTCGGTGTCGACCCGGCCACGGTCCTCGGCCGACAGGCACGCGGTCGCGCGCACAAGCAGCGTGGCCTGCCATTCGCTGATCCGCCCACCGGTGAGCGCCTTGAGGGTGTGTGGCATCTCCCGGGTCAACGCGAGAGCCAGGCCGAGGTGTTGGTTGCCGCGCTGCGGGGTCTGCTTACGGGCCAATGCGATCTGGGTGCCGACCGAGCGGGCGGTCTGTGCCCGGTCGATATGGCCGACTCGATCACGCGCGGTCTGGTGCGCATGGATCTGCGCGGTCAAGCGGGCCTGACCGGCCGCGCAGGCGGCCTTGAGCCGCTCGAGGGCCGCGATGTGATCAATCCCCGTCTCATCGCTCACGTCGGGGTCGACGCGGGTCACGCGCGTCACGAAGGCTTCGAAGTCGGCC
Source organism: uncultured Intrasporangiaceae bacterium (assembly GCA_964566985.1). Lineage (GTDB taxonomy): Bacteria > Actinomycetota > Actinomycetes > Actinomycetales > Dermatophilaceae > Leekyejoonella. The sequence continues at coordinate 948 of CAZMLG010000207.1, forward strand.
AGGCTCACCGCATCACGCCGGCCGGGATCACCCTCATGGCCAGGATCGGTGTCCGGGATCGAACGCAAGCGCCCGGCGCGAGCATCGCCGCGTGGGAGGGGCGCCGGCGTCGATGACCGTGCCTCTCGTGCCTCATCCCGTTGCCCGAACATGTGTCTACTCTAAAACCGACCACCGACACCCACCCGCCGACGAACCTCACCTGTGGACGGTCGAGGCAGGCCGAGGTCAACGTCACCACTACCGACATGTCGCGCGAGCGCATCGCCCGCGCGACGGGCCCGGGACTCAGCGCAGTGCGCGCAGGCGGGGCACGACGTCCTGGGCGAACTGGGTCAGGAACCGCTCCTGGTCCTGCCCGGGCCCGTGCACCACCAGGTGGTTCAACCCCGCATCGACATAGGGCCGCACCTGCTCGACCACCTCATCCGGATCGGACGCCACGATCCACCGCTTCGCGACCTGCTCGATCGGCAACGCATCGGCCAACCGCTCCATCTCGGCGGGTGAGTCGACACTGTGCTTCTGCTCCGCCGTCAACGACAGCGGCGCCCAAAAACGTGTGTTCTCCAAAGCACGCTGCGGGTCCCGGTCGTAGGAGAGCTTGACCTCCAGCATCCGCTCATACCCCTCCCCCGAGCGACCGGCCTTCTCCAGGCCTGTATCCACCGCCGGCATCAGCTTCTCGATATACAGATCCATCCCCTTGCCGCTGGTGCAGATCATCCCGTCACCCTGCCGTCCGGCATACCGTGCCACCATCGGGCCACCCGCCGCGACGAACACCGGGACCGGCACCTCCGGCCGATCGAAGATCGACGCATCCACGGTCGTGTAGTAGTCCCCCTCGAACGACACGTGCTCGCTCGTCCACAACGCCCGCATCAACCGCACCGACTCCCGCAGCCGGGCGAACCGCTCCTTGAACTGCGGCCATTCCCGCCCCGACACGGCGACCTCGTTGAGCGCCTCCCCCGTGCCGACCCCCAGGAACACCCGACCGTTCGTCAGCAGCGACATCGTCGCGAACGCCTGCGCGATCACCGCCGGGTTGTAGCGAAACGTCGGCGTCAACACACTGGTGCCGATGCGGATCCGCTCCGTGCGCTCCCCCACCGCCGCCATCCACGCCAACGAGAAAGGCGCATGCCCACCGTTTTCCCGCCACGGCAGGAAATGGTCACTGACCGTCACACTGTCCAGGCCGAGCTCCTCGGCCCGCATCGCGAACTCGACCAGATCGCGCGGCCCGAACTGCTCCGCCGACGCCTTGTAGCCGATCTGCACGCTCATCAGCGCTCCTCACCACTCGTCCGTGTAGGCCGTGGGCTCGATTCAGCCCACCGGCACCTCTTCCGGGGCCTCCACTGTCGGGTCCTCCTGGCGCTCCCGCAGCCCGAGCGTCGTGATCGACCCGACCACGATCGCGAACCCGATCCACTGCGACCACGACAGGTCGCCGTTCAAGAAGACCACCCCGACGAACGCGGCCGTCGCGGGGAAGGCCATCTCCGCCAACGTCGCCCGCGACGCGGCGGTCGCGCGTAGCGCGACGTAGTAGATCGCCAGCGAGATCAGCCCCGGGATCAGGGCGAGCAGGATCAGGCCCGGGATGTTGCCCCACCCCGGCGCCAGCGGCGCATCGACCAGCGTGGCCACGATGAAGGCCGCGACCAGGCCCCACAGGAACCGCAGCGTCGTCAGGTCCAGCGGCGAGACGACCGACCCGACCATGCGCCCCAGCACGGTGCCACCGGCCCACAGGGCGGCCGCCGCGACGGCCAGCAGCGCGGCCTGCACCACCGAGACCTGCACGTCGAAGGGGTCGGCAAACGTGAGCAGCCACGCGCCGATCAATGCGGGCACGGCATACAGCCAGTAGGAGATCCGCAGCCGCTCACCGAGCAGATAGACCGCGAGCGCGATCGCGAACAACGGCTGCAGCTTCTGCAGCACCAACGGCGTGACGTAGTCCCCGTGGGCGCCCGCGAGCGCGAACGATTTGGTGAACAAGGCGGTCGCCACGGCCGAGGCCCCGGCACCGATCAGGATGAGGGCGATGCGGTCGCGCCACCCGCACTCGACGAAGACACGCACGGCCCGCCACAGGAACGGGGAGAGCACCAGGACGGCGATCACGTGCTCCCACAACACGACCGTGGCGGGATTGAGTGCCTCCGCCAACGGTTGGCGCAACAGGCCGTCCAGACCCCACATCGCCGCCGCCGCAGCCACCAGCCAGGTGCGATCGGTTCCGGCGACTCGACTCATCCGTGGGCTCCGTCCTGGCTCGACCTCGTTGCGTTCCAACGTACAGGAGTCCGCATCGCGAGAACGGCCCGCTCCGCACCCGCATCACGCGCACGTCGCACGCGCTCGGCACGGGACGGGGGCAGAATCGTGGGGGACGCGCACCCCGGCCATCCACGTGAGGAGTCACCCCATGCCCGCACCGGCTCGAGTCGCCGACGTGACCGAATTCTTCACCTACCAGCATCCAGGCGACTACCACGCCGACTGGGCCGGGTACTACCGCGACGCGATGGAGGGTCGGCGCGAGGTGGCGTCGCGCTTCCCGCACGACCTCGCACTGCGCTACGGCGAGCACCCGAACCACCTGGTCAACGTGTATCGCCCGCGCGGGTTCGTCGACGGTGCACCGCTCATCCTCTACTTCCACGGTGGTCGTTGGCGTGAGGGACACCCGGACTTCTACGACCAGCTCGCGCTGCCCTGGGTCGAGGACGGGGCTGTCTTCGCATCGTGCGGATATCGCCTCGAGCCGGAGGGCACGATCGCCGACGCCGTCGACGACTGCGTGCGGGTGATCGAGTGGGCCCGCCATTCTGCGAAGGCGTTCGGCGCCTCGCCCGATCGGCTGGTCGTCGCCGGGCACTCGGCCGGCGGCCACCTTTCCGCGATGGCGACGCTGACCGACTGGGCCGGCACCGATCATCCGCTGCACGACGCCGTCGCCGCGACGCTGTGCATGAGCACCCCGTCCGACCTGCGCGTCTTCGGGGCCGAGGATGATGGGGAGGCGGCCCGGCTCAGCCCGGTGCGGCACATCAGCCGCTCCCCCGCACGGGTCGTCGTCTCCTACGGCGACCCGGAGCCCAACAAGAAGTCCTCCCCCGACACGGAACTGACCGAGCACGGTCGGGCCCTGGCCCGTGCCCTGGAGGAGTTCGGGCGCCCGGCCACGGTCGTGGAGATGCCCGACACCGATCATGTCGGCACGGCCACCGCGTTCTCCGACCGCGACTCGGCCCTGCATGCCGCGGCACACGATGCGGTCTTCGCAGGCGACGACGGCACGCACCTTGTAGATTGACCGCGAGAAGTCAGGCGGGCCGAGCGAGCGATCAACGGAGTGAGATGCGGTACTGCGTATACGGGCTGGGGGCGGTCGGCGGCTTCCTCGCCGCCCGCCTCGCTCGATCGGGTGCGGATGTATGCGGTGTGGCCCGGGGCGCGACCCTCGCCGCGGTGCGCGAGCGGGGCCTCGAACTACGCGAGCCGTCCGGGACGACCCGCGCCGAGATCCCGGTCGCGGAGCACCTGGCCGATCTGGACGGCGTCGACTGCGTGATCGTGGCCGTCAAGGCGACCGCGCTGTCGGCGATGCGCGATGATCTGCGCGCCGGACTGCACGGTGACGCGGTCGTGCTGACCGCGATGAACGGGGTGCCGTGGTGGTTCACCGACGGGTTCACCGGGCCGCTGGAGGGCGTCGAGCTTCCGTCGGTCGATCCGGGCCGAGCGCTGGCCCGGATGATCCCGGCCGATCGCGTGATCGGTGCGGCCGTTCACCTGACCGCGTCGGTGCCCGAACCCGGCGCCGTCGCCGTGGGCCCGGGCACCGACCTGGTGATCGGCGCGGCCGCCGACGGTGAGGCGCTGCAGGCCGTCGCCCGCGCCGCGGCCAGGGACCTCACGGCCGCGGCGTTCGACGTCGAGCTGAGCCACGGCATACGGCAGGAGGTGTGGTTCAAGCTGTGGGGCAACCTGTCGTTCAACCCCGTCTCCATGGTGGCCCGCGCGAATGCCCAGCAGATCCTGGGTGATCCGCAGCTGCGCGACTTCGTCGCGGCGTGCATGCGCGAGGCCGGGCAGATCGGTGAGAAGCTCGGGTTCGCCATCGACGCGAGTGTCGAGGACCGCCTGCAGATCGCCGCCGACCTGGGCCCGTTTCGTCCGTCGATGCTGCAGGACGCCGAGGCGGGCAAGCCGGTGGAACTCGACGCATTGCTCACGTCGGTGCACCAGATCGGCAGCCGCCTCGGCATCCCCACGCCGGCGATCGACGCCCTGTTGGGACTGGCTCGGGTGCATGCTCGCACCCACGGGCTCTATCCCGCCTGACGCTCCGGCTCCTGCTGCTTGACGAAGTCGAGCGCGATGTCGGTGATCATGTCCTCCTGGCCCCCGAC
>CAZMLG010000208.1:0-5368 GCA_964566985.1 uncultured Intrasporangiaceae bacterium
GCCGCGACGCCGACGGAGGCTTTCTCTGGCCGGGCTTCGGCGAGAACTCGCGCGTGCTCAAGTGGATCGTCGAGCGCATCGAGGGCACGGCGGCGGCGCAGGAGACCCCGATCGGCTACGTCCCCACGACCGACGCGCTCGACGTCGACGGACTCGACGTGACCGCCGACCAGCTCGCCGCGGCCCTCGACGTGGACGAGGCCGAGTGGCAGGAGGAGGTGCCGCAGATCGAGGAGTGGTTCGACGGGTTCGGTGAGCAGCTCCCCTCGCAGCTGCGCACCGAGCTGGACACGCTGAAGACGCGCCTCGGCGATCTCTGACCCGCCGCGCAGGAGCCGCTCGGCACCCGCCCCGGCACGCGACTTCGCTCCTCCCTGGTGGCCCCCGGGGAGGAGCGAGGGATGTGCTGCGGTCGCATCCAGTCTGCCTCCGCAAGCTCCGGCAGACGGCCAGTCCCATCCACGCTCCCTCCGCACATCCCCCGCTCCTCCCACCTGCCGCGGTCCGGCTTGGACGGTCATCCACTGTGAGGCGAGACACGACGCCGGCATGCAACCTTCCGGCGTGTCAGGCGTCTCCCCTTATATGACAGCCTTGACCCTGACCTCGCCACGGAAGGCCACCACGGCCCCCGTGCGGACCAAGGGGGGACTGTCGGATGAGACCACCACGAAGGCCACGCCGGTGACCGACGACGCGATCGATCTGGCCGCGTTGTACGAGGCCCATCATCTGCAGATGGTGCGCCTCGCCAGGCTGCTGGTGGACGACATGGCCACCGCGGAGGACGTCGTCCAGGACGCGTTCTTGGGGATGCACCGTCGGCAGCGAGGGCTACGCGACCCGGGAGCGGCGGTCGGCTACCTGCGCCGCGCCGTCGTCAACCAGGCGCGGTCGACGCTGCGTCGCCGCCGGACGGCTCGCGACCACCTGAAGGTCGCCGAACCCGACATCAGCCCACCGGCCGACGCCGACGTGCTGCTGGCGGAGGAGCACCAGCAGGTGCTGCGTGCCGTGCGGGCGCTGCCCACCCGGCAACGCGAGGTGCTGGTGTTGCGGTACTGGTCCGATCTGTCCGAGGCGGAGATCGCCCAGGCCCTGGGCATCAGCAAAGGAACCGTGAAATCGCAGGCCAGTCGGGCCATGGCGACCCTGACGAAGACCCTTGGGGGTGAGACCGATGAATGACGAGATGGAGCGCAGGCTGCGGGAAGCCTTCGACGCGAAGGCGTCCCAGGTCACACCCGAGATGATCGACGTCGAGCGGGAGCACGAGTTCACGCAAGAGACGCGAGGCGGCTCCGGCCGACGCCGGCGCGGCCTCGCCCTCGCGGGTGTAGGCACCGCTGCTGCGGCTGCTGCGGCCGTCGCGATCGGTGCCGTGGTCACCACCCACCAGGACACGCCGCGCCCGGCACTCGCCGCCACCGAGTCCCAGACGACCACAGCCGCCTCGACCCACGCCCCGCCACCACCGGCCATCTCCTCGGAGTCGGGCCTGACGGCCGACACCGCACAGGTGCCCCCGACGCAACCGCGCAGGACGACCACGGTCGCTCCTCCGCCGAGTGCACCGACGAGCACACCCGTGCCACCGCCGGCGAGGACGACCGCGGCCGAGACCGCCCCACCACCGATCAGCACCCCGTCGTCGACCGCCTCGAGCGCTTCGAGCGCCCCGGCGACGACCACGTCACCGCCGGCGGGATCCACGGGCGACTACGCGCTGCACGGATCGTTGCGGCAGGCCGCCGGCGTCGACGTCCTGCCGCTGCCGAAGGGCGTCACGTGGAGCATCGTCGACCAGACGGGGCGCACGACGCGACTGCATACCGGCGATTGCGCCGCGGTGCGCGGCTACTGGAAGACCGCGATGCCCCAGCACGGCTGGAAGCGGGCCCCTGCCGCGGCGCCGGACCGGTGGTTCGCCCCGACGGGCAACGCCTGGGCGTTCACCGACGCCGGCACCGGATCGTGCACGATCCAGATCAGCGCGGGTCCCTGACCGGCCCCGCCGCCCACCCAGGACTCGGCCCGACGGGGGAGGCCGTCAGAGGTGCAGGGCCCGGACGATCCGTCCGGGCCCTGCGTCTGTCCTGAGGCCGCCGACGGGCCGGGCTGCGTCGACCGGACGGGGCACCGGGAGTGGCGCGCGAACCCGGTCACCGAGGCGTCCTATGGTGGGTCTGCCACCACGCGAAAGGGGTCACCGCATGGCCGTCCAGCCATACAGTTCGACGCTCGGTCCCGCCGAGCGTGAGCAGGCCTGGCACGACCTGCGGTCGCGCGAGTTCGACGTGCTCGTCATCGGCGGCGGGGTCACCGGGTCCGGCGCCGCGCTCGACGCGACGACCCGCGGCCTACGCACTGCGCTGGTCGAGGCACGCGACTTCGCCAGCGGCACCTCCTCGCGCAGCAGCAAGCTCTTCCACGGCGGGCTGCGCTATCTGGAGCAGATGAACTTCGGCCTCGTCGCCGAGGCGCTCAAGGAGCGTGAGCTGATGCTCACCTCGCTCGCTCCGCATCTCGTGCATCCGGTGGCGTTCCTCTACCCCCTCTCCCACCGCGCCTGGGAGCGGCCGTATGTCGCGACCGGCCTGGCGATGTACGACCAGATGGGCGGCTCACGGTCGGTGCCCCGGCAGAAGCACCTCACCCGCGGCGGCGCGCTCAAGCTCTTCCCGGGCCTGAAGGCCGAGTCGATGGTCGGTGCGGTGCGCTACTTCGACGCGCAGGCCGACGATGCCCGTCACACGATGACGGTCGCTCGCACGGCCGCCCACTACGGCGCCGTCGTGCGCACCTCGAGCGAAGTCGTCGAGATCGTCAAGGAGGCCGACCGGGTCATCGGGGCGATCGTGCGCGACGTCGAGACCGGCGAGACGGCGACCGTGCGAGCCAAGGTCGTCGTCAACGCCACCGGTGTGTGGACCGACGACATCCAGCAACTCTCCGGTGGCCGCGGCCGCTTCCGGGTGCGGGCCTCGAAGGGCATCCACATCCTCGTGCCGCGCGATCGCATCGCCGGAGAGGTCGGGCTCATCCTGCGCACCGAGAAGTCGGTGCTCTTCGTCATCCCGTGGGCGCAGCAGTGGCTCATCGGCACCACCGACACCGACTGGACCTACGACCTCGCCCATCCGTCGGCGACGGCGACCGACATCGACTACCTGCTCGATCACGTCAACACGGTGCTGTCCGTGCCGCTGGTCAAGGACGACATCCTGGGCGTGTATGCCGGGCTGCGGCCGCTGCTCGCCGGCGAGAGCGAAGACACCAGCCAGCTCTCCCGGGAGCACGCGGTGGCCCGCCCGTGCCCGGGGATGGTCTCGGTCGCGGGCGGCAAATACACGACCTATCGCGTGATGGCGCAGGACGCGATCGACGCGACCCGGGACGATCTGGGTGACATCCGCCCGTCGGTCACCGATCGGGTGCCGCTGATCGGCGCCGACGGGTATGCCGCGATGGTCAACCTGCAACACGAGCTGTCCGCCGACAGCGGCCTGCCCACCTGGCGCATCGAGCACCTGCTGCGTCGCTACGGCTCGAAGCTGCACGAGGTCCTCTCCCTAGCCGACGACGACCCCGGTCTGCTGGACCCGGTCGCCGGAGCCGAGACCTACCTGCGCGTCGAGTTGCGGTATGCCGTGACCCACGAGGGTGCCCTGCACCTGACCGACATCCTGGCCCGGCGCACCCGGATGTCGATCGAGACCCGCCACCGCGGGGTCGACTCGGCGATGGAAGCCGCGCGGATCGTCGCGCCGGTGCTCGGGTGGGACGAGCAGCGCATCGCCGAGGAGGTCGGCGGCTACACCGAGCGCGTGCGCGCCGAGCGCGCCTCACAGGAGCTGGAGACCGATGCGGCCAGCGACGAGGCCCGGCGGCGGGCGCCCGAGGCGCGCACCGGCCTACGGCAGGTGACCGCGACCCGCTGAGTGCGGCCGTTCGGGTGACGGGGCGTGACGAATGCCGCACGCCTCGTCACCCGCTCCTGACCTCACGGGGTGGTGAGCAGGTCGACGATGTGTTCGGCCCTCTTCTTCGAGTCGGCCGTGAGTTGTAGGTGGGCGGATGCGGCGGGGATCACCGCTTGGACCCTGGGGGAGGACACCACCTCTCCGTCGTCGACGATGGCCAGCGTGTGACCCTTGGTGGCCCGCGTGGCTCGCTCGAATCGCTGCGCCTGACGTCGATCGAGACTCACGTCGACGGTCCACGACCGCCCACTCCTGCCACTGAGCGTCGCCTCGAGCGATCCGAGGGTCCCGACGTGCTCGACCAGCCGGACACACCCGCCGGCATCGGAGCGCAGCACGGCACCGGTCCTGGCTCGGCTCGCCGGATGCGCGGGGCAGCGGGCCTCCTCCGCCTTCCACAGGGTCGTCGGGTGGCTCGGCGCGGCGGGCTGCACCTCGTCCGAGCCGCCACCCAGCCGCAGGATCCCGCCGACGGCGGCCACGACGATCGCGGCCGCCGCGACGACGGAGGCGGCGACGATCAGGGCGCGCCGCGGGCGGCGCCGCCTCGCAGGCGCCTCGGGATCGGCCGGCGACGCTGTCGGCAGTGCGTCGGCCTGTCGCTCGAGTTCGGCGAAGGCGTCGTGAAGGGTGCGTAGGCTGCTCATGGCTTCTCCGAAGTCCGCGACGAGGCGGGGTCGTCCAGGGTGATCCGTAGGGAGGTGAGTGCACGGCTGATCTGGCTGCGCACCGTGCTGGGTCCGCAGCGCAGTTCCTCGGCGATCTCGGCGTCGGACAGTCCGCTGTAGTAGCGCAGCACGACGGCGGCGCGCTGCTTGCGGGGCAGCCGCCGCAACCGTTCGATCATGGCGTCGCGCTCGGCATACTGCTCGCCGTGATCGGGAGCCGTCGCCGACGCGTGGTCGACGTCCGCGACGGGTGTGGTGCGGCGCCACCGCCGACGCCGGGACAGGTGATCGTTGACGATCATCCGTCGCACGTAGGCGTGCGGCCGGTCCAGCGACCCGATCCGGTCCCACTTCTCGTAGGCTCGGCCCAGCACGTCGCTGACCACGTCGTCGGCCAGCCACGCCTGGCCGGTCAACACGGTCGCGAACCGCAGCAGGGCGGGCCGCTGCTCGCGCACGTAGTCGCCGAACTCCATCGCTCCCCTTCGCGTCGATCTCACCCCTGCAACGCCGACCGCCCCCATGATGCTGCATGCCCGCCGCACTTTTCTCCCCGTCACACCTCCCGACCGGACAGTGTGAACACAGACTATTCACAGACTCTTCCTGGCGTGTCCCTAGGCGGTCGCGATTGACTGGGGGTATGAGTCGGCCCACCAGCACCCTGAAACGCCCCGACGGCTCCCCCGTGCGTGTCCTCGTCGTCGACGACGAGAC
>CAZMLG010000209.1:0-5343 GCA_964566985.1 uncultured Intrasporangiaceae bacterium
CGGGTACGGCTTCGCGAACTACTGGATGCACAACGGCTGGGTCACCATGGGCGGCGAGAAGATGAGCAAGTCTCTCGGCAACACCCTCGCCATCCCGGAGCTGACCAAGCGGGTGCGCCCGCTCGTGCTGCGCTACTACCTGAGCGCAGTCCACTATCGCTCCACGATCGAATATCACGAGGGCGCTCTCGACGAGGCCGAGGCGGCGGTCGAACGCATCGAAGGATTCCTCGACCGTGCCCTGCCGGACGGCGCCGACGTGCCGGAGGCGGAGCTGCCCAAGGAGTTCGTCGAGGCGATGGACGACGACCTGGGGGTCTCCGGGGCGCTCGCGGTGGTCTTCGACACCATCCGCGAGGGCAACACGGCCCTCGACGAGCGGGAGACCGCTCACGCACGCGACCTCGCCGCACAGGTCGTCGCGATGACCGACATCCTCGGGGTCAACCCGCGCGCCCCGCAGTGGTCCACCCGCCGCGACTCGCGGGCCGACGCCGCGCTCGGAGTGCTCGTCGACGCGCTCATCGCGCAGCGGAAGTCCGCGCGGTCCGCCCGTGACTTCGCCACCGCCGACACCATCCGAGACCAGTTGGCCGACGCCGGGGTCGTCGTCGAGGACACCCCCGACGGCGCGCGCTGGTCACTCACCGATCCGACAGAGAAGAGCTGACATGCCGGGCAACTCCGGACGCCGCGGAGCGATCCGCAAAGGCGGGTCGAAGAAGGGCCAGGTCGTCGGCAGCGGCGGGCAGCGCCGCAAGGGGCTGCAGGGCAAGGGGCCCACGCCGAAGGCCTCCGACCGGCCCTACCACAAGGCCTACAAGAACGCCCGCCGCGACGGCGGTGCCCGCCCCAAGAGTGCGCCGAAGAAGAGCCGGTCGCGCGGGCCGTCGACCGAGATCATCGCCGGGCGCAACGCCGTGCTGGAGGCGCTGCGCGCGCAGGTGCCCGCCACCACGGTGTATGCCGTGGGGCGACTGGACAGCGACACCCGCGTGCGCGAGTCCCTGCGACTCGCGGCCGACCGCGGGGTGCCGATCCTGGAGGCGCCGCGTACCGAGCTCGACCGGCTCACCGACGGCGGTGTGCACCAGGGCATCGCCCTACAGGTGCCGCCCTACGACTACGCGCACCCGAAGGATCTGATCGATCCGCAGGCACCCGGCATACCGCTGGTCGTCGCGCTCGACGGCATCACCGACCCGCGCAACCTCGGCGCGATCATCCGCTCGGTCGCGGCATTCGGCGGACACGGGGTGATCGTGCCGGAGCGGCGGTCCGCCGGGATGACCGCGGCGGCGTGGAAGACCTCGGCCGGCGCCGCGGCACGCATCCCCGTCGCGCTCGCGGGCAACCTCACCCGCACCCTGCAGGACTTCCAGCAGGCCGGATTCTTCGTGCTGGGTCTCGACATGGACGGTGACGTCGATCTGCCCGACCTGGCGCTGGCGAGCGAGCCGCTGGTGATCGTCACCGGCTCGGAGGGCAAGGGGCTCTCCCGGCTGGTGGGGGAGACCTGCGACCAGATCGTCTCGGTGCCGATGAGCTCGACGATCGAATCGCTCAACGCCGGCATCGCGACGTCGGTGACGCTCTACGAGATCGCCCGGCAGCGCGCTGCCGCTCGTCCGGTCGAGTAGCGCGGGGGTGGAGTCTTCCCGTCGGCTGGTCGAGTAAGCGCAGGGGTGGAGTTGTCGCGTCGGCTGGTCGAGTAGGGCGGGGGAGCGAAGCGGAGGAGCGCGTATCGAGGCCTGGTGAGCACGCGTTGCCAAGTCGGCCCGGGCGCCCCTGAGGAGGCTTCGATGCGTCCTCGGCCCTTCGACGGGCTCAGGACATGCGGCGTCAGCGGACGACGAGGCCGGCCAGGCTGACGCGTGACAGCACGGCAGAAGGCCCCGGCGCACGCACCGAGACCTTCTGCTCCCTCCTGTGCGAAGCCTACTTGGGGGACTCGATGACCACGGTGCCGACGATCTTGTCCGCGAGGGTCTGGTGCTTGTCGTCCCAGAGCGGCCACAGCCAGCCCAGGCACATGATGATCGAGTCGACGCAGTGGGCGATGTCGCGCACGAACGCCATACCCGGGCCGATCGGCTGTCCGGTCTGCTCGCTCACCATCGTGATACCGACGGTCTTGCGGCCGATCGTCTGACCGGTCTTGCCACCGCGGATCCACCGATTCCAGATCTGGATGCCGATCATGAGGGCGAGACCGATGAGGATCAGAATGAGACCAACGGGGCTGAAGCTGCCCGTCGTCACCGTCGTCTGGGTCTGGAAGTCGTAGTGGCTCTCGACCCCCGACATACCGATGCCGAAGCCGATGCCGTAGATGATGGCACCCGGGATGGTGATCAGCCCGTCGATCAGGTAGCCGCCGACACGGCTGCCCCACCCTGCGTAGTTCTGATAGGCGGTCAGCGGCTGGTACGGGTTGCCGTATCCCTGTTGTGGGTACTGCGCATACTGACCCTGTTGCCCGTATGCCGCGTACTGGTCGCCGTACTGCGCCCCGTACTGGCCCTGCTGGCCGTAGGGGTCCTGCGGCGCGCCGCCGTAGCCCTGCTGCGGGTATTGCGCGTAGGCGCCCTGCGGCGCGCCGTACTGGCCGTAGGGGTCCTGTCCCTGCTGCTGGCCCCACTGCGCGCCGTATTGCCCCTGCGGCGGCTGCTGCTGGCCGTACGGCGCGGGCTGTCCCGCATTCGGGTCGTAGGGATCGTTGTGCGACATGTCTACCTCGGGAGGTCGTGAGTGTGGATGATGTGTAGCACCGCGTGGGGTGTCGATCACTCGGACGAGCGTCAGGAGCATGCGGTTCCCTCCCGGATGCGGTGATCCGAAGTGACCTCGACCGAGCCTCCTCCGCACGCGGACGCGGCCCCCCGAGCAGCCTGCTCACGCGGTTGCGCGAACCGACGACACTCCTGGCCGGAGTCGTCGCGGCGTTTCGGCCGCAAGCCGCTGATCCCACCGTGGTGCTCGCCGTGTTCACGATCCTGCGCAACATCCCCGGCTGGACCTGGCTGTCGCCCGCCTGACCGTCAGTCGCTCTTGGCGCGGACCGGGATCGACTGGGTGTCGACGCCGACGACGGCGCTCTCGTCGGGCTTGCCGGGCAGCACGGTCGCGACGTAGTCGGCGGCGGCCGCCTCGGTCGTGACGTCGTGGCCTGCGTTCTCCGACATGTACCACCGGTGCTCGAGGATCTCGTGGTAGATCTCCGCGGGCTCCAGCCGCCCGCGCAGTTCGCGGGGCGCCGAGCGGGTGATCGGCTCGTAGGCCTGGGTGAGCCAGTCGTGGGCGACCTGCTCCTCGTCGTCGTTCTGCCGGTCTTGGGACGCGCGGAACGAGTCGAGGTCGTTGAGCAACCGGCGGGCCTGGTTGTCCTCGACGTCGAGGCCGGTCAGGCGCAGCAGTCGGCGCGAGTGATGACCGGCGTCGACGACCTTCGGCTGGATCTGGATGTGTGTGCCGTCCAGGTCGGTGGTGATGTCGAGTTCGCCGACGTCGAACCCCAGGTCGTTGAGCCCGGCGATGCGTTCTTCGACCTTCCATCGTTTGTCGTAGGAGAAGCGTTCGACGGCGGTCAGCGCGTCCCACAGCACGGCATACCGCTCGAGGATGCGTTCGGAGACGCCGAGGGGGTCGAGTTCCTCGTCGACGAACCCGCCGGCCTGCAGGTCGAGCAGTTCGCCGGCGATGTTGACTCGCGCGATCTCCAGGTCGTGCTCCCGCTGGCCCGCGCTCAGGCTCTCGTGCAGTTCGCCGGTCTCGGCGTCGACGAGGTAGGCGGCGAATTCCCCTGCGCTGCGTTTGAACAGCGTGTTGGACAGGGATACGTCGCCCCACCAGAATCCGCTCAGGTGCAGCCGCACCAGAAGCACCGCCAGCGCATCGATGAGCCGGTCGGCGGTGTCCGGGCGCAGCGCCTGGCTGAGCATCGCGCGATAGGGGAGGGAGTATTGCAGGTGGCGAGTGAGCAGGCACGCGTCGAGGGGCTCGCCGTCGGAGGTCAGTCGGCCTGCGACGACGCCGACCGGTTCGACCGCCGGTATGCCGATGCGGCGGAGCATACGGAGCATCCCGTATTCGCGCCGGGCGATGTCGGCTTTGATCTCCTTGATCGCGACGACGCGACCCTCGACGCGCAGGAACCGGACGACATGGCGGGAGATGCCGCGGGGGAGGGCGGCCAGCATCTCCTCGGGCCAGTCCTCGAGCGGAGTGCGCCAAGGCAGATCGAGCAGTGCCGGCCACGGCCGGGCAGCAGTGATGTCGAGAGCCACGCTTCGATCGTGCCACGGTCAGGGGCTCGGCACCATGCGTCGAGTCGGTGGGGTGGGTCGGCGGGTTTCGATACGCGCTCGCCCTGGGGGGCTCGCGCTACGTGGGCCATCCGGTGAGTGGGGTGGGTCGGCGGGTTTCGATACGCGCTCGCCCTGGGGGCTCGCGCTACTCAACCATCCGGGTGGGGCTCGCGCCAGGCCATCTGGGGGGCGGCCCTGGTTCCCCCTTCGGATGGTTGAGTAGGGCGGCACCCATGCGCGGACCGGGCCCCTTCGGATGGTTGAGTAGGGCGGCACCCGTGTGCGGACCGGGGGTGTGGCAATGACTGTGCCGCCCGTATCGAAACCTGGCGAGCGCACGTCCTGAGGAGGCTCCCCACGCGGACCCCTGGGCGTTTGCACGCGAAGCCCCCGTGATCCGCACCGTGGGCATCGGCGTCATGCGCATCCACAGTCTTCGCCTCAGCGGCGACCTCGCGTCGACGATCGGGCACGCTGGATCGATGGCATGGACTTACCTCCTCGAATGCGGTGACGGCTCGTACTACGCCGGCAGCACCACCGACCTGGATCGCCGCATGCACGAGCACACGCGAGGGCTCGGCGCGGCATACACAGCGAGACGTCAGCCCGTGTGCCTCGTGTGGCGTCAGGAGTTCGCCCGGATCGACGAGGCGTATGCACTGGAGAAGAAAATTCAAGGCTGGAGTCGCGCGAAGCGAGAGGCATTGATTGACGGGCGTTTCGAAGCGTTGCCGGGCTTGTCGCGCAAGCCGTTGAGTCAGCGCGGCGCGAATGGTGATGGCGGCGACATACGTTCCCGACCGGATGGTTGAGCGTGAGGGCCCGCCGGTCCCGATGGTTGAGTAGGGCGGCACCTGCGTGCGCGATGTTGGCATCGGCGAAAAGGGGTGCCGCCCGTATCGAAACCTGGTGAGTTGCGTTGTTGGCTCGGTGGTTTCGATACGCGCTCGCCCTGGGGGCTCGCGCTACTCAACCAGCCGGGGGTGGGCTCAACCAGCCGGGGTGGGTCGGAGGGTTTCGATACGCGCTCGCC
>CAZMLG010000210.1:0-5332 GCA_964566985.1 uncultured Intrasporangiaceae bacterium
CGCTCAACCTGCGCCCGCGCAAGCTCGAGATCGTCTCGTGCCCGTCCTGCGGCCGTGCCCAGGTCGACGTCTACACCCTCGCCGAGGAGGTCACCGCCGGGCTGGACGGCCTGGAGGTGCCGCTGCGCGTCGCGGTGATGGGCTGCGTCGTCAACGGTCCCGGGGAGGCCCGCGAGGCCGACCTCGGCGTGGCGTCCGGCAACGGCAAGGGCCAGATCTTCGTCAAGGGCGAAGTCATCAAGACCGTGCCCGAATCGCAGATCGTCGAGACGCTCATCGAGGAGGCCATGCGCATCGCCGAGGACATGGGCGAGGACGGCGGAGCATCGCAGCCGGCGGACGGCCCCACGGTCAGCGTCAGCTGATTCTGCGGCCGGCAGGTCCGGCCCGCAAAATTCTCCGCCCGTTTTGGCATCGCGGCCGCACGTTTCCGGGCAGTCTAGAAGGGTGTTGCGCACCTTCAATCCGGCACGGCCGCTGGCGGCCGAGGATTATCATGCGGCGCTCGAGCTGTGTGCGTGCGATCCGGCGATGAATGCGTTCGTCGCCGCCCGTCTGGCCGAACAGGGTCCGGGCGCGACGAATTCGGCCTTCGCGGTGCACCGGGGAGGCCGGTTGCGGTCGCTGTGTTGGGCGGCGGCCAATGTCGTGCCGGTGGGCGCCGACGACGAAGCACTCGAGGCCTTCGCCGGTCGGCTGCGGCGTCATCGCCGTCGGTGCTCGTCGATCTTCGGTGACGCGACGCAGGTGCTGCCGCTGTGGGATCGCCTGGAGCGTCATTGGGGCCCGGCCCGGTCGCTGCGCCCGGACCAGCCGGTGTTGTCCATCGCGTCGCCCCCCATGGCCGACGGCCGGCCGATGGACCCGCGAGTGCGGGTCGCACGGCCCGATGAGGTCGACCTGGTCGTGCCGGCGGCGGCGCACATGTTCACCGAGGAGATCGGCTACCCGCCCTTCGTCGGCTCCGATCGCGACTACCGCAGGCTGGTGTCGTCCCTGATCGAACGGCGACGCACCTACGTGATCACCGAGGGCTCGCGGGTGATCTTCAAGGCGGATGTCGGGTCGGTCGCCGGCGGGGTGGCCCAGATCCAAGGCGTGTGGGTGGCGCCGCAGCATCGCGGGCAGGGCATCGCGACGCCGGCCATGAACGCCGTCGTGCAACACGTCATGGACTTCCACGCGCCGACCGTCACGCTCTACGTCAACGGCTTCAACGTGGCCGCACGGCGCACGTATGCCGCGGCGGGATTCCGCCAGGTCGGCCGGTTCGCGACCATCATCTTGTGAATCGGGTCGAACGCCGACACCTCGACGTCCGGTCTCACCGACGTCGACGTCAGCTCCAGGTGACGGTCATCCGCTCCCGCCAGGCGGGGAGGACGTCCAGCCCCTCCTGAGCGATCTGGCGACCGCGGTTCCACAGACCCAGATAGAGCGCGACCGCCGGGCCGGTCCAGAGGGTGTCCGAGGGGACGTCGACGGCGTCGCGGGAGACGATTGCCGGCTCCTCGCTGAGCTGCACGGTCCACACATGGTCGGTGTCGCTCGTGCGGATGGTCACGGTCACCGGACGGTGGGTGCGCATGGTGCTGCGCTTGCGGGGCAGGAAGCCGAGCAGCAGTTCGTCGATGCCGTCGGCGGCGAAGCGCGGGTCGATGTCGACGTCGTCGGCGTCCGGCAGGGCGCCGAGACGGGCGGAGAGCGCGTCGACGGCGTGGATGACGGTCTCGTGCGCCTGACGCCGGGCCCAGGCGTCACGGGGGCGACCGGCATTCTTCAAGAAGAAGGGCACCTCCAGGTCGGCGGGAGCGTTCTCGAGCACGGCCTCGAGCAACTCGGCACCGGACATGAGCCATGCGGCCGGATGGCGTTGTGCGAGCCCCTCCTCCTCGATCGCTCCCGTGTCCACCCCGCGTTCGCCGCGCAGAGTGGCGGTCGCCCAGCGATGGATCGTCCCCTGGTGGACGACCAGCTCGCGCATGTTCCACTCGGGGCAGGTGGGGATCTGCACCTCCATCCCGGCTTCCAGGCTCTCCTCGTTCAGCCGCGCGGCGGCCATGGACAGCGCATCGAGATAGTGCTCGAGCTTCAGCAGTGCGGCCATGGGTCGACGGTATCGGTTCCGGAGACGGGTGGAAGCGATATACCGTCGAACGATGGCGCACACCGACGATCCCTTCGCCCACCGGCCGGACAACCAGGCGACCCCGTTGATCGGTCACAACACCGTGACCGGAGATCGGGCGCTGCGCGACGCCCTGACCGCACAGGCCGGGGATCGCGCGGACGCCCTCGTCGGTTCGCTCACCGAACTCGGCGCACTGGCCGGCTCGGCGCAGGCCCGAGAGCACGGCCGCCTCGCGGAACGCAACCCGCCCGAGCCGCGACCGATCGATCGCTTCGGCGAACGCATCGACGAGGTCGATTTTCACCCGAGCTGGCACTGGATGATGGACCACGGCATCGCGGCCGGGCTGGCCGGTGCTCCCTGGGACGATCCCGGCCCGTTGCCCCATCTGCGGCGGGCGGCCGGCTACATCGCCTGGACCGCGATCGAGCCCGGGCACGCGTGCCCGATGACGATGACGTATGCCGCGGTGCCCGCGCTGCGAGCGGACGACGCGCTGGCCAAGGAGTGGTCACCGCTGCTCACCTCCACGGCCTACGACCCGGGCCTGCGGCCGCCGCACGGCAAGGCGGGGATCCTGGCCGGCATGGGGATGACCGAGAAGCAGGGCGGCTCCGACGTGCGGGCCTGCAGCACGACGGCGCGGCCGACCACGGACGGCGGATACCTGCTGCGCGGCCACAAGTGGTTCACCTCGGCCCCGATGAACGACCTCTTCCTCGTCCTCGCCCAGACCGCGGCCGGGCTGACCTGCTTCGTGCTGCCGCGCGTCCTCGAGGACGGTCGCCGCAACCCGATCCGCATCGTGCGGCTGAAGGACAAGATGGGCAACCGCTCCAACGCCTCCAGCGAGTTGGAGTTCCACGACGCGTGGGCGACGCGCCTGGGCGACGAGGGTGCCGGGGTGCGCACCATCATCGAGATGGTCGCCGCGACGCGCCTGGACTGTGTGCTCGGGTCGGCATCCCTGATGCGTCGCGCGGTGGCCGAGGCCGCGTGGCATGCCGCGCACCGTGCGGCGTTCGGCGGGCTCCTCGTCGACAAGCCCGCGATGCAGGGCGTGCTCGCCGACCTCGCGATCGAGAGCGAGGCGTCGACGATGCTCGGTCTGCGTCTCGCCCGATGCGTCGAGTCACCCCACGACGAGCACGAAGCCGCGCTGCGCAGACTCGCCCTGCCCCTGTCGAAGTTCTGGGTGTGCAAGCGTGCCCCCATGGTGTGCGTCGAGGCGATGGAGTGTCTCGGCGGCAACGGCTACGTGGAGGACTCGGGGATGCCGACCATCGTGCGCGAGTCGCCGCTCAACTCGATCTGGGAGGGGAGTGGCAACGTCAACGCACTGGACATGCTGCGGGCGCTGGCGCGTTCACCGGAGGGCCTGGACGCCTATGCCGACGAGGTGCGCCTGGCGCGCGGGGGCGACGCGGCCCTGGACCGCGAGGCCGACGATCTGATCGACGAGGTGCGCCGTGCGGCGCAGGACCCCACGTCGGCGGAGGGCGAAGTTCGCAGGCTCGCCGCGAAGCTGGCCATCGTCCTGCAGGGAGCGCTGCTGGTGCGGCACAGCCCCGCTGCCGTGGCCGACGCGTTCGTGGCCTCGCGCATCGGCGGCGATCACCTGGGAGTGTTCGGCACTCTCGGGAGCACGATGTCCACAGCAGACGTCGTCGAGCGGGCCATGCCCGGGTCATGATGCGAAATCGACCTGCTCAGGTCGATGCCGAGCCCGTACGGTCAGGGGTGTGCGCACCCCTCCGACCGACCTCGACCGCGGTGAGCTCGCCGAGTTCGTCGACGAGAGATGGGACCTCGGGGGAGTCGAACTGACCTATGCTCCGGTCGGATTCGGATCACACCATTGGATCGCCGAGACGTCGTCCGGCCGTCGCTTCGTCACCGTCGACGACCTGCGCGGTCCGCACGGCGACGAGCGGGCCGACGATCTGCACTGTGCGATGCGGGTGGTCCGGGCGCTGAGCAGAACGGTGCCGCAAGCGGTGGCGCCCCAGCCCGCCCGCGGCGGAGAGGTCGTGCAACGCCTCGAGCCCGGGTTCGCGGTGACGGTCTTCGACCTTCACGATGCACCGGCATTGCACGACTGGGGCCCGGGAGACCGCCACGCGACGGTCGAACTGCTCGCGCGAGTGCACGCACAGACCGAGTCGGTCGGCCGCATGGCCGCGGAGGAGCGGTTCGTGCTGCCGGGACGCGACGCGGTCGGCGAGGCGCTCGAGGGACTGGACGGGCTTACCGACTGGTGGATGACCGGCCCGTACGCGTTGCCGACCCGTCAGTTGCTCCTCCGCGACGCCGACGTGCTTCGGGCCGCGCTGCACGAGCACGACCGCCTGGCGAAGCGGCTGAGCTCGAGCCGGTCCCGATGGGTGATCACCCACGGGGAACCCCACGCCCGCAATCTGCTGATGCGCTCGGGCGAGCTGTTGCTCATCGACTGGGACACCGTCCGACGGGCGCCGGCCGCCCGCGACCTGTGGCACGTCGACACCGGCTCCGGTGAACAGGTGCGGCATTATCGTGCCCTCACCGGACGCGATGTGCCTGCCGAGGACGTGGAGTTCTACCGCCTCCGGTGGGACCTGCAGGACGTGTGCTCCTACGTCGAATGGTTCACCACCGCACACACCGCCACGGCCGACGCCGAGATCGGATGGGGCGGCCTCGTGGAGGCCTTCGAGCACCTCGAGCGGTGGTATCGGTCGCGCTGACCCCCGCTCGGCGAGAACTCGGATGAGAGCCGACCGTCATGGCCGATATCCTCGGCATACGCATCCCCGAAGACCAGAGGAGAACCCGTGGCCCTGCGAATGTCGACCCTGTTCCTGCGAACCCTGCGCGAGGACCCGGCCGACGCGGAACTGCCGGGTCACAAGCTGCTGGTGCGGGCCGGTTACATCCGTCGCGCCGCGCCCGGCATCTATTCGTGGCTCCCGCTCGGTGTGCGCGTCGCCGCGAAGGTGGAGGCGATCGTCCGACAGGAGATGGAGGCGATCGGCAGCCAGGAGGTCAGCTTCCCGGTGCTGCTGCCCCGCGAGCCCTACGAGGCGACCGGCCGCTGGAGCGAATACGGCGACAACCTCTTCCGGCTCAAGGACCGCAAGGACGCGGACATGCTGCTCGGGCCGACCCACGAGGAGATGTTCTGCCTCACGGTCAAGGACCTCTACAACTCCTACAAGGACC
>CAZMLG010000211.1:0-5318 GCA_964566985.1 uncultured Intrasporangiaceae bacterium
ACCCCGGTGTGGGCGCGCATGATTCGTCACACGCACGTCTGGAGGGGGTCAGAAGCGCTCTAGAAACGCCTGACGCCCCCTCACAAGGGGAATCACCCACGTCACCCCCTCAGACACGCTCAGAATCGCTTACAGACGTTCACGCACCCCTGAGTCATGCCCACACCCGCCATACGGGCGCGCGTGACACTCGTAACGGGGGTGTGGGCACATGGTGACCGCAGGGCCCAAGCGGCTCAGGGACTCGTCGCCGCTGCCGTTCAAGACGAGGTCTGACGGTGCGCTGCGATTCGCTGCGTTCTGTCGGAAGTTCATCGTCGCGCCGAAGGGTGCGGGCGCTCGTGAGCCTATGAAGCTTCGGCCGTGGCAGCGTGACATGACATCGACGCTGCTTGACGATGAGTCGCAGTTCTGTCTGTGGGTGCTGCCGCGCGGACAGGGCAAGTCCACGCTTGTTGCTGCGCTCGCGCTGTATCACGCTTTCTGCTCGGGCATTCCGGATGCTCGCGCGGTGATCGTTGCTCAGGACGAGCGGTCGGCCATGCGCATGCTCAAGACCGCTGCGCGCATGATCGAACTCAACGACGATCTGGCTTCGCGGACAAAGGTGTTCAAAGACCACATCGACGTTCCCAGCACCGGGGCGACGATTCTGGCGCTGCCCGGTGAAGCGCACCGCATCGAGGGCGAGGACGCCAGTCTCGGCATCATCGATGAGATTGGCTTCGTGCGCCGTGACGCCTACGAGTCGCTGCTGCACAGTACGGGCAAGCGTGAGGGATCGCAGCTGCTGATGATCGGCACGCCCTCGCCGCCCGCGTGGCGGGACATGTCGCCGATGCTCGATCTGGTGCTCGACGCTCGCGCACGGCCCGACGATGAGGACTTCCGACTGGTCGAGTACAGCGGCGACATCGAGCACACGCCGGACTGTCAGCACTGCTGGGAGAAGGCGAACCCCGGCCTAGATGACCTCGTGTCGCGGAAGCACATGAAAGCGGCAATGCCCCCGCGCTCGCGTGAGTCTGAGTTCCGCCGTGCGCGTCTAGGTGAATGGGTCGAGCAGGACGACGCTGCATTCCTGCCTCCGGGGGTGTGGGCGGGACTCAACACCGGCCAGGGCGTGCCCGACGGTGAGCGGGTCATCATCTCGCTGGACGGGTCGTTCAACGGCGACGCAACCGCGTTGCTCGTGGCGACCGTGTCGCTGACGCCGCACGTTGACGTGCTCGGCCTATGGGAGCCGCCGCGCGGGGACGATACCTACCGCGTGCCGGTGCTCGAGGTCGAGCAGGCGATACGTGACGCGGCCCAGCGATGGAAAGTCGTTGAGGTCGTGGCCGATCCGTTCCGATGGGCGCGGTCGCTGCAACTGCTGGCCAAGGAGGGGCTGCCCGTCGTGGAGTTCAACCAGAACCCATCGCGCATGACGCCGGCGACGGTCGACACCTACCAGGCCTGTCTGAACCACGAGATAACCCACTCGGGCGATGAGGACCTGGCTCGGCATGTGTCTAACGCGGTCGTGACCGAGGAGACGCGGGGTGTGCGTCTGGTGAAGGAGAAGAAGCACTCGCGCCGCCGCATTGACCTGGCGGTGTGTCTGGTGATGGCGCACTCACGCGCGACGTGGCGGGCGTCCAACAAGAAGCGGCGTCGTGTGGCGTCATTCGCATAGATGAAAGATGAGGCAACAATCATGAGTGAAGATCTGCTGTCGCAACTGATGCAGCGACTCGACGAGCAGGAGGGGGACCTGACCCGACTGGAGCAGGCGTACACCGGCACATCGCCGATGACGTATCTGTCGCCCGAGGCCAAGGACGCGCTGGGTAACCGCATGACGCGCATGTGCAGCAACATTCCGCGTCTGGCCGTCGTGAGTCTGGCCGAACGTCTGCGCGTGACCGGCTTTCTCGTGGACAAGCAGCCCAGCGATGAACTATGGGCCGCGTGGCTGCGCAACGATCTTGACCAGTGGTCCACGACGCTGCACCGCGAGGCGCTGGCGTTCCGTCGCGCGTATGCGTTCGCCTGGGTTGACGGGGCGGGCCGTCCCACGGTGAGCATCGAGTCACCGCGACAGGTCGCACACGTCACCGACCCGGGCACGCGCGAGGTGCTCGCGGCGATCAAGCGATGGGAGACCAAGTACACGACCGAGGTCGTGCTGGTCGAGCCGGACCGTATCAGGCGATACCGCGCGGAAAGCATCGGCGCTACAAGCGGGTTCAAGATCGTTGACGATCTCAGCGTGAACAACCCGGTCGGTGAGGTCGTCATCACGCCGTTTGTGAACACCGACCGACTGCTCGACGTTGACGGGGTATCCGAGATGGAGGACCTGCTGCCGTTGACCGACGCGCAGAACAAGGCGCTGGGCGACATGATGGTCGGCTCGGAGTACTACGCGCGTCCCCGTCGATGGGCAACGGGTATTGAGCTCGAAGAGCGCGACGTGATCGGTGACGACGGCGAACCCACGGGCGAGACCGAGGAAGTCAACCCGTTCCCGGAGTCGCACCGCATGATGACGAGCGAGGCCGTAGACGCCAAGTTCGGATCACTGCCCGCCGCCGACCTGCAGTCGTACTCGTCGGCGATCAAGGTGCTGCAGGAACAGATCAGCGCCGTATCTGCCCTGCCTGCGCACTACCTGGGAATCACGGCCAACCAACCCGCGAGCGCTGATGCGATCCGATCCGCTGAAGCATCGCTCACCGCACGCGCTGAGGCACGACAGGCGACGTTTGGCCGCTCGTGGGAGCGCGTCATGCGTCATGTGTACGCGCTGGCGCATCAGGTGGACCCGTCGAGCATCGCGCCCGCCGTGCGATGGGCTGACCCGTCCACGCGATCCGTTGCCCAGGAATCAGACGCAGTGCTCAAACTCGTGCAAGCCCAGGTGATCACGCCTGCCGAAGGCCGAGCCCGTCTCGGCATCGCCGATTGAAAGGAAACATCATGGAAGACACGACCGATGCCCACACCGGGCCCGACGACGACACCCAGCCCACCAACGATCAGACCGACGACACTACGACCCCTGAGGCGGGTGTGGGCGATGATCAGGCGTCGTCGGACGATGAGAAGGCCGAGACGTTCCCGCGTGAGTACGTCGAGAAGTTGCGACAGGAGAACGGCAAGTATCGCCAGCGTGCGACGGACCGTGACGCCCTCGCGCATCGCCTGCACACGGCGCTTGTGAGCGCCACAGGACGTCTTGCAGACGCTACGGACCTGCCCTTCGATGAGTCGCACCTTGACGACGCCGACGCGCTCACAGACGCGATTGACGCGCTGCTCGAACGCAAACCGCATCTGGCCGCACGACGTGCGCGGGGTGATGTCGGGCAGGGCATCACGTCGAAGTCGGACCCGGTAGATCTGGCGGGAATTCTGCGCGCTAATGCGGGATAGGGATTAGCGCCGACATTCCCTTATGATGGTGGGGCACGTTCTTGATGAATGTGCCCCATTGTCTGGTCTGGCACCGACTAATCAATTTCCGTTGATCACGAAAGGTGCCGCTAATGGCTACTAATTCCACGACCACTGCTCCCGAACTGACCCAGGAGCAAGTGCTCAAGATTCTCGTCAAGCCGCTTGAGGAAAAGTCGGCATTCCTCGCTGCACGTCCTCGCATCTTCGACACCGCGGGTCCGATCCGCATTCCCAAGATGGGCGGGGCGATCACCGACCCGGGCTGGACCGGCGAGGGTGAGCAGATTCCCGAGCGGGAGGCTGACTTCGATGAGGTCAAGCTGATGCCCTCCACGATGAAGTCGGTAAAGGTCATCACGCGGTACACCAACGAACTCGCGCGGCAGTCCGTCGTCAACCTCAACGCTGCGCTGAAGGACCGCCTGGTGTCCGATGTCGCGGCCAAGATCGATACCCAGTTCTTCAGCGCGGGTGGTGACGGGGTGTCCGAGCCGCACGGGCTGTTCTCCCTGGACGGCACGCAGAACGTCGATGTCGCCGGGGCGCTCAGTCTCGATGTGCTGCTCGACGCCTGGGGCCTGGCGCTGTCGGCCAACGTGAACATGTCCGCCCTGCGCTGGGTCGTCACTCCGGGTGACTTCGTCGCGCTGCGCAAGGTCAAGGACGGGCAGAACCGTTACCTGCTCAACGCCGACCCGACCCAGGACGCGGTGTTCCGCATCTGGGGCGCGCCCGTCATCGTGACCTCGCGTGTGCCCGACGATGCCAGCGATCCGGACGCCCCGACCGGTCGTGCTGCACTGCTCGACTTCTCCCAGGTGGCCGTCGCTCGCGACATGGCCCCGTCGGTGAAGGTGCTCACCGAGCGGTACGCCGACACCGACGAGCAGGCGCTGCGCGTCGTCACCCGCTACGACCTCGGGGCGCTGAACCCTGAGGCCGTCGTCACGTTGACCGGGATTACTCGCTGATGAGCGACCCCACACCGGCCGACGTGGCCTCATTCCTCGGCCAGGGCGATGATGCATCGGTCGTCGCCCTGGCCGGGCAATCCCTGCCGCTCGTCAAAGCGCTAGCGATGTCATACACGCGCGGCAAGGGATTCACGGATGGAACACCAGCCGATGACATCGCGGCGGTGCTCGTCGTCGCCACAGCCCGCATGGTCGCCAACCCTGAGCAGGTCGAGACGCACGCGGGCGAAGTCGTCACCAAGGGCGGCTTCAGCGGGTGGACCCTCGCGGAACTATTCGTGCTCAATCGCTACCGAAAGCGGGCCTCGGGATGATCTTCCACGACCGGGTGATGCTCAGCGTTGGCGGCGGGCACGACTCCAACGGCGATCCCATCCCAGTGCACGACATCGGCCCGTTCCCCGCTGACGTGCTGCCCGTGCGCTCGTCAGAATCGGTGTCACACGCGGGCGTGCTGGTCATCGCCTACTACCGGCTGCACATCGGCGCCAACGGCGGCGATCAGTTGACGACCACGGGCATCGTCAAGTGGCGAGGCGACAAGTTCACCGTGCAAGGTGACGTAGAGCCCTGGATTGTGCGCGGTCGGCTTCATCACTACGAAGCGACGATCAAGCGCACATAATGCCGACGGAGGCTCTTCTTCCTTTCGGCCTCCGTCAGACACCCCCGCGCGTCGTATTCAAGGGCGACACATGCGCGGGGGTGTCGCTCAGTCACGACCCGTGCCCACACCGGGGTGTCGTGTGCGTCGCTCGAGGGGGCTGGCGCGTCTGTGCGCGCCTGTCACATGCGCCCCAGGGGTCACATGCGGGTGTGGGCGGGCATCGCGTCTCAGACGCTTACAGACGTGCCCACACCGGGGTAGCGTCGTGCGTGTCGCGCGTCATGTCGGGGGAG
>CAZMLG010000212.1:0-5292 GCA_964566985.1 uncultured Intrasporangiaceae bacterium
GTCAGTTCGATCTGTGGTCCGCGTTCTGGATGACGATCAAGCTGACCGTGCTCGGCGCGATCGGAAGCCTGGTCATCGGCACGATCGTGGCGATCTTCCGCCTGTCCCCGGTGCGTATGCTGCGTGCTCTCGGCACCGCCTACGTCACGACCTTCCGCAACACCCCGCTGACCCTGCTCGTGTTCGCCTGCAGCCTGGTGATCTGGCAGACGCTCGGAATCACCTTGGCCAACAGCCACAGCCGAGACTTCTTCACCGTCAACAACTTCCGGCTCGCACTGGTCGCGCTGAGCGTCTATCACGCCTCCTTCGTGTGTGAGTCGATCCGCTCGGGTGTCAACACGATCCCGCTGGGCCAGGCCGAGGCCGCGCGGTCCATCGGGCTCAGCTTCGGTCAGTCACTCAAGGAGGTCGTGCTCCCCCAGGCGTTCCGCGGCGCGATCACGCCGTTGGGCAACACCTTGATCGCCCTGACCAAGAACACCACCGTCGTGATGACGATCGGCGTCGCGGAAGTGTCGTTCCAGCTCGCCCGGGTCAACGAATTCCGCTCCGACTTGTTGAACCTGGCGTTCCTGGTCTCGGCGATCTTCTTCGTGATCGTCACCGTCCCCATCGGGGTCGCGACGAGCGTCTTCTCCAAACGATGGGCGGTGCAGCGATGAGTGCCGGCGTGCTGTTCGACGCCCCGGGCCCGAAGGCTCGTGTGCGTCATCGGTTCTACGCCGGATTCGGTGTGATCCTGCTGCTCGCGATCGCCGCGATCGTCTACTGGAAGCTGGACAGCAAGGGCCAGTTCGACGGCGCCAAGTGGTCGCCGTTCGTCCACTCGACGGTCTGGACCGCATACCTGCTCCCGGGCCTGTGGGGCACCGTCAAGGCCGCACTCATCAGTATCGTCTTCGCGTCGGTCCTCGCCGTCCTGCTCGCTCTCGCCCGGATGTCGAGCATCAAACCGCTCATCTGGGTCTGCACCGTATGGGTCGAGGTCTTCCGTGCCATCCCGGTGTTGCTGATGATGATCTTCTCGTTCGGGATCTATGCCTACAATGACGTGTTTCCGTCATCGCTGAATCCGCTGGCGGGCACGATCACCGGCCTCACGCTCTACAACAGCGCCGTCATCGCCGAGATCCTGAGGTCCGGGGTCGATCAACTGCCCGCGGGGCAGCGTGAAGCCGGCCTGTCCGTCGGCCTCAGCCCGAGCCAGACGCTGCGCTCGATCCTGCTGCCCCAGGCGATCACGTCGATGCTGCCGGTGCTCGTCAGCCAACTCGTCGTGATCTTGAAGGACACCGCACTCGGCTACAACATCACCTATCTGGAGTTGCTCAAGTCCGGGGACAACTCGGTCGCCGCGTTCAGCAACATGCTCCCGGTGATCACCGTCGTCGCCGTGCTCTACATCATCATCAACTATTCGATCACCAAGGTCGCCGAGCACCTCGAACACCGGATGAAGCGCCGCGGGGCAGGACAACCTGCGGCCGAGCCCTTGGAAGCCGTATAGCCGACCCCCTCACCACGCTCGGCCGACCGGGTCGACCGGTCTACTTCGAGTCCACCCGCCACACCTCGAAAATGTGCTTGCGCGTGGCATCACCGGCATAACTGAGGCCGGCCACCCCGAGCGTGCTGTTGCGCGCGGCCACCGCCTGGTGTTTCGGCGGATCGGTGACCAGCATGACGAATCCGATCTTGTCCGGTCCGCGATAACTGTTCTCGAAGATCAGGTCGCCCGGCTTCGCTTCCGCGGGCTTCACCCGGTGCCCGTGCCCCGCCGCGAGCCAATCACGCTGTGCGGTGGCAGTCCTCGGAATCGTCACCCCGGCCTGCCGGTAGGCGGCCTGGACGAACGACGAACTGTCCCACTGGTCCGGACCATCCGCACCAAAGCGGTAGGCGTGCCCGACCTGCGCGCTCGCCCATGCCACGGCCTTCGCCGAGGTCCCCGACGGCGCGGACGAGGCGGTGGCGACACAGGATCCGGACGACTGGGCATACTGCGCGGCGTAGTAGAGCACGTCGTTGACGTACCAGTGGGCGTGGTTGTAGCGGAACAGCGCCGTACGGACGGCCTCCGGCCCGTTGCCGACGCCCCATGCGTGCAAGGCGTTGGCGGCCGAGTAGATGCTGTCGGCGTCACTGTCGATCTCGGCCTTCCCGTCCCCGTCCCCGTCGACGCCGTACCGCGCGAACGTGGACGGTAGGAATTGCATCAGCCCGAGCGCCCCGGCACTGGAACGCTGGTTGTTGCGCCCCTGGGCGGTCTCCTCCATGCCGATCGCCGCCAGCAGTTGCCACGGCACCGAATATTTGCCGGCCGCCGCGACGTAGAGCTTCATCAGGTCGGCCGGGACGGGTGCCGCATCCTGGTGCCTGCTCTGCTGTCTGGGGTCGTCGGGTGCCGGCAGGGCGACCCCGGTCGTCGACGACGCGGACGACGCCTTGCCTCCGAGGGGCGCACCACGGGTCGCCATGAACGGCAACGGATCGACGGGCTTGCCGTCCACATGCACCTCGAAGTGCACGTGGGGGCCGGTGCTGTGGCCGGTGGACCCTTCGGTGCCGAGCACCTGGCCCTCTGTGACGGTCGCGCCGGGGGTGATGGCGGGATCGATCTGTGACATGTGTCCGTAGAGCGTCTGCACGCCGTTCGGATGCTGCAGGGTGACCTCGTTGCCGAGCCCGCCGTACGGACCGGACCGCACCACGGTGCCGGAGGCGGCCGCGACGACCGGGCCGGGTCCGGAGGTGATCGCCAGGTCGACCCCGGCGTGCAGGGTGCGCCGGCCGTTGATCGGGTCGGTCCGCTCGCCGAAGGTCGAGGTGATGACGTAGGCCTGACGCACCGGCGCACGCCAGCCGCCTGTGCTTGTCGTGGCGCATGTGGCGTCTGAGTCCCCTGTGTTTTCAGCATGAGCCACGCCGGGCACGCTCAGGGCCGCCGACGTCAGGCACAGCGCCGCCGCCGGTATCAGCGCGATCCCCCGCCACCGCGGTCCGGACCCTCTGGCAGATGAGTTCATGGCACGCCCTCGCTCCCTCGCCCTCATCCTAAGAGCGGCCACGCCCCTCGGCGAGGTTCTTATCGAAAATTGGCCCTGACGGATCAAGACGGCGCGAAACGCTCCCGGGCGTGGCATGACCTCCTATGATGGGCGGCCGACGTCGGCGATCGCTCGGTCAGTCCTGCGGCGGATACGTGACCCGCGTGCCGTCCACGGCCGCGAAGCGTGTCATGGTGTGCGGCCGCGGGTCGCCCGGCCCGATGATGTCCAGGACGGTGAATCCCCGCACGAGCAGGGCGTCCCCGACGAGCGAGCGATGGCATCGCCAGGGCACCGCTTCGGCGCACATGATCGCCGTCGGCGTCTGCTCGGCCACGTCGATCAGCTCGGCCAGGCCGTGCTCGAAGCGCTCGGTCTGCATGTAGTCGGCGTAGCCGCGAAACGACGCGTTGTGCCACCCGGCGTTGATCGAGTCCTTGCGTGTGTGCCGCAGGCCGCCCAGCGCCTTGAGATAGCGGTAGTCGATCCCGGCGTCCCGCAGGGAGGCCTCGAGCGCGTCCTGCTCGAACTGCGGATTGTGGCGCGATCGCGGCACGCTGCGGATGTCGGCCACACAGCCCACATGATGCTCGCGCACCAGGTCGACGAACTCCTCGATCGGGTGAGTCGAGTGACCGATGGTGTAGATCGTCCGCATACGGCCATGATGCCGCGCCCTGCCCACGGCTCCCCGTCCGGTCGCCCGGGGGGCGGGCTACCGACTCAGGGCGCCTGTTTCTGCGGCTGGTCGGCGGTGAGCTCGACACATCGGCCCGCGGCATACATGCCCTGCATCGTGATCCCGTCGAGCGCCTCGTCGAGCGCGGCGGGCGTCCGCGAGACGAATCCGGTCACCACGTCGACGCCATGGTCCACCAGCACCGGTGACGGGGGCGTGGAAGGCCCGACCATGACGGTGGTCGCACGGCGCGACAGTTCGAGCAGCCGGGGAGCCGTTTTGTTGACGAACGCCGACCCGCTGATGAACACGTAGTCACATGTGGGCAGGAGGTATTCGCACGCCGAGTCCGGATAGTCACCGCCCTGCAGGGATCGCTCGAGCATGAAGACCTCGTCCGCCCCCTCCAGCGCCGCCGGGGCGAAGCCGAAGTGGCCGATGATCCCGACCCGTGCGCCCGCGACCTGCTCGGCCCGCTCCTGGAAGACCGTCGGCCAGGTGTTGACCGCGCGCTCGCGGAACCCATGGCGTGCGGCCCGATCCGGGTGGGCGTACCAGGCATTGATCGCCGCCATCCCGATCCCGGCCTCGGCGAAGTTCCAGCTCTTGGCCAGACCGGCCACGTCCTTCAGGCGTGCGCCGACGAAGGTCGGCTCCACGAAGCTCGCCGGCCGGCCCGCGTCGGGCATCGACAGGGCCATGCCGATCCCTCCCTCGTCGGAGGTCACTCGGCACCAACGCAGTCCGATCGTGCCGGAGGTCACGACGGCGTCGTCGTCGATGCCGTCGATGAGGACGTCATACACCTGCCACGGATCGGACATATTCGCGCTCCTTCGCTCGTCAGGCCGGCGACCGCCCGCGGCGTTCGCTCACCGACACCTCGACCGGCCATCGCCAGTTCAGGCAAGGCTATCCTGACCGAATTCCTCGAGGTCCCCTACCGGCCGGACCGAGCAGAGTTCGACTCCCGTTCCCGGCGAATGATCTCCAGCCCTTCGGCATAGGTCGTCACCGAAAACCCCGGGAAGCGCCCCCGGAGCGCCGCGCCGTCAAAGATCGTGTCGTGGGTGGCTATGTCGGTGAATACCAGCGTCACGTGTCGATGAGTTCCGACGCCACTGCGCTCGGGAAAGGCGTCACGTTCGTCCCCGCATACTGATGCGGACCGATGAGTGGGTATCCGAACCAGGAGCGGCTCGGTCGCCGAGCCGACGGGCGTAGTGAGTGTCAAGGTGGCGAGTTCGAACCTGTCCACAAGAGGCCCGCGTCCCGGGATGCCCAGGCGGACGGGTCTACCGGTGACGGGACCTCGCCGGACGAGGCCCAACGGGTGGGTGACATACATCGTCACCGGTAATGGTTCGGCTATCGGTGAGGCGTCGGTGGTATGCCCGAGGCAGTTCCGCACGTTATAGCGCGACATACCGTCAACACCCGGCCGACATCGTCACGAATGGTGACGGTCTATTGCGTTATAGCGCCACGGCCGGCAGCAGGCTCAATGGACGATCCTCTATCGGCGACCGAAGGTGATCGCAGCCGTAGGCTACGGATGTGAGC
>CAZMLG010000213.1:0-5291 GCA_964566985.1 uncultured Intrasporangiaceae bacterium
TGGGTCCGATCGGACCCACCCGCTCCGAGGTGTCTCACGGCCTACGGCAGGTCACGCGAGGGCGCCCATCGGATCCCACGCCGGCAGGACGATCGGCTCGGAGCCGAGGGCGGCCTGCAACGCATCCGGGAGCCGGTCCCGGCGCACCGCGACCTCGAAGACGTGCTCGGCGAACCAGTTGTCGTTCATCACGAACAGTCCGTCCTTGCCCTTGTCGGTGCCCCAACTGTTCTCGACGAGCCACTTGCGCGGGCGATCGTCGACGATGTCGACGCCGATGAACATCATCGCGTGGGTCATCAGCGTGTCGTGATGCAGCAGCCGGTCGGCCTTGGGCATCGACAGGTCGGTGGCGTAGACCGCGTCGAAGTCGTAGAGTCGCCGGTCCCACAGCCCGATGTCGGAGTTGCTCATCTTGCCCGTGTCGCAGCCGAACCAGACCGGTTCGCCGTCCAGGAGGGTGTCGGCCGTGGCCTGGCGCACCACCTCGATGGATGCGTTGAGGTAGGTCACCGGCTCACCGCCGACGACGTTGCCGAGGAAGTCGACGGTGTAGGTGCGCCCCTCCTCGCTCGTCGGGCGCGGGTCGTGCACCAGGCACACGTAGTCGTCCAGGTCGATCGTGACGTAGCGCGTCGCGAACTCCTGTGGTCGCAGCATCCCGTCCCGGTGGAACGTGTGGTCGTCGTCCTCCCACTGCCACAGGAACGACTCCGGGGGAGTGCCCAGGTGCATCGTCAGCAGCCGGTGCGCGTCCGCCAGGGCGGCGCGTTTCACCTTCTGCACCACGGCGACGTCGTCCTGCGCACGCAGGTCGCGGGCCGCCTTGCGCAGCACCTGCGCGAGCACGCTGTTCATCCGATGTGTGTTGGACGACGACTCGGTCTCGGGCATGGCGGACAGCGGCACCAGGCCGTGCTTGCGGACCAGCGCGGCAAACATGTTCCACTGGCCGCCGTCCTCGGTGGGGGTGTCCAGCAGGTGCGCGACCGTGCGGTCGTCGACATCACGATCTGTGGTCGCGATGACGGACTCCAGGAAGTAGTTGGCTTTCTCCAGCTTGTCCCAGTAGAGCAGGTAGTTCTGCGACAGTTCGAAGTCCTTGACGCCGAGCGTTTCCGCGATGCCGGTCCGCAGCAGATTGAGGCCGGCGAACATCCAGCACCGGCCGCTCTTCTTCTGGTTCGCCACCTTGTGTCGCACCACCTGGTGCGAGACGACATGGTCCGTGCTGGTCACCACGTCGCGATCCATCGCGATCTCCGTGACCGGCTGCCGGCTCAGGGCGTTCTGCATGAGCCGGTTGTGCGCCGACAGGGTGAATTCCTGCCGCAACTCGTCGATACCCTCCGGTGTGAGGGCTCCGTGGCCCGCGAACTCCCCAGCGGTTTCTGTCATTTGCTCTCCTCGACGTTTCCGTCACTTGTGTGGCTACGACGATCGCAGCGTTCCGTATCCGTCCAGGATGCCACTCGGGCGGCACGCGGACCCGGTGGCCGGGCGAAGTTCGCCACGCGTTAGGTTCGAGGTGGCCCTTTCGAGTTCGAGTGTGGCCGACTGCCAGAGCACATGGCTGCCACGGGCGTGAGCGCCCGACGCAGTACGAGCCGCCTCGGACCTGTTTCGACACGAGGAGGTCTACGTGACTGCCATCGCAACAACCGATCTTTATCCGACCCGTTCCGGCCGGAGTGAGGTGCTGCCGCGCGAGCACGCCGTCGTCCACGGAGGAGCCGAGGGCGGGCCCCTCGATCAGCGGGAGGTGACCCACTTCGACGAGAAGGGGTACCTGCTGATCGACGAGCTGGTGAGCGGCTCCGAACTGGACGAGATGCGCGTGGAGTTGCGTCGCCTGTCGGAGGATCCGGTCGTGCGCGACGACGAGCGCACGGTCATCGAGGCGACGTCGCAGGAGGTGCGCAGCGTTTTCGAGGTGCACCGCACCAGCGACGTGTTCGCGCGCATTGCGAACGACCCGCGAGTGGTCGGCCGCGCACGGCAACTGCTCGGGTCCGATGTGTACATTCACCAGAGCCGGGTCAACTTCAAACCCCCGTTCGAGGGCAAGGACTTCTTCTGGCACTCGGACTTCGAGACCTGGCACGCGGAGGACGGTATGCCGTCTCCTCGGGCGGTGAGCATCTCCATCTCGCTGACCGACAACTACTCCTTCAACGGTCCGCTGATGATCATGCCCGGATCGCATCGGGAGTACATCTGCTGTCAGGGGGAGACGCCCGAGGACAACTACAAGAGCTCCCTGGTGATGCAGGGCGCCGGCACGCCGGACCGGGAGACCTTGGCCAAGTTCGCCGATCGATACGGCATCGACGTCCTCGAGGGGCCCGCCGGAGGAGCGATCATGTTCGACTCGAACTGCATGCACGCCTCCAATGGCAATGTCACGCCCTACGCCCGGTCCAACGTGTTCATCGTCTACAACAGCGTCGAGAACACCGTGGTCGAGCCCTTTGCGGCGCCCGCTCCGAGGCCCGCGTTCCTGGGGGCGCGTGACTTCACTCCGGCCGGCTGACCACCGGCCACCTCGATGCCCTGTGGATTGTGATTTTGATCACAATCCACAGGGCATCGGAATACCGAGGTCGAGTCGGCCTGGGAAAATACATCATCGATGTATACGGCCCTTGAAATCCCCGTTTTCCCAGGGGTATTCACCTGTCGGCTTCGGAAAAATGGCCCGCCGCAGCGATTCTGGGCTTGAATCCTTCGCAGAACACGTTATGTTCTTTGCACATGAGCAGCGCCGTACAGACGCCACCCGCCCCTTCGACACTGCAGGACACCGTGCTCCGGCAGCCGACGCTCGAGGACGGGGGTGAACTGTGGCGCATGGCCACCGAGTCGCAGACTCTGGACGTCAACACGTCCTACGCCTACCTGCTGTGGTGTCGAGATTTCGGCAACACGTCGCTGATGGCCGAGATCGACGGTGACCCCGCGGGCTTCGTCACCGGATACGTCCGCCCCGAGAGCCCTCACACGCTGATGATCTGGCAGGTCGCCGTCGACGCCGCACATCGCGGCCGTGGCGTGGCCCGGACGCTGCTGGACGGCGTCGTCGACCGCGTCCCGCAGGTCGACCGCATGGAGACGACGATCACGGACGACAACGAGGCCTCGATCGCCCTCTTCAGCAGCTTCGCCTCCCGGCGCGGCGCGACGATTCGGCGGCACGAACTGTTCGGAGACGAGCACTTCCCGGACGATCACGACGCCGAGCGTCTCTACACGATCGACCCCCTGAACTGAAACCGAGCGCGATGCCGCGCATCGCGTGACCTCGAACTCCCGACACGGGCCGATCCGGCCCGAAAGGACTGACACACAGGAATGACTGAGACAACCACGGCGGAAACTCGTGTCTTCACCGAGCGCGAGTCCGATGTGCGCAGCTACTGCCGGAACTGGCCGGTGGTGTTCGACCGCGCGCAGGGGACCTACCAGTACACCGAGCACGGGAAGCGGTTCATCGACTTCTTCTCCGGGGCTGGTGCGCTGAACTACGGTCACAACGACCCCGTGCTCAAGCGCGCGCTGCTCGACTACATCGAGGGTGACCACGTCGTGCATTCCCTCGACATGTACAGCGTGGCGAAGCGGGAGTTCCTGGAAACCTTCGAAGAGCTCATCCTGCAGCCGCGCAAGCTGGACTACAAGGTGCAGTTCCCCGGCCCGACAGGCACCAACGCCGTCGAGACTGCGCTGAAGATCGCGCGCAACAGCACCGGTCGCAACGAGATCGTCAGCTTCACCAATGCCTTCCACGGCATGACGCTCGGGTCCCTCGCCGTCACGGGCAACTCGATGAAGCGCAATGGTGCCGGGGTGCCGCTGTACCACGCGACTCCGGCCCCCTACGACGACTATTTCGACGGCGAGACCGCCGACTTCCTGTGGCTCGACCGGGTCTGGAGCGACAGCGGTTCCGGTCTCAGCACGCCGGCAGCCGTCATCGTCGAGACCGTCCAGGGCGAAGGCGGCCTCAAGGCGGCGCGGGCGGTCTGGCTGCGTGAGCTGCAGGCGCTGTGCCGTCGTCACGGCGTCCTGCTGATCGTCGACGACGTCCAGGCCGGGTGCGGCCGCACGGGCACGTTCTTCTCCTTCGAGGACGCCGGCATCGAGCCGGACGTCGTGTGCCTGTCCAAGTCGATCTCCGGCTACGGCCTGCCGATGGCGCTCACCCTGATGCGCCCGGAGTTGGACCAGTGGGAGCCCGGTGAGCACAACGGCACCTTCCGGGGCAACAACCCGGCGTTCGTCACCGGCACCACGGCCCTGAGGACCTACTGGGCCGACGACACGTTGGAGAAGAACGTGCGGGCGCGCTCGGCGCAGTTGCGCGAGGCCCTGGGGCGGATCGCTTCGCTGGCCGAGGGCGCGACCGTGCGTGGTCGGGGCCTGCTGTCCGGTGTGGCCTTCCCCGACATCGACGTGGCCGGCCAGATCGCCGCCGCGGCCTTCCAGCGCGGCGTCCTCGTGGAGACCTCGGGGCCCGACAGCGAGGCCCTGAAGATCATGCCGCCGCTGAACATCACCGAGGAGGAGCTCGCCGAGGGGCTGGATGCCCTCGTCGAGGCCGCTCGTGATGTGCTGGGCTCTGTCACCGTGGACGAGCGCGAGCCGGCTCTGTCGCACTGACGGGTCGCTCGCAAGCCCTCCCGATACCCCACGACGCTGCGAAGGAGAACGATGAAGGTCGTCAACCTCGAGGAATTGAACGGCACGGAGAACGACGTCGAGCACGGAACTTGGCGCAGCCGCCGGTTCGTGCTGGCGAAGGACGGAGTGGGCTTCTCGTTCCACGACACCGTGCTGTATGCGGGCACCGAGACCGAGATGTGGTATGCCAACCACATCGAGTGCGTGTACTGCTACGAAGGCCACGGCACGCTCGTCAGCCGGGAGACCGGCCAGGAGTGGGAGATCAAGCCGGGCATGATGTATCTGCTCAACGAGCACGACAAGCACACCGTCAAGGCAGAGACCGACGTGAAGGTGGCCTGCGTGTTCAACCCGCCGGTGACCGGGCGTGAGGTGCATGACGAAAACGGCGTCTACCCGCTGATCGTCGAGGACGGCAGCTCCGAAAAGGATGCCACTCCGGCCTGATCGGGCCTATTCGACATCCCGGGCCTTCGGAACCGTGACGGTTTCCGAAGGCCCGGTTTGGTCCCGCCCGGGGGCGTCGGCTAAAGTTCACGTCGTTGTCCCGCCAGTGCGGGAGACCTGCGGACATAGCTCAGTTGGTAGAGCGCAACCTTGCCAAGGTT
>CAZMLG010000214.1:0-5284 GCA_964566985.1 uncultured Intrasporangiaceae bacterium
GCAGGCGATTGTACGCCGGTATTCCGACGAGAAGCTGCGCCCGCACCTGGCCGACTGGTTCGAGGCCGGTGATCTGCCCGCGCGCGAGATCGCCAAGGGGATCGGGGACCTCGGCCTGCTCGGGATGCACCTGGACGGCTACGGATGTGCCGGGTCGACCGCGACCCAATACGGCCTGGCCTGCCTGGAATTGGAGGCCGCCGACTCGGGGCTGCGCAGCCTGGTCTCGGTGCAGGGCTCGTTGGCGATGACCGCGATCCACCGGTTCGGCTCGGAGGAGCAGAAGCAGGAGTGGCTCCCGCGCATGGCGGCCGGCGACGCGCTCGGGTGCTTCGGCCTGACCGAACCCGATTTCGGCTCCGACCCGGGCGGGATGCGCACGCGTGCCAAGCGCGACCACGGCGACTGGATCCTGTCCGGGTCCAAGATGTGGATCACCAACGGCACCGTCGCCGACGTCGCGATCGTGTGGGCGCAGGCGGACGACCCCGAGTCCGACCGCGGCCAGCGGATCCGCGGCTTCGTGGTGCCGACCGACACCCCCGGGTTCGAGGCCCACGAGGTCCACCACAAGATGTCGCTGCGCGCCTCCAAGACCGCCGAGCTGACCTTGACGGACGTGCGGCTGCCCGAGGCGGCGGTGCTGCCCGAGGTCAAGGGTCTGCGCGGGCCGCTGACCTGCCTGTCCGAGGCGCGGTTCGGCATCGTCTTCGGCGCGATGGGAGCGGCCCGGGACTGCCTGGAGACGGCGCTGGAGTATGCCGACACCCGCACGGTCTTCGACAAGACCCTCGGTCAATACCAGATCACCCAGGTCAAGCTCGCCGACATGGCCCTGGAGCTGGCCAAGGGCATGCTGCTCTCGTTGCACCTCGGGCGTCTGAAGGACGGCGGCGGCGTGGCCACCGAGCAGGTCAGCCTCGGCAAGCTCAACAACTGCCGGGAGGCGATCAAGATCGCGCGCGAGTGTCGGACCATCCTGGCCGCCAACGGGATCACCCTGGAATACCCCGTCATCCGGCACGCCAACAACCTGGAGTCGGTGATGACCTACGAGGGCACCTCCGAGGTGCACCAGATGATCATCGGGCAGGCGCTGACGGGCAGCTCCGCCTTCCGCTGACCACCGGCGGGCAGACATTCCCCCCGAGGGGTGCACCTATGTCGTCTGCCGCTCGAGCCGGATGTATGCCGCTCAACGCGCGGGCTCGGTGTCGTCGCTCGACCGCTCGTGCCGACTGAGCCACCCGGGCCGGGCGACGCGTAGGCGAAGCACCCGCTCGGACTCGCGCGCCTCCCGAACGTCGCGAACCCGTCCCTCCAGCAGCATCGTCAGGCTGACGAGCCCGACGAGCCGCGTCGAGTCGTTGCGGCCGACGACCGGCATCTTGTCGACCTCGTTGGCCGCCATCGCGTTGGCGGTCTCGCGCAGGGTCTGGTCGGCGTGGGTCACGATCGGCGCGGTGATGCACAACCGGGACACCGGCTCGTCGCCCTTGCCCTCGTGCACGGCCGTCTCGAGCAGCGTGCGGGTGACCACCCCGACGAGTTTGTCGACACCCTCGACCACCGGATAGAGCATCTGCCGGCGGCTCTCGACCTTTTCCGGGTCGGTGCCGGTGATCTCCTTGAGGGCGTCCACGGCGCTGAGGTCGGTCTCGTAGCTGAGGATGTCGCGGGACATGACCTCGCCGACGAAGTAGATCTCCAGCGGGTCGACGTCGTATTCGCGGGTGAGGTGGTAGCCGCGGCGGGCGATCTTCTCGGTCAGCACGGAGCGCTTGAGCAGCAGGCTGGACAGCGCGAAAGCGGTCGAGGCGCCGATGATCATCGGCAGCACGGCGTCGAACCGGCCGGTCAGCTCCAGCGCGAAGATGACCCCGGTGAACGGAGATCGCATCACCCCGCCCAGCACGCCGGCGAGGGCGACGAGTGCCCAGAAGCCGGCACCGACCTCCGGGAAGATGTGCGCCTCGAGCGCACCGAGTGCACCGCCGATCATGAACATCGGCGCGAGGATGCCGCCGGAGGTGCCCGAACCGAGCGACAGCGACCAGATGAGCGTCTTGACGATGAGGATGCCGATCACGAGCTTGATCGTGATCGATCCGTCGAGCTCGGCGCCGATGATGTTGTAGCCGACGCCCAGGGCCTGGGGCACGATGAGACCGCCGATGCCGATGATGACGCCGCCGATCGCGGGCCACCACATCCAGTGGACGGGCAGCTTGCGGAACCCGTCCTCCGCGGCATACACCAGGACCGTCGCGAGGATCGCCAGCAGGCCGGCGACGATGCCGGTGACGACGCAGAGCAGCTCGGCCATCGGGGTGATGTGCAAGGCGCCGTGCACCGGGAAGAGCACGCCGTCACCCAGCAGCGGATGGCGGATGACGGTGGCGACGCAGACGGCGGCGGCGACCGGGACATAGCTGCGCGGGCGCCATTCGAACAACAGCAGCTCGACCGCGAGCATGACCGCGGCGAACGGGGTGTTGAAGGTCGCGGCCATGCCGGCCGCCGAGCCGGCGACCAGGAGCGTCTTGCGTTCGTCCGCGGTCAGCCGCAGGAACTGCGCGAACAGCGACCCGACGGCACCGCCGGTCATGATGATCGGGCCCTCGGCACCGAACGGACCACCGGTCCCGATCGCGATCGCCGACGACACCGGCTTGAGGACCGCGACTCGAGGCTGGACCTTGCTGCCGCCCAACAGGATCGACTCGATCGCCTCGGGCATGCCGTGGCCGCGGATCTTCTCCGAGCCGTAACGGGCCATCAGACCGATGATCAACCCACCGACGGCCGGGGCGAGCAGGACGATCCACCACCGGTCGTGTCCCCCACCGGGCGCGACCAGTTCGGTGTCGACCCGCTGATAGAAGATCGCGTTGGTGATCAGGCCGATCAGGCGCAGCAGCGCCCAGGCGACGACCGCGCTGACGGCGCCGATGGGAAGGGCGAGCAACGAGATGACGACCAGGCGCGGCTTCGCACGGAAGTCACCCAGGTGGTGGATGTCACGCGGCGCGTCACCGGGCGCAATCGGCGTGGCGTTGCTCAACGGGTCCCTCGCAATCGATGGTGTTATGTCGGGTCACGACTATATCGGGCCACGACATAGTATCGTGAGGCC
Organism: uncultured Intrasporangiaceae bacterium; assembly: GCA_964566985.1. Taxonomy (GTDB): domain Bacteria; phylum Actinomycetota; class Actinomycetes; order Actinomycetales; family Dermatophilaceae; genus Leekyejoonella. Next base: position 3,137 of record CAZMLG010000214.1, read on the forward strand.
TCCACCGCCCACGAAGGAGTCTCGTGTCCTCGCGTATCACCGATGCCGACTACGCACGGCTGCTGCAGGTGCGCACCCAGTTGCGCACGTTCGAGCACTGGAGCGCCGGCAAGGCCGCGGCCATGGGCCTGACCAGCAGCCAGCACCAGCTCATGTTGGCGATCCGAGGTCACCACGACCCGGCCGGCCCGACGGTCGGTGAGATCGCCGAATACCTTCTCGTCCGCCCGAATACCGCCGTCGAGCTGGTCGACCGGACACAGGAACTCGGCCTGATCGAACGCTCCCGTGACGAACGTGATCACCGCGTCGTCCGCCTGGCGCTCACCGACGAGGGGCTGGCGCGATTGGACGCGCTGTCCGCCGAGCACGTCGAGGAGCTGGCTCACCTGTCGACCGTCGTCGTCGAACTGTTGCACACGCTCGACGCGCGGTAGCCCGCTGCGGGGCCTTTGGGTGACGGGCCGTGAGGTATGAGGCACGCTCCGACACCCAATGCGGCTCGACCGACAAGCCGGTGGGTCAGCGGTGGTCGACCGCCAGTTCGGCGATCTCGAGCAGGTTGAGTGCCGACCCCTTGCGCAGGTTGTCGGCGCAGAGGAACATCTCGACCGAGCGCGGGAAGTCCTCCGACTGACGGATGCGCCCGACGAAGATCGGGTCCGCGCCGACGGTGTCGGCCGGGGTCGGCCACTCGGCGTCGGACGGGTCGTCCAGGACCACCACGGAATTCGAGTCCTCGGTGAGTGCCTGCACGACGTCCTGTCGGCTGAACTCCTGCTCGAACGTCGCGTGCACCGTCAACGAGTGGGCCGTCGTCACGGGCACCTGCACACAGGTGGAGGCCACCCGCAGGTAGGGCAACCCGAGCAGGCTGCGCAGTTCGCGCCGCATCCCCTGCTCGGCATACGACCAGTCGGTGTCGGAACGCGGCGGGCCGACCCAGGGCACGACGTTGAACGCGATAGGGGCCGGGAACGGGGACAGCTCCTCCAGATCGGAGAGCAATCGTCGCACGTCGCCGGGCATCTGGCCGACACTGCGGTTGCCGGACAGCTCGGTCATCTCGTCGTAGAGCCGCCACACGCCGTGCCGCCCGGCGTCGGAGACAGCCTGGTAGGTGGAGATGATCACTTCGGTCAGATGCCAGCGGCGGTGAAGCGACTCGAGTGCCGGCACGGCGACGGTGCTCGGGGCACCGGGGCTGGACAGCACCGACCCGCCGGTCGCATCGCGCGCGGCGTCCGGGTTCAGTTCGGGCACGACGAGGGCCGCCTCCCCTGCCGCGGCCGCGCGACCGGAGCCGTCGATGACGACGGCGCCGGCGCGCGCGGCATACGGGGTGCACCGTTCGCTCACGGCACGAGGGACGGCGAGGATCGCGACGTCCACACCGTCGAAGGCGTGTTCGTCGATCTCGCCGATGGTGAGCTCCTCGCCACGCACCGTGACCCGGTCGCCGACCGAGCGGTCCGAGGCGAGCAGCCTGATCTCACCCCAGATGTCCTCTCGGGTGTGCAGGATGGACAGCAGCACCTGCCCCACGGCGCCGGTCGCACCGGCGAGGGCCAGTGTGGGTTTGCTCGAAGCCATGACGGGGCGGTCAGCGATTGGCCGCGATGACCTCTGCGATCTGCACCGTGTTGAGCGCGGCGCCCTTGCGCAGGTTGTCCCCCGCGACGAAGAACACCAGGCCCCGCCCGTCCGGCACCGACTGGTCCTGGCGGATGCGACCGACCAGGGACGGGTCGGTCCCGGCCGCCTCCAGCGGGGACGGCACGTCGGTGAGCTGCACGCACAGGGCGTCCTCGAGCACCGCCTGAGCGCGCTCCGGCGTGATGGGGCGCTCGAACTCGGCGTGGATCGCGAGCGCGTGGCCGGTGAAGACCGGCACGCGCACGCAGGTGCCGGCGACCAGCAGGTCGGGCAGTCCGAGGATCTTGCGCGACTCGTGGCGCAGCTTCTGCTCCTCGTCGGTCTCTCCCGAGCCGTCGTCGACGAGGGAGCCGGCCATGGCGACCACGTTGAAGGCGATCGGGGCGACATACTTCTTCGGCGGGCCGAGCTCGACGGCGCGCCCGTCGTGGGCGAGGCCCTCGAGCTGGTCGCTCTGCGCGCCCTGACGGGTCTGGGTCGCGAGCTCCTCGA
>CAZMLG010000215.1:0-5262 GCA_964566985.1 uncultured Intrasporangiaceae bacterium
TGAGCGTCAACCTCGGCAAGGGACAGACCGTCAACCTGGCCAAACAGGACGGCGGCGCACTGACCCGGGTCCGCATGGGACTGGGCTGGGACGTCAAGATCGTCGAGAAGAAGAAGCTCTTCGGCGGCACCAAGCAGGTCCAGCGCGACATCGACCTGGACGCCTCGGCGATCATGATCGGCGGCGGCCGCGTCATGGACATCGTCTACTTCGGCAGCCTGCGCAGCAAGGACGGATCGGTCAACCACACCGGTGACAACCTCACCGGCGAGGGCGAGGGGGACGACGAGTCGATCATCGTCGACCTGCCGCTGGTCTCCCCGCAGGTCGAGCACATCGTCTTCGTCGTCAACTCCTTCAGCGGAGAGAACTTCTCCGAGATCGACAACGCCTTCGTCCGCGTCGTCGACTCCGCTGCCGGCGACACCGAGCTGATCCGCTACCAGCTCACCGGGTCGGGCACGCACACCGCGATGGTGATGGCCAAGGTGTCCCGGGCCGGCGAAGGATGGCAGTTCACCGCGATCGGGCAGCCGGGCAACGGCCGCGTGGCCCGCGAGCTCGAACCGCTGGCGCTCGCCGCCATCTGATCGACCCGTGGGGGACGACCGGAGCGTCCGGGCGGTCAGCCTGGACGTGTGGGGCACGCTGTTGGGCAGCGACCCGCAGTTCAAACCGGCCCGCAATGCCCTGCTGCGTGGCACGTTCGCCCCGGCGACCGATGCTGCCGGGTTCGATGCGGCCATGCGGCAGGCGGACCGGGACGCCGACGACATCTGTATGACGCGCGGCCGCGACGTCGGATTCGCCGAGCGGGTGCAGCTCACCCTCCATCGGCTCGGTCTGCCGCAGCCGCCCGACGCCGAGATGGATGACGTCGTGCCCGACCTGCTGGAGCGCCAGCGCGACCTCGCGCTGGCGCATCCGCCGCGGCCGCTGCACGCGCGACTGCCCGAACTCGTCTCCACGCTGGCGGCCCGACGGCCCGTCGTGCTCACCAGCAACACCGGGATGCTTCCCGGCACGTTGATGCGGGACCTGCTGCGAGCTGCGGGTTTCGACGGCTGGTGCGCCGGGGTCTTCTCCAACGAGACCGGCTGGTCCAAGCCCCACGAGCGGATCTTCGCCGCCGCCCTCGCCGGCGTGCGCGAACACCTGACGGAACCGTGCGAGCCGCGCCACGTCATACATGTGGGCGACCATCCGCGCGCCGACGTCCACGGGGCCCGATCCTTCGGGATGTGCGCGGAGCTGGTCGCCCCCGACGGCACCTCCACCGTCGAGACGCTCACCCGGATCGAAGGGGCCCGATGACGACCTCCGACGCGCTGCAAGTCGCCGCGCACGTGCTCACCGGATCTTCGGACCGCCCGGTCGACCGGCGCACCGGCCGGCCCTTCGACACCTGCACCTATTCGTGGATGAAGCACGGCGAATTGACTGCGGTCGACCGGCTCGCCGCGGGGCTCACCGAGCGGCTGGTCGCCGAATGCCCCCAGGTGGTGGCTCATCCGCGGGTGCCGGTCTTCCCCGTCGCCTATCTCGCGGTGCCGCCGGGCTGCTATCACCTCGCCCGCGGTGTGCTGCGCCGCGTCGACGAGCGACGGGCCGCGCTCGGGCACGCCCCCGGTCGTCTGGTCAAGGTGCACAAGGACTCGGTCACCCACACCGACTACGCCGCGGCCGGCGACGCCGAGCGTCGCGCCGAACTCGCCCGCATCGGCTTCACATTGACCGCGCCGATCGCCGACACCACCGTCGTGGTCGTCGACGACGTGCGGGTCACCGGGCAGGCGGAGGCGACCATCATGGCCGCCCTGCAGGACGCCGGCGCGGCCGAGCTGATCGCGGCCTACGTCGCGGTGTGCGACCCCGGGCTGGCGGCGGCGCCACAGATCGAGGCCGCCATGAACCATGCCCGCGTGACCGGTGTGCTCGACCTGCTGCCGGCCGTCCGCGAGGGGCGGTTCGCGCTCACCATCCGTTTCCTCAAGCGCGCCCTGGCCGACCCGGACCTGCCGCAGTTCCTGCGCGAGTGCCCTCCGACGCTGGTGCGGCAGATGCACGACGGCGCGGTGGACACCGGCGCCGCGTTCACCACGGCATACCCCCAGGGGATGGCCGCACTCGAGGCGGCGCTCGCCGCCCCCTCGGCACCTGTCGGGACGGCTCATGTCTGACCGGATGGCACTGGTGACGCTGAAGATTCCCGCCCTGCCGGACGGCGGGGTGGTGAGCGCGACCGGCTACAGCCGGTTCAAGCACGGTGACGCGCTGTATTCCGGCCGCTTCGGGAAGGTGCTCGCCGACGCCTTCGAGCAGGGCCCCGGCCGCGGCGTCCGACGCGAGATCTGGGTGACGTCATCCGGTTTCGGCTCCGTGCCACCCGCCGCCCACTCGCTCGTGCGCCCGTTCGCGCGTGCCCTCGGGATCCCGTCGCGCACCGTCGAGGTGCGCCGCCGCGGCATCAGCGCGGGCGACTACGCCCGCATGGCGCCCGGCGCGCGCCGCGCCGCGGTCAGCTCCGATTGCATGAGCGTCGACCGGGACCTGACGGGAGCGCACGTCGTCGCCCTCGACGACATCCGCGTCACCGGGACCCACGAGGATGCCATGGACGCGTGCCTCGTCGCGGCCGGCGCCGCGCGCATCCACCACCTCTACCTCGTCGACGCGCACGCCTACGCCGGTGCGCCCGCCGTCGAGTCGGCGCTCAACGAGGCGGCCGTCCGCGACGTCCACGACCTGCTCGCCGTGGCCACCGGCCCGTCGTTCCAGCCCAATGCCCGGGTATGCCGGCGGGTGATGCAGTTGCCGCGCGCGCAGCTCGCCCACTTCGTCGCGCACGCCCCCGAGGCGGTGCTGGCCTGGATCGCCCGGGCGATCGAACTGGATCGGCTCGACCGGGTGGCGCCGTATCGCGCCGGGGTCACGGCATACCGGGAGCTGCTGGGGGCCGGCGACGCGGAGGGCGTCGCGAGCGCCTGACCGCCGAGTGGTGCCTTGGAACCGTCGAGTGGTCGCGCAGAACCGCCGAGTGGTGGGTTGGAACCGTCGAGTGGTGGGTTGGAACCGTCGAGTGGTCGCTCAGGCCCTGATATCCGGCCCGAGTCGGCACGTCGCGTTAGGCTGAAGGCATGAGCCTCGATCGACCTGTGACCCCGAATCCGTATGATCTGCTGCCGTCGGTGGAGACCTTCACCGTCACCAGCGACGACGTCACGAACGGCGCGCCGCTCAAGGACGACCAGGTGGCCTCCGCCGGCAACACCTCACCCCAGTTGTCGTGGTCGGGGGCACCCGAGGGCACGAAGTCGTATGTCGTGACCTGCTTCGATCCGGACGCTCCGACGCCGTCGGGCTTCTGGCACTGGGTGCTCGTGGACCTGCCCGCCGACGTGACGTCCCTCGACGCCGGAGCGGGAGCCGAAGGCGGGGGCCTGCCCGGCAACGCGTTCATGTGCCGCAACGACGGGGGCTCGCACGCGTTCATGGGCGCGGCGCCGCCCGAGGGCGACCAGGTGCACCGCTACTTCTTCGTCGTGCACGCGGTCGGGGAGGACTCCCTCGGCGTCGACGCCGACACCTCACCCGCCGTCGTCTCCTTCAATCTCGCGTTCAAGACGCTCGGTCGCGCGATCGTGAGCGGCACCTACCGGCACTGACATGCCGCCGTCGCGCGCCGCCCGTCCGCGGGACGTGGCCGATATCTGCTCAGGGCTGCCCGAGACGGAAGCGACGACGTCATGGGGCGACCGGCCGACCTTCGCCGTGCGGGGGAAGGGCTTCGTGATCTATCGCGGACCGCAGAAGGACGCGGTCGACGAGCACGGTGAGCGCCTCCCCGACGTCATCATGATCCGCACGCCGGACGCAGCCGACAAGGAGGCGCTGGTCCAGGCGGATGGGCCGTTCTTCACCACCCATCACTTCACCGGATACAACGCGGTGCTGGTGCAGGAGTCACGGCTCGGCGAGCTCAGCCGGGCCGAACTGAGCGAAATCCTCACCGAGGCGTGGCTGTCGGTCGCACCCAAGCGGCTGGCACGCCAGTTCCTGGAGGCTTGATCCGACGGTGACCGGCGAGTGGCCCCCGCCACCCACAGCGCACGGGAATACCCCGCCCGGGTATGCCGTTGTGCCTGCTGACGCCACACCACCAGGAGGAACGATGGCCGGCTACACGGGCACCAAGGAGCAATACCTCGCGCGTCTGCGGCGCATCGAGGGGCAGGTGCGCGGGCTGGAGCGCATGGTGCAGGAGGACACCTACTGCATCGATGTGCTCACCCAGGTCAGCGCCGTCACGAAGGCACTCCAATCGGTGAGCCTCGGCCTGCTCGAGGACCACATGGGCCACTGCGTGGTCGACGCGGCCCGCGAGTCCGACGAGGCGGCGGACGCCAAGGTGCGTGAGGCCGCCGACGCGGTCGCGCGTCTCGTGCGTAGTTGACGGCGGGCCCCTGCCACGCGTCGCGCCGGAGCACCCCGGCTCGGCACACCAACCCGAAGGAGAGAAAAGCGATGACTCAGACCGACATTCGTGTGCAAGGAATGACGTGCGAGCACTGCGTGAATGCCGTGACGGAAGAACTCAAAGAGGTTCCTGGTGTACAGGAGGTCAGCGTGGATCTCGTGAGCGGCGGCGTGTCACCGGTGCACATCGTCAGCGACGTGGACCTGCCGGAGCAGGCCGTCGCCGCGGCCGTCGACGAAGCCGGCTATACCCTCGCCGACTGACGCCGGGTGGTGCCTGCGAGCCATCGAGACGTCACGCAGAACCATCGGGTGGCTCCTCGGAGCACTCCAACGCACCATTCGGCGGTTCCAACGCACCACTCGGCGGTTCCTACGCACCACTCGGCGGTCAGAGGGTGACATCGCCCTTGCCGGCGGTGCGGAAGGTCACCGACATCAGGCCGGGCGTGCCGCGCTCGGCGCAGAAGTCGAAGTGGATGTCCGGCTCCCAGTCGTCGCGGTCGACGCCGGGCGTGCCGGACAGGCCGAGCCAGTCGCGCACCCGGTCGGGTGAGCCGCTGATCGTGAGGCCCGTGAGCGCGGCGTCGCTCGGACCGTCGTGCGACGGGTGACGCTGGCCCCCGTCCCACTTGATGAAGAACGGCACCTGCGGGTCGGCCATGAGGCCTTTGACGCCGAGTTGCTTCCAGGTGAGTTCGATCCCGTCGGGGCGGTGCCGGTTGCCCGGGGCCGCCGCGCGGCCGAGCTTCTTCTCCGGAGGCTCCATGTCCTCCACCTCGACGA
>CAZMLG010000216.1:0-5195 GCA_964566985.1 uncultured Intrasporangiaceae bacterium
CCGCGGCGACGCGCCCGAACCCGGTCGGGGTGTCGTCGAACTCCGGCCCCGGCTCCGCCCGGTTGCCCTCCTCGTCGACGGGCGGATCCTCGCGTGCCCACACGATGACGTGGCCACTCTTGCGGTCCAGTTCGACGCGGGCGTGCCGGTAGGCACCGTCCTGGCGGTGGTAGGCCGTCAGCAGCGCCTGCTCGATGGCGGGGATGATGACATCCATCGGGATGTCCCGTTCCCGCTCGAGCGCGCGCAGTGCCGCCATGTCGAGATCCATCAGTCGTCCTCTCCCTGCTCGCCGGAGGCCGCGTCCGGCCGATTGAACTCAATCTCCACGTGTGCCGTCGCGATGTCGCCGTGCGCCACGTCCCGCGTGGCGGTCTCGCTCGTGCCCTCGTCGACGCGCAGCGACACGGACGCCGGGCGCGCCGCCAGCAGTCTGCCGGTCACCGTCTCCCCGCCGGTGGTCACCACCTTCAGCAGCCTGCCGACGTTGCGCCGGAAGTGCCGCGGCTCGCAGAGCGCCCGGTCGGTGCCCGGCGAACTCACCTCGAGCACGTAGGCCTGCTCGCCCATGAGGTCGCCGTCGTCGAGACGCTGACTCACGACGCGCGTGGCCTCGGCGACCTGGTCGAGGTCGAGTGGCGCAACGGTGCTGGTGGCGTCGTCGGGGTCCAGCGCGGCGAGGTCGCGGTCGACGAGGATGCGCACGACCCGCCGTTTGCCGGCCGGTATGACACTCACGTCCTCGACCACGAGATCCAGCGGCGCCAGCACCGGGATCAGGTCCTCGAGGATCCGCCCTTCGCGGGCGGTCGGTTTGGCGCTCATCGGTCGGCTCCTGCTGTTCTCGAGTGGAATGGACACTGTATATCTCGGGCGAGGCGGGGGACGAATCGAACGCGGCGCGCGCCCCGCGGGTCACTCGCCGGCCTCGCCCGATCTCGTGACATGATCGCGCGCATGGCGCAGGGGACTTCGGGGACGCACCCGAGCAGGCGTGTCGTCCTGGCCGGTGGCTCCGCGGCCCTGGCCGGGCTCCTCGGCGCCTGCGATGTGCGACTGGGCTCCCCTCCGGACTCGCCCTCCCCGACCCCGCCACCGCCTCCCACCCGGGACGCGTTGGAGGACGTCATCACGCGATTGCGCGCGCTCGCCACCGCCGCCGATGCCGTCCGCTCCGATATGACGGGCACCTCGGGCGCGCCCACCGAAGCGTCGACGTCGGCGTCCGGCTCGACGCCGGGAGCCTCGACGACCGCGCCGTCCCCGACGGTGACGTTCGCGCACCACCTCGGCCGGATCCACCGCCGGCAGGCCCGGCGACTGGCGGAGGCGATCCCCACCACGTCCGGGGCACCGACCGCCGGAGGCGATGCGTCCGCGTCCAGCCGCTCCGCGCCGGCCGCTCGGGTGAGCGCACACGACCTCGGGGTGTCGGAGCGTCAAGGCACCACCCGGCACGCGGTCGCGCGCCTCACGAAGGTCGATGACCAGCGGCTGCCGACGCTCGCGTGCCTCGCGGCGTTCCAGGCCGCCGCCGCCCTGCGTCTCGGCGTGGAGCCGCACCGCTCGACGGACGAGGCCCCCTCCGCGAGGGTCGCACGGGCGCTCCTGACGAGCGTGCGACCGTGCGTCTATGCGCTGGAGGAGATCGCGGCACGCACCCCGTCGCCGCATCGCGACGACGTCACGGCGTCGCTCAAGGTGATGTATGCCGCCCGCTCCGACCTGGTGACCGCCGCCGGCGACACGATCGACCCGCCTCCCCCGGCCTACCGACTGCCGGTGCGCCCGGACGACGCCCACGCCCGCGAGCGTCTGGCTCGCACGATGCTCGCCCGTGTGGTGCGCGCGGCCGCCAGTCAGGCTCCGCACAGCGCGGACGACACCGGCGCACTGCGGTTCGTGGTGCGGCTGTGGGGGGAGTCGGTGCGCGAGAGTTGGCGGTGGGGTGGCGCCCTCGAGCCGTTCCCCGGGCTGGGTTCCTGACCCGGCGCGTGCTGGCTCACAGCCGCAGCGTCGTGCCGTCACAGGCCCGGCACGGCCGGTCGGGTTAGTCTGACTCCCGGCATACGTCACGATGGAAGGTGGCTCCCCTGTGAGCAAGAAGACCCCGCCGCAGTCCGGCAAGGAACGGCTCGCGCTGTTGCAGGCCGAACAGGCCCGCAAGTCGAGGCAGACCAAACTGCTGGCGCTGCTCTCGGGTTTTGTCGTGGTCGTCCTCGCCGTGGTCGCCATTTCCTGGGCCGTCGCCAGCAACAAGCAGAAGAAGGCCGACCAGGAGGCGCAGCAGAAGGCGAAGTCCAGCGCGTTCATCGGTGAGCTGAAGGACCTTCCCACCTCGACGTTCGCCAAGATCGGGGCCGGCTCCGTGACGAACCCGCCGAAACCGATGTCGACCCAGAAGGCCGAGACCAAGGACGGCAAGCCGGTCGTGACCTACGTGGGTGCCGAGTTCTGCCCGTTCTGCGCCATGGAGCGCTGGTCCCTGGTCCTCGCGCTCAACCGCTTCGGTTCGTTCTCCGGCCTCCAGCCGGACGTCTCCACGGCCAATGACCGACCGGCCAACATCCCGACCATGACGTTCCGGAAGGCGACCTACAAGAGCAAGTACCTCGTCTTCAAGCCCTACGAGACCAGGGACCGGGAAGGCAACCCGTTGGAGAATCCGCCGCAGTCGGTGGCCACCATCATGCAGCGGGAGAACCCGGGCGGCGGGATCCCGTGGATGGACTTCGGCGGCAAGATGACCAGCAGCGGGTCGACCTACCAGGCGCCGCAGATGTCCAACAAGTCGTCGGAGTGGGTGATGTCGCAGCTGAAGAAGCCGGACAGCAAGCTCGCCCAGCAGATCGTCGGTGCGGCCAACACGCTGACCGCCACCTTCTGCGGGCTCACCGACGGCAAGCCGACCAACGTCTGCCAGGCCAAAGGCGTGATCGCCGCGTCCGGATCGTCGCAGAAGTGACCGGGCAGGCGACGGTGCACACGCACCTGAAGCGGCCCGGATGGCTCGCACCGGTGAGCCTGGGGCTCGCGGTGCTCGGTCTGCTCGACGCGATCTATCTCACCTACGAGCACTTCACCGGAGGCACCACCCTCGCCTGCTCCGACTCGGGCCAGGTGGACTGCCTGCAGGTGACGACGAGCAAGTGGTCCGAGATCGCCGGTGTGCCGGTGGCGGTGCTCGGGTTGATCTTCTTCGTCGGCATGACGGTGTTGTGCCTGCCGACCGTATGGCGTCGGGGGCCGGCCGTCCTCGTGCCGATCCGCATCGGGGCCAGTGTCGTCGGGCTGCTGATGGTCTTCTATCTGTTGTGGGCGGAGTTCTTCCAGATCCACGCGATCTGCTTGTGGTGCACCGGCGTCCACATCATCACGTTCCTGCTGCTGATCGTGCTCGTGTTGGGCGAGATCTTCACCAGCGTCGACCTCGACACCTGATCTTCACCGTCTCGAGGGCCCGACGGGTGCCCGCGTAGGGTCGGTGCCGTGCAGGATCTGGTCTGGTATGTCAGTTATGGCTCGAACATGTGCCGTGAACGGCTCATGTGCTACCTGCAGGGCGGCCGCCCGCCCGGGGCGCGACGCAGCTACGACGGCGCCCGGGATCAGGCGCCGCCTCGTGACGACGCCGCGGTGGAGTTGCCCGGCACGGTCTACTTCGCCGGCGAGTCGCCGGTGTGGGGCGGTGGCGTCGCGTTCTACGACCCGGACGATCGCGGGCCATGCGCAGGAGCGCCCGCCCGCGCCTACCTCCTGACCATCCAGCAGTTCGCGGATGTCGCCGCGCAGGAGATGAATCGCCGGCCGCACGAGGGCGGCCCGCTGGAGTCGGCCCTGGAGTCCGGACTGCCCGGCGGTCGCTACGAGGCAGGACCGGGCGCCTACGAGACCCTGGTGTCGGTCGGGCGCCGAGATGGGGCGCCGATGGTGACGTTCACCGCACCCTACGGAGGCGATGCCGTCGCGCACACACGGCCCTCGCCGGCCTACCGGCGGATGATCGCGCGCGGACTGCGCGAGTCCCACGACTTCGACGACGAGCACATCGACGCCTACTTCACGCGTCGAGTCCACCCGCCGGACGCAACCCGCTGAGGAACCCCGCGAGGTCGTCGGTCACCGCATCGCACTTCCGGCCTTCGGGCAGTCTCGCCGGGGCCTGCGCCGAACCGACCAGCACCGTGGCCATCCCCAGCGCGCGGGCCGGGGCGAGGTTGACCGCACGGTCCTCGAACATCGCCGCCCTCGACGGGTCGATGCGCATGCGCCGGGCGAACGTGCGGTAGGTCGAGGCATACGGTTTGGGCACCAGATCCGCGGCGAGGATGTCGTAGATATCCTCGAATCCGGTCCCCATGCCGATGCTGCGCAGGACCCGCTCCGCGTGGACGCGGCTGGCGTTGGTGAAGACGAACTTGCGCCCGGGCAGGTCGGTCACCGCTCGCACGAGTGCCGGGTCCGGGGAGAGCACGCGGTAGTCGAGGTCCTCCTCGAAGGCCAGGAAATCCGCTGCGGCGATGCCGTGTTCGGCGATCATGCCCTGCAGTGTCGTCCCGTGCCGCGCGACGAGCTCACGCTGGATCCGCTCGGCGCCGCGACGGTCGACCCCGAAGAAGTCGACCAGGTAGCCGCGGATGCCGTCGCGGATCTGCCCGCCCATGCCGGTGGCATGACGATAGAGGGTGTCGTCCAGGTCGAACACCCACGTGTCGACCTCGGCGAAACGGGCGGCCACCCGATCCATGACCGGCGGGGTCATCCTCCGCGGACTTCGGAGACGATCTGGGCCACGGCCTCGTCGACCGGCACCTCGCGACGGTCGCCGCTGCGACGGTCCTTGATCTCCACGACACCGCTCGCGAGGCCCTTGCCGACCACGACGATCGTGGGCACCCCCAGGAGTTCGGCATCCTTGAACTTCACCCCGGGCGAGACCTTGCGCCGGTCGTCGAACAGCACCTCGAGGCCGGCGTCCTCGAGCCCGCGCACCAGGTCCTCGGAGGCGACGAAGACGGCCTCGTCCTTGCCGGTGGCGACCAGGTGCACGTCGGCCGGCGACACCTCCCGCGGCCAGACCAGGCCGAGGTCGTCCAGATTGTTCTCGGCGACGACCCCGACGGCCCGGGTGACTCCGATCCCGTAGGAACCCATCGTGACGGTGGTCAGCTTGCCGTGCTCGTCGAGCACCTTCA
>CAZMLG010000217.1:0-5179 GCA_964566985.1 uncultured Intrasporangiaceae bacterium
CCGAGCATTCGAAGGCAGGAGGGTCGTCGATGCCTGAATCGCAGACCGATGTCGCGGGCCCGGCAACGCCGGTGCCGATGGAGGACTTGGCCCACGAGACGGCCCAGGGGGCCGCGGAATTCGTCAGCGCCATCCGCGAACTCGCCTCCGGCACCACCAACCCGGAGACCGCGATCCCGCTGTTGCTGCTCGCGCTCGCGCAGCTGCAGGTGACCGGCGCACGTCTGGGTGCGATCCAGGACGTCGTGCCCGCCGAACGCTTCGAGGCCGACAGCGGCCCGGAATCCGATCTCGACGGTCTGCGGGTGGGCCTGGCCGACGCGTTCCAGGGCATCGACGACTTCACCGACCTGGTCGACCCCGTCACCTCGATGGAGCTCTCCCGCGGCGCGATCTCGGAGGATCTGACCGGCATCGTGTCCGCGCTCGAGCACGGACTGGCGCATTTCGGTCACGGTCGGATCAGCGAGGCGATGTGGTGGTGGCAGTTCAGCTACCTGTCCGAGTGGGGTGTGCGCGCCTCCGCCACCCTGCGGGTGCTGCAGACGATCCTCGGCCACGTGCGCATGGACGCCGACGACGAGGACGCGGCCGACGCGGAGTTCGACGCGCTGCACCCGTGACACGGCACCCGGTCGTGGCGGCGGGCGAAGGTGCGCGGCGGCAGCCACCCCTGTCGTTAGGGTGCTGGTGTGGTGGACAGTCGGAAGAAGACCGCGATCGAGGACTACCTGAAGGTGATCTTCAACCTCGGGGAGTGGGGCGTCGCGGCCCAGGCGAACTCCGACATCGCGGCGGCGCTGCACGTCTCCACCTCGTCGGCGTCGGAGATGATCCGGAAGCTGTCCGAGCAGGGGCTGGTGTCCCACCAGGCCTACGGCCCGGTCGAGTTGACGCCGCGAGGGCGCCGGTGCGCGGTCGACATGGTGCGCCGGCATCGGTTGGTGGAGACCTACCTGGTGCAGGAGCTCGACTACACCTGGGACGAGGTGCACGACGAGGCCGAAGTGCTCGAACACGCCGTCAGCACGCGGCTGATCTCCCGGATCGACCGGCGCCTGGGTCATCCACACCGCGATCCGCACGGCGACCCCATCCCGACCGCCGAGGGGGTCGTGCACCAGCCGGTGGCCCGGTCATTGTCCGCCTTGTGGGTCGGCGAGGTGGGATACGTCGCGCGTATCGGCGACCACGATCCGCAGCTGCTGCGCTGGCTCACCGATCAGGGCATCGGGCTGGACACCCGGCTGACCGTCACCGAGCTCAAACCCTTCGGCGGGCCGACGGTGGTCGGCGTGGACGACGAGTCGGAGCCGCCGGTGGAGCTCGGCCCGTTCGCGGTCACGGCGCTCTGGGTGGCCGACGACCCGCCGCTGCCCGGCGGCCGCGTGCCCGACTCGGGCTGCCCCTACGTGCGCTGCCGCCACGTCACCTGACTGCGGGCACCTCGAAGAGTTCGGCGTGCCTACCTTTGGAGTTGGCTCGCTCGCGTTGGCCCGATGCCGGACCCGGCATAGCGTCGAAGTGTCGTCGACGAAAGGCCGCTCATGCTGCACGTGCTGCTGCTCGTGGGCTGCGCCGTCGCGATCTATCTCGCGTGTGAATGGTTCGTGGGCGCCGTGGAATGGCTCGGTGCCCGCTTGGGCATGGCGCACACCGCCGTCGGGACGATCCTTGCCGCTGCCGGCACCGCCCTGCCGGAGAGCGTCGTCACCCTGGTCGCGGTTCTGTTCGGCACCGGATCGACCGGTGACGACATCGCCGTGGGTGCTGCGCTCGGCGGGCCGCTGGTGGTCGGCACGCTGGCGTATGCCGTGGCCGGAGTCGTGCTGGTCGCTCGCCACCGTGCCGCGCGGGAGCACGTCGATGCCCTCGGACCGGTGGCGGTCGGCGTCGGCGCGGGTGAAGCGTCCGCTCCGGCGAGCCCCCCGGCGGGCGCGCCCGACCCGTTCGGCGGGCCGGCGGGCAGGCGCCGCCTGGCCCGCGACCAGGGCTGGTTCCTGGCCATCTTCGTGGTCAAGGTCGCGCTCGGGCTGGTCGCCTTCGCCTACAAGCCGTGGCTGGGCATCGCCTTCTTCGCGGCCTACGCGGTCTATTTCTGGCGCGAGACGAGCGCCGACCGGGACCCCGCGGGGGAGGTCGACCTCGCGCCGCTGAAGCTGCAACGGCACCGCGCGGTGCCGTCGACCGCGGCGATCGTCGCGCAGACGCTCGGCGCGCTGATCGTCATCTTCGTCGCGTCGCAGGAGTTCGTGACGCAACTGGAGTGGGCCGGCCCGGCGCTCGGCCTGTCCTCCGTGGTGGTCGCGCTGCTGCTCGCCCCGATCGCGACGGAGCTGCCGGAGATCATGAACGCCATCATCTGGGTGCGCCAGGGCAAGCCGCAGCTGGCGCTGGCCAACATCTCCGGGTCGATGATGATCCAGGCCACGGTGCCCTCCGGCATCGGACTGCTCTGCACGCCGTGGCTCTTCGACGGGCCGCTGATGGTGGCCGGCGCGGCGACGCTCGCCTCCGTGTCCTACCTGTGGTGGCTGCTGCGCAGCGGCCGCATGACGGCGGGCCGGCTGACGTTCGCGGCGGGGTTCTATGTCGCGTTCGCCGCCGGGCTGGTGCTGCTCTGAGTCACCCGGCGTTTGGTGGCGACGCCTTCGTACAGGTATGAGGCGGTCTTGGGGCCCGGCATGGCGTAGGTCTCCAGCCGGGTCAGCTCGAAGCCGGAGTCGGTGACGAGCCGGTCGATCTGCCGGTTCAGGTGGCACCCGCCGGCGACCCGCCGTTGCACCGGTGTGAAGAGGTCCTGCCGCCGGGCGACCGCCGGGTCGGGAGAGCGCCCGTGCTCGACGAAGTGGAGCGAGCCACCCGGCCGCAGCACGCGACGGATCTCCTCCAGGGCACGCAACGGGTCGGGGATCGTGCACAGCGACCAGGTGATCAGGGCCTCGTCGACGCTGCCGTCGTCGAGCGGGATCTGCCGCCCGTCGAGGGCGACGAAGTCGACCGGCACCGGACTGGCGGCCAGCCGGTCGGCGGCGAGACGGCGGCCCAGCAGCGCGGGGTCGACGGCCAACACCTCGGTGACGGTGGCGGGGTAGTGCGGCACGTTGAGCCCGGACCCGAAGCCGACCTCCAGCACCCGCCCGGCCAGGTCGGCGGCGACCCGCGCACGGATCCGGGCGAAGGGCCGACCGCGCATCACCCGGTCGGTGAGGCGCGGCACGACGCGCTCGGCATACCAGCCCATGCAGGCCAGTATGCCGGGGCGTGGCCCCAGGGGCTGACCAATTCTTGAACAATTCCTGAACGTCGTTCGGGTCCGCGATGCACCGAGCGAGGCCAGAGTGCAGACATGGCTACCCGAACCATGACCACCCTTGCCGTCACCGCGGCCCTGACCGTGGCCGGAGCACTTGCCGCGCCGGCCGCGCTCGCCTCCGGATCGTCCTACGTCGCCCTCGGCGACTCGTATTCGGCCGGCGTCGGCACCCGTGACTCGATCAACACCTGCTACCAGTCGCCCTACGGTTATGCGCCGCTGATCGCCGCTCAGCAGGGTCTGTCCCTGGACTACCGGGCGTGCAGCGGCGCCACGACCGCCGACGTCGAAACCAGCCAGTTGAGCGGGCTCTCGTCGTCGACCGACAAAGTGACCCTCACGATCGGCGGCAACGACGTCGGTTTCAGCAGTGTGCTGACCGAGTGCGCCAAGCCCGCCTGGATGAGCGACTGTGCCGGGGCCGTGGCCGGGGGCCGGGCGATCCTGGACGGGCAACTGCCCGGCCGCTACGACTCGTTGTTCACCGCGATCGAGACCAAGGCACCGGGCGCGAAGGTCGTCGTCGCGGGCTACCCACACATCTTCAACGGCGAGGACTGCAACGCGCTGACCTTCTTCTCGCCGAGCGACGAACAATCGATCAACGACGCCACCGACGACCTCGACACCCTGGAACGCGGCAAGGCGAACGCGCACGGCTTCTCCTGGGTGGACGTGCGGCCCACCTTCACCGGCCACGAGGTGTGCGGCGTCGACGGTGAGTGGCTCAACGGGCTGTCCGACCCGGTCACCGAGTCCTACCACCCGAACCGCGACGGCAACCAGGCGTATGCCGCGGCGATCAGCCCCGTGCTGACCGGCAGCCCGATGGCGGCACCGCATACGTCCCCGTCGGCCCGGCCGCCGAGCACCGCGTCACCGGCCGACCGGTTGCCGAACGTCGACCTGACCTCGAAGGCCAGCCTGCGCGGCGCGAGGCGTGCCGGGCTGAACCCGGCGACGATCCGAAAGCTCGCCGCCGACCTGCATTCGGATGATCGGACTCGGGTGAACCACGCGATCACGCGCCTGAAGGCCCTGGATCGTCGGGCCGAGCGCAACCTGGGCCGGATGGGCCTGCGGTAAGCTGACCGCACTCGCGTGCGCGGATAACATGCCCGACGCGTCGTCCGGATCGCGGGCACCGTGCCCGAGTGGTGGACGCGGGATTAAACTAGGCCTCTCCGTACGCATTACTCAACACGACGGAGAATCCGCTGTGAGCCTAGTTGTCCAGAAGTACGGTGGCTCCTCGCTCTCTGATGCCGAAAGCATCAAGCGCGTTGCGCGCCGCATCGTCGACACCCGCAAGGCCGGCAACCGCGTAGTGGTTGTCGTGTCCGCGATGGGTGACACCACCGACGAGCTGCTCGACCTGTCCGCACAGGTGTCGCCGGACCCACCCGACCGCGAACTCGACATGCTGCTGACCGCCGGTGAGCGGATGTCGATGGCGCTGGTCTCGATGGCGATCGCCGACATGGGCCACTCGGCCCGCTCCTACACCGGGTCCCAGGCCGGCGTCCTCACCGACGACGTGCACGGGCGTGCGCACATCATCGACGTCACGCCGGGCCGCATCGAGAAGGCCCTCGGCGACGGGCACATCGTCATCGTCGCCGGTTTCCAGGGCGTGAGCCAGGCCTCGAAGGAGATCACCACGCTCGGCCGCGGCGGCTCCGACACCACCGCCGTCGCCCTCGCCGCCGCGCTGAACGCGGACGTGTGCGAGATCTACACCGACGTCGACGGGATCTTCACCGCCGACCCGCGCATCGTGCCGAGCGCCCGCAAGGTGGACCGCATCACCAACGAGGAGATGCAGGAGATGGCGGCATCGGGCGCGAAGGTGCTCATGCTGCG